>NZ_JAMYTB010000008.1:0-320419 GCF_040322275.1 Mesorhizobium sp. M0174
ACTTGGTGATCGCCGCCGTCAGCGACGTCTTGCCATGGTCGACGTGACCAATCGTGCCAATGTTCACATGAGGCTTAGTGCGCTCGAATTTACCTTTTGCCATAGTCTCTTTCCTTGGACGGCCTGGGACGGCCTGGACCTTCAGTTCAGTCGAATGCGGGGCGATTAGCGACTAAGGCCGAAAAACACAAGTGCCTTGTCGCCGAGCGCGCTCGCCCGCCCGAACGCGTGATCCGGTTTCGGAGAATGTGGCGCGGATATAGGAACGAACAAGGGCAAATGGAATGGTTACGGCGGCGGCTGACGGCTTTGACGGATTTACAGACGGATCTGGCCCATTGCCGCTTTGGCGCCGGTCTGATTTCGTGGGCCGATGCATTTCATCCCGACTGCCATACGAGGCCCGCTGTTCATGGTCGTTTCGACCGGGTCCTACATCGTCAACGATACGATGATGAAGCTCGCAACCGCGGGACTGCCGCCCTATGAGGTGCTGTTCCTGCGCGGCGCGGCGGCAACGTTGTGGGGCATTCCGCTGCTGTTCGTGCTGGGCTATGGCAAGCACATCCCGCTAATCCTCGACGCCAAGGTTTTGCGTAGGAACCTGCTCGAACTGGGTGCGATCCTTTGCTACGTGGTGGCGCTCGCCAACATGCAGATCGCCGATTCCACCGCGCTCGGACAGATCACGCCCTTGCTGATGCTGGTCGGCTCCTCGATGCTGTTTGGCGAACGGATCGGCGGGGTTCGCCTGGCGCTGATCGGGCTCGGCTTTGTCGGCGCGGTGATGGTGGCACAACCGACGATGCAGGGGATTTCGGTTTACGCCCTGCTGGCGCTCGGCAATGCAGCCCTGTCCGCGGCGCGCGATCTGGCCGGGCGCAAGGTCGCTGCCGACGTGCCGGGAATGGTCGTGGCTATTTCCGCGGTGATTGTGGTGCTGGCCGGCGCCGGCGTTGCGCATCTGGTTTCCGAGCGCTGGGTGGTGCCTGAAACCCGTCACCTGCTGCTGATGGGCGGCGCCGGACTGTTCCTGATCTTCGGCCACTTCTTCATCTTCATGGCCTATCGCGTCGGGCCGACCAGCGTGGTGGCGCCGTTCTACTATTGCTTTACCGTCTGGGCGGTGATTTCAGGCCTGGTGGTTTTCCGGCAGCTCCCGAATGCGCTGGCCATCTGCGGTATCCTGCTGGTGGTGGCCAGCGGGTTGACCATCGTCTCGCTCGACGAGCGCAAGCGCCGGTTAACCGTAGTCGCCTAGAGCTGGAGAGGGTGTAGGGACGATCGCCTGAGTGGAGAAGCGTATGGCAAGCCCGGAGAACGGAAACAACCAGAATGCAAGCAACCGCATGCTCGCCGGAAAATGCCTGTGCGGCGCCGTTCAGTACGCGGTGGCGGACGCGTTCGTCTATGCCGCGAACTGCCACTGCTCGAACTGCCGGCGTACCACCGGTTCGGCCTTCAAGCCGTTCGCCGGCATCGAGCGGGACAGGCTGAGCCTGACGAGGGGCGAGGACAATCTCACGATCTTCGGCGACGAAACCGGCCATGACGCGCACTGCAAGACTTGCGGCTCGTTGCTCTATTCGGTGGTCCGCGACGGTGCCTTCGTGCATGTCGCCATGGGAAGCCTCGTCGACGAGCCAACCATCCGCCCGACGCAGCACATCTTCGTCGGCTCCAAGGCGAAGTGGTTCACGATCACTGACGATCTGCCGCAATACAGAGAACACGCGGTCGCCGAAGATGCCGGCGAATAGCTGACCGTTAGAAACGCTCAACCAAACTATCGTTTCGTTTTCGCGTCCGCCGCCAAGGAAATTATACTGTGCTGCGTCACTGAACTTATGTCGCGGAGATTTCTGTGGCATTGCCGCCCGACTGGTTGCCCAATGTTGCGATGAAGCGCGTCGTTTGCCATTGGACGGCAGGCTCGCATTCGGCCGGCGATACCGATAGGGATGCGTATCACATACTGGTCGAGGGGAATGGCCGTTTGGTCAGGGGCCGGCCTTCGATCGCGCTCAATTCGGGTCGGGTAAAACCGGGATATGCCGCGCACACGCTCAACTGCAATGGCGGCTCGATCGGGGTTTCGCTCTGCTGCATGGCCGGGGCGGAGGAAGGCCGTTCGATGCCGGCCGCTATCCGATGACCAAGGCGCAGTGGAACGCGATGACCGCGGTTGTCGCCGAACTCTGCAAATATTGCCGCATCAAGGTCACGCCCAAAACGGTGCTGTCGCATGCAGAAGTCGAGAGCAATCTCGGCATCGAGCAGCGCGGAAAATGGGATTTTACCCGGCTGCCCTTCGATCCGACGATCAGCGGCGCAAGCGCCTGTGGCGAGCGGCTGCGTCGCGATGTGACGGCGGCAATGGGCGCGATGCCCAATCTGCCGGTGAGGATTGGGCGCGATGCCGTATGGCAGCGATTGCTGGAGGAACTATGGCCGATCATGGTGAGAGGGCTGGAAGCCGGCCTCAACACGCTGATCCGCCAGATCCTCAAAAGGGTTAGATAGGCGCTCGGCATTCGGGTGAATGCCGACGCAACTGCCGGTCTGCCCGTTTCTAAAGAGCCCGCCTGCCGGTAAACTGGTGATAAGCCCACAGGACAACTATCGCGCCTATCACGGCCACTATCAGACTATAGATGTTCAGCCCCGTAACGCCCGACGCACCAAAGGCGCTGAAGATCAGTCCGCCGACGATGGCGCCGACGATCCCAAGCACGATATCGAGCACCAGGCCCTGCCCGCTTTTATTGACGATCTTGCTGCCTATGAAGCCGGCGATGACGCCGAGAATAATCCAGCTTAATATTGACATTTTTCCTCTCCGTTCCCCGCACCGGATTACTTCCACATTATTAAGCAAAGCTCAAGCCAACTTGAAAATCATGATTACGGAAAGCTCAAACTGGCTTGAAATTCGCCATGAATGCGTCATTGTCGGAGACGGGCGGGCAATTTGACATGGAGATCCACAATGGGACTGTTTGACAATGCCGTTCCCGGCGGCAACGTCGCCAAGCCGCTGATGATCGCGCTCGGCGCACTTTTGGTGGGAAAAATGCTGAGCAGTGGAAGTTCCGCCCAGCCGGAGGCAGCGCAGAGCCCTGCCCCCGTCCCGCCTGATACAACCGCATCCGCCGACGGCGGACTGCTTGGCGGTCTGGGCGGCCTGCTCGACAAACTGAAGGACGCCGGCCACGGCAACGTCGCCAATTCGTGGGTCGGCACCGGTCAGAACCAGCCGATCAACCCCAACGATCTGGGCAGCGCTCTCGGGCCGCAAATCATTCAGGAGATCGCGCAAAGGACGGGCCTGAATCAGCAGGAATTGCTCCAGCAATTGTCCGCGGCCTTGCCGGGACTTGTCGACCAGCTGACGCCGAACGGGCAAGTGCCGCAGCAGAACCAGCTCGCCTCCATTTTCAGCAAATTCGCGAGCTGACGCCTGTCGCCCAACGCCGCCTGCGGTTCGGGACAACGATATGCGTAAAACACAGATTAAGATGCGCGTCCTTCTGGACGCGCATTGAACGCTCTGAACTATCGGCAACGCGCTTCGCTTGGCGCTGCCTGCTTCGGGATCGTGCGCGAGGTGCGCCGTGGCCTTGGGGAAAATCTGGAGCGGGTAGCGGGAATCGAACCCGCATATTCAGCTTGGAAGGCTGCTGCTCTACCACTGAGCTATACCCGCGCCTTTCAGTCAAGCATCGGATCCGCTCCGACGCTCGCGCTGCGTTTCAGGGCTTCCGGGCCGGCAGTGGTGGAGAGGGTTGGATTTGAACCAACGTAGGCATAGCCAACGGATTTACAGTCCGTCCCCTTTAACCACTCGGGCACCTCTCCAGTCTACCGCCGGAGCCATGCAACGAGGCATCGACGCGTCGCGGCCGCCAAAGCAGCCTTTCCGCGCAGCGCCTTATGGCGGGAGCGTCCAAAACTGTCAACCGCAACAGCCCGGCAAAAAGCGCTGAATTTCACACCTCGCCCGACAAGCAGCTTGTGCGGCTGTATCCATGACCGGACGACACGGCTATAGAACCGGCCATGAGCAACGACAACAAGCCCAAGACCCCTAAAGACACCCACTACGCCAAGCTGCGCCGTGCGCATCGCGACGAGAAGAGCGGCGGCGCGCCGGCGTTCAGGCCGCGCCAGCCGGTGCCGCCCGGCGAGAACCCGGCGGATGGGCTGGTGCGGCTCTACGGGCTGCACACGGTGCGGGCGGCGCTCGACAATCCGCGCCGCAAGATCAAAAAAATGCTGGTGACGCGCAACGCTGCCGAGCGGCTGGCAATCGCCGATCTTGCCGCTTTGCCCTTCAAGGCGGAACTGGTCGAGCCGAAGGACATCGACAAGGTCAGCGGCTCGGATGCCGTGCATCAGGGCGTGCTGATCGAGGCCGAGCCGCTAAAACCCAAGCGCCTCGATGCGCTTGGCGACACCAGGCTGGTGCTGGTGCTCGATCAGATCACCGATCCGCACAATGTCGGCGCGATCCTGCGCTCGGCGGTCGCTTTCGGCGCCGGCGCGCTGATCACCACGGCGCGCCACAGCCCACAGGAATCCGGCGTGCTGGCGAAGTCGGCTTCCGGCGCGCTGGAGCACATCGATCAGATCGAGGTGAAGAACCTCGCCGACGCACTCGGCCAACTGCACGAGGCCGGGTTTCAGACGATAGGGCTGGATTCGGACGGTCCGGCGGAGCTCGAAAAGAGTTTTTCGGGAGAAAAGATCGCATTGGTGCTTGGCGCCGAGGGCAAAGGCCTGCGCCAGAAAACGCGCGAAACGGTGGCGACGCTCGCCCGGCTAGACATGCCCGGCGCCATCCGCTCGCTCAACGTGTCGAATGCGGCGGCGGTGAGCCTTTATGCGGCAAGGAAATTTTTGAAAGAGTGAATGGTGAGACTGCACGTAGGTCGTGACCAAACTCATTACCAACTACTCACTGCTACTTACTATTTACTGCTCACTACTCACTATTCACCCCACTTCACATCCCGCCATCCGCTCCAGCGCCCTGACCAGCGCCGAGTGATCTTCTTTGGCCCCGCCATTCGCCGCGCAGGAGTTGAACAGTTGCTGTGTCGTCGAGGTGTTGGGCAGCGCGACGCCGAGCGCCTTGGCGCCTTCGAGAGCGAGATTAAGATCCTTCTGGTGCAGTTCGATGCGGAAGCCGGGCGCGAAGCTGCGCTTTATCATGCGCTCGCCATGCACTTCGAGGATGCGCGAGGCGGCCAATCCGCCCATCAGCGCTTGCCTGACCTTGGCCGGATCGGCGCCGGCTTTTGAAGCAAAGACAAGCGCTTCGGCGACGGCCTCGATGGTCAGGGCGACGACGATCTGATTGGCGACTTTGGTTGTCTGGCCGACGCCGTTCGGTCCGACCAGCGTGATGTTCTTGCCCATCTTTTCGAACACCGGCCTGGCGCGTTCGAAGGCCCTTTCCTCGCCGCCGACCATGATGGTCAGCGACGCCGCCTTGGCACCGACCTCGCCGCCCGACACCGGCGCATCGAGGTAATCGCAGCCGAGATCGTTGATCTTTTTTGCGAATTCCTTGGTCTCGATCGGCGAGATCGAGCTCATGTCGATGACCAGCTTGCCCCTTGTCAGCCCGGACGCGACGCCGTTTTCGCCGAACAGCACATCGGCGACCTGCGGCGTATCCGGCACCATGGTGATGATGATGTCGGCCATTTTCGCGACGGCGCTGTGGCCAGAGACGGTCTTCAGACCCCTGGCGACGAGATCGGCCGGCGGCTTCGAGCGATGATCGCTGGCGACGACGGTGTAGCCGGCGTCGAGCAGATGCCCCGCCATCGGCGCACCCATGATGCCGAGGCCGATAAAGCCGATGGTTTCCATGTCTTTCTCCGTTTTTTGTAAGGCGGCGATGCGTAGCGTCTATGCCGCCGCCTGCCCGGCCAACTCCCGAAGCCATCCCAGTCCGGCTTCCGTCCCACCCTTCGGCTTGTATTCCGCGCCAACCCAGCCGGAATAGCCGATGCGGTCGATGTGGCTGTACAGGAAGTGAAAATTGATCTCGCCCGTCCCCGGCTCATGACGGCCGGGATTGTCCGCAAGCTGGATATGCGCGATGCGGTCGAGGTTTGCCTCGATGGTACGGGCGAGATCCCCCTCCATGATCTGCATGTGATAGATGTCGTATTGCAGGAACAGGTTCTTCGAGCCGACGCGGTCGATCAGCGCCAGGGCCTGATCCGAGTAATTCAGGAAGAAGCCCGGAATGTCGCGGGTGTTGATCGGCTCGATCAGCAGCCTGATGCCGGCCTGCTCCAGCTTTTCCGCCGCGAAAGCCAGGTTTTCGGTGAACACGTCTTCCAGCACGGAGCGATCGACGCTCTGCGGCGCGATGCCGGCGAGGCAATTGACCTGCTCGCAGCCCAGGGCGTGCGCATAGGTGACGACCTTGGCAATACCTTGCCGGAACTCCGGGATGCGGTCCGGCAGGATCGCAATGCCGCGCTCGCCCTTGGCCCAGTCGCCGGCAGGCAGGTTGAACAGGACCTGCGTCAACCCGTTCTTCTTCAACCTGGCCGCGACGACATCCGGCGCATGGTCATAGGGACCGATATACTCGACGCCCTTGAAGCCGGCGCGGGCAGCGGCATCGAAGCGGTCGAGAAAGTCATGCTCGCCAAAGAGCATCGAAAGATTGGCTGAAAACCGTGGCATGGCAGTAGTTCCTCATATGCGGCTTAATCGAGCATGACGATCGCCGTGGGGGCATCTTCATTGCGCTCGGCAAGCTCCTCGAATTCGGTGATCTTGTCGATTTCGGTGCCCATCGAAACGTTGGTGACGCGCTCGAGGATGAATTCGAGCACCACCGGAACCTGGTGCTCGTCCATCAGGCGCTTTGCCTCTTCGAAGACACCGGCGAATTCCTCCGGCCGGCGCACCCTGACTGCCTTGCAGCCCATCGCCTCGGCAACGGCGACGTGGTCGACGCCATAGCCAGCTTCGGCATCGCCCTGTCGATTAACGTTCTCGAAGGCCAGGCTGACTTCGAAATCCATCGAAAAGCCGCGCTGCGCCTGGCGGATCAGCCCGAGATAGGCGTTGTTCACCACGACATGGATGTAGGGCAATCTGTGCTGCGCGCCGGCCGCCAGTTCCTCGATCATGAACTGGAAATCATAGTCGCCGGACAATGCCACAATGGTGCGGTCCGGATCGGCGGCGCGAACGCCGAGCGCTGCCGGCAATGTCCAGCCGAGCGGCCCGGCCTGGCCGCAATTGATCCAGTTGCGCGGCTTATAGACATGCAGGAATTGTGCCCCGGCGATCTGCGACAGGCCGATCGTGGTGACATAGGTGGTGTCGCGGCCGAACGCCCTGTTCATCTCCTCATAGACGCGCTGCGGCTTCAGCGGCACCTGGTCGAAATGGGTCTTGCGCTTCATCGTCTTCTTGCGCTGCCGGCATTCGCCGGCCCAGCCCGACCAGTCGCGCAATTTCCCGGCGGTCCTCCATTCGGTGGCGACGTCGAGCAGCATTTTAAGCGCCGCACCGGCATCCGAGACGACGCCAAGGTCCGGTGCGAAGACGCGGCCGATCTGCGTCGGCTCGATATCGACGTGGATGAACTTCTTGCCCTTGGTGTAGACATCGACCGAACCGGTGTGGCGGTTGGCCCAGCGGTTGCCGATGCCGAAAACGAAATCGGCCTCGAGCATCGTCGCATTGCCGTAGCGATGCGAGGTCTGCAGTCCGCACATGCCGGCCATCAGGCGGTGGTCGTCGGGGATCGCGCCCCAGCCCATCAGCGTCGGAATGACAGGCACGCCGGTGACTTCGGCGAATTCTATCAACAGGTCCGACGCATCGGCGTTGATAATGCCGCCGCCGGCGACGATCACAGGCTTTTCCGCCGCGTCGAGCATCGTCAGCGCCTTCTCCGCCTGAGCGCGCGACATTGCCGGCTTGAACGGCACCAGCGGCTCGTAGGCATCGATATCGAACTCGATCTCCGCCAGTTGCACATCGACCGGCAGGTCGACCAGCACCGGCCCCGGCCGCGACGAGCGCATCAGATGGAACGCCTTCTGCAGCGCCATCGGCACCAGATAGGGCTCCATGACGGTAACAGCCCATTTGGCGACGGGTGCGGCGATCGCGGCGATGTCGACGGCTTGAAAATCCTCCTTGTTGAGACGTGCCCGCGGCGCCTGCCCGGTGATGCAGAGGATGGGAATAGAATCGGCGGCGGCCGAATAGAGGCCGGTGATCATGTCGGTGCCGGCCGGACCCGAAGTGCCGATGCACAGACCGATATTGCCCGATCTGGCGCGGGTAAACCCTTCGGCCATATGCGAGGCCGCCTCGACGTGCCGCGCAAGGATGTGGCGGATGCTGCCCCTTGCCTTCAGCGCCGAATAAAGCGGGTTGATCGCCGCACCCGGCACGCCGAAGGCACAGGAGATGCCTTCCTTTTCAAGAACGAGAACGGCTGCGTCGACTGCGCGCATCTTGGCCATGTCAGCCTCCACGGAATTGTTGATGGCTGATGATGCCAGTGCGTCGATTATTTTTCAATTTTTTCAGAATATTTTTTCATTTCCAGGGAACGGCTCTTGCTGCTTGAATTGATTGGCCTCCCTGTTTTCCATAAATTCGCTTCGCCGGCCGGTGAAAAACTTTTTCATTGCTTGTTGGGCGAACAGAGCGAAGAATGGCCCGATGGAAACCACCGAAAAACGCCAGCGCGGCCCGCCGCGCGCTTTCAACGGGCCGTCCGAGGCGGCCTCGGTGCAGTCGCTGGACCGGGCGCTGCGCATCCTGGCAATCGTCGCCGATGGCAGCGGCCTGTCGTTGAGCGAGATCGCCGCCAGTTCCGGCCTGCCGGCATCCACCGCCTACCGCATGCTGACGACGCTGGAGAACCATGGCATGGTCGAGTTCGAAGGCACCGACCAGCTGTGGTCGATCGGCGTCGAGACCTATCGCATGGGCGCAGCGTTCCTGCGCCGCCGTAAGCTGGTCGACCGCGCCCGCATCGTCATGCAGGAATTGATGGAGAAGACCGGCGAGACCGCCAATCTCGGCGTCGCCGAGGACGATTGCGTCGTCTTCGTCAGCCAGGTCGAGACGCACCAGGCGATCCGCGCCTTCTTCCGGCCGGGCACGCGCAGTTCCTTCCATGCCTCGGGCATCGGCAAGGCGGTGCTGGCGCATCTCGAGCCGGAACGGGTAGCCACCATACTGCGCCGGGCCGGGCTGGAGCGCTTCACCGAAAACACGTTGTCCGACATCTCGGCGCTCGCCCGCGATCTGGTGACGATCAAGCTGCGCGGCTGGTCGGTCGATGACGAGGAGCGGCATCCAGGTATGCGCTGTGTCGCCGCCGCCATCTTCAACGAATTCGGCGAACCGATCGGCGGCGTCTCGGTCTCCGGGCCGACGGTACGGGTCACACCGGAGCGGCTGGCCGAAATCGGCCCGCTGGTGCGCGATGCAGCAGCGCAGGTGACGAGGATGATCGGCGGCCTGCCGACCCCTCCCGGCCTTGGCAGCGAACCGAGCGCATGGCAGCGCTGACCAGCGCCGAATGGTGCGACATCTGCCAGGATGGCCAGAGCTAGCCCCCGGGCACCGCGCTCTTGGTCGATAGGTCGTAGAAATCAAGCAGCATCGCCAGCCCAACTCCGCAGGCGGTGAAGATGAGGCCGGCAATGAAGATACGATTGGCGCGTTCATAAACGCGCCGTTGTAGAGACGTTATGTCGAGCAGCAACCGCAGCGCTCGTATCTGCAGGGCAATGCCGATCAAAATCGGCACGACGGCGGCCAGGTGATAGATTTCCCATGGTATCGGGTTGGCGGCCCAATGCGTGATGAAGCCCAGCGAGAACGCCAGCAGGATGCCGACGGTGGTGATTGTGCCGTTGCGGAAAACCGTCTCGATCGGCTCTTCGTTCGGATCGTGCTCGCCCAAGCGCCCTCTCTCCCTGTTTCGGCTCGGCAGTAGATTAGGCTGTCGGGAAATCCCTGTACATCGGCAAGAGTGTTGGCGAATGCTGAAGCGGCATCCGATCTCGCCTTAAGCGATGTTCGACAGGACAGAGAGGCTGACGGAGCGCGACTTTATTCCAGCTTGGGTTCCTCGCCCACGGAAGTGGGGAGAGGTGGCGCGGCGAAGCCGCGACGAAGAGTGGACCGCGCCCTACGAAGGCTCCTTTCCGGCCGCGTCGCGGCCACCTCTCCCCGCTTCGGCGGGCGAGGAACCCAGGTCCTAAGAGGTTCGGAGGAACAACCCCTCTGCCCTGCCACTCAGACACGCAGAAAAAGGGGGCAGTCGGGTGCCAGTCTGATACTGTCAGCCGCGACCACGAACGGTCGCGCTGGTCGACAATCCACCGGAACAATCGGCAGGCCTCAGCCCATGCCGGTGATATGGCGAAGCCAGAACGCGAGCGCGATGAAGCCGATGATGGTGGTGACGCCTGTCCAGTCGATATTGGCGCGCTTCAGGTCCTTGACGAGTTTCACCAGGAGAACCCAGGCCACGACGACGAGCGGGAGAATGATGACAAACCTGATCATGCGACTGCCTCGCTGATGCGATTGCACCTTGCATCAATATAGGGAGCGAATTGGCCGTTTTCAGGACGCCCTGGGCGGCAGAACCGGCGCGGTCGCCGGGAACCGAAAAACGGAGTTTTGTCTTTACTGGCGCAGCAAATATGCTAACCGGAGCGCCGTGCCCTTGTAGCTCAGCTGGTAGAGCAGCGGTTTTGTAAACCGAAGGTCGGCGGTTCGATCCCGTCCGGGGGCACCAGCACGGGCTTCTTGAGACCTCCGGGGCGCTTGATATCTGCTCATCCCCGATATCCACAGGCCGGGGCCGTCGGGATCGGTAGCACATCAGCTTCAACGCATATATTCCCTAGCGGAAACCATAGTTCCCTAGCGGAAAACCTAGGAGTCTTCGTTGGAGCAGAAACGCACGACCGCCCCCTTCGTCAGCGGCATGTTTGGTGGCGTTGTCGTCTTCGCCTTGGCGTTCGGCTGCCGTTTCCTGGTAAGTCCCGATCCTGACCCTGCATCACGAGCAACGACAAGCCTGTCAGTCCTGGCCTTCGCCATTTGCTTCGGCGCGGCATTCCTTCGCGAGCATCGGCGCCAGATTGCCGCCGCCAGAGAATTCTTAAGCCGCCCAAGATCGTATTAGGCTGCGGACTCATAAGCGAAGCGACGATCTGATGATCGCCAAGGCCATGCTCGACAAGAAGGCGCCGCTGGCACTTTCATCGGTATTGACGGGCTTTGGCGGCAGCGGCCTGGCGGAGAAACTCTACGAACATTTCAATATGTCGCAAAGGCGATAGTGAAGGCAGCTTGGAGGCAACGCCTCGCGCAGGCGAGGACAATCGCCAGCGCCGAATGTCGGAATTGGGCGCCAGCTCGACGCATTTCATGGCGCCTCCCTCACGCCCAGGCATGAAGCTGTCCTTGTTGGCTCAAGGAGAATTTGCATGCGCGGTCATTGCTTATGTGGCGCTATTGCCTTTGCAGTCGATGGCCCGGCACAGGCCTGCGTGGTCTGTCATTGTGAAAGTTGTCGGCGGCAATGTTCTGCGCCGATGACCACCTATATTGGCGTCTTGAACGGCCAATGGCGATGGCTGGGCAAGCTACCGAAGGTATTCAACTCTTCTCCCGGTGTGGAAAGAACATTTTGCGATCACTGTGGCACGCCGCTGTCCTTCCGCTCAAAGAACATGTCTGATGTCATGCATTTTTTTGCGGCGGCGATGGAGGAGCCAGAAAAATTTGCACCTACGCTGCATGTCGCTTTTGAGGAGAAGCTCCCTTGGTTGAAATTCGCCGACAACCTGCCGACCCGTTTTGGGCCTGACTATACGAAAGATTAGGACGGTACGTACCGGAAGCGTCGGGATCGCCAGAAAGTTCCCGTGAAATTGCCGGCTTAGCCTGAACCAGATCGGGCTCAAGCATCTCCTACCAAGAGACGCCGAGCTCATTCCTGTCTTGCTTTTTGCTGGGCCATAGGTTCGTCCCGCCTCCCGACGGCCACTTAACAGCATTCGATTAAATTGCTCCAGTGTATATTAGCACTCGCTCAATTAAGCGCGCCGACAATGGCCGTGCGGCGGGCCAAAAACCAAAGGGTGTTGTCATGCGAAGTGATTTCGCCGCGGCACGCGAACTTTTGGAATGCGCACAAAACCGCCTCTACGGCGCGGATGAAACGAGCCGACGCGTCAACGAGGCCCTCGACGCGCTGATTGAAGAAATAGCCATCGCGGAATTCCGCAATGCGCCACTGACGGTCGTGCCGTTTCCGCGAGCGCGGCCGCCAAAGCATGTCCGGTAGAGCGCTGATCGCCCGCGTTGACGAAGAGCCGGCAACTAGTGTTTCCGCAATCGCCCGTTCGAGCGTCGTTGAACGACCAACCCTTTGACGATAACTTGCCGGGCCCTGGTGGTCTGAAACTCCGGAGCCGATCCAGGTCACGCTGTGGAGATGTCTACGAGAACAAGGTGACCGGCGAATATGCCGTCATCCTGCGTGGCACCGAAGACCGCGGCCAGGGACCTGGCATCGCTCATCTGACCGCCCGACCGGGAGCCGCAGTGGTGGGCGAGCACTACCACCCGAACCTGACGGAACGGTTTGCCGTCCTCGGCGGCCGGCTCGACGCTCGCATCGCCGGGAAGACTTTGTCCCTGGGGCCAGGCCAATCCGCCACGGTCGAAGCAGGCGTCGCACATGATTGGTGGAACAGCAGCAAAACCGAAGAAGCGCATGTGCTGGTCGAAGTCGACCGGGCGCCAGGTGCAGACAATGTCGACCCGAACCGTTTCGAGCTGCTGATCGGCATGCTCTTCGGCCTGGCCAATGCCGGCAAGGTGGACAGAAAAGGCAGGCCTTCGCCGCTTCAGGCAGCGGTCATCGCCAGGGAATTTGCCGACGTGATCGTCTTCACGCACCCGCCACCTGCTATTCAGCGAGTGGCGCTGGGGATCCTGGCGCCACTCGGCCATCTGCTTGGCTATCGCGCGATCGACCCCGGCTACTGCAAGCCGCACGGGCATGTCACGCCGGCTCCTGAAATCCTCGCTCGAGCAGGCCTACAGGCCGGGTAATCTGGGTCGATGCAGCGCGCCCGGCATTTTTGTCGGCTGCCATACATAGGGCTCGCGGCAAGCTCTATGAAGCACTCGCGACCTGACCGGATATCGCGGCCCGGTCGAACGTGTTTCTCACCCTGACCGACTTGTAGACGTAGGCGACCCAGATCCCGGTCAGGACAAAAGAAACTGCGGGCATTACCAGCGCATCCCCTGCAAGCACCAAGCTCACAGGAGCGCTCATAACCGCTGAGATCCATGTCGTGTCCAGAATAAACACGATTGGTATTGCAAACCACTGATACAGGAACAGCTGCTTGAAACGGGAACTCCGCCGGAGCATTGCAACGAACACAACCAGCTGGAGCACCAGAAACGCCAGCAACAGGGCGACCTCGCCGTAGACCGCCAAGGCGCCGTTGGGGAGCGTCATTAGCTGTCGATAGCCCCCGCTCGAAGAGAACAGCTCAGCCAGCGTGCGGAAAGGTGCCAAGCACTGTCCAATCGCCAGCAGCATAAGCCAGCCTCCAAAACCTACGAGAGCCGAAGGATCCTGTAATGGCTTTGCGGCTGACCGAACGGCAAAGAAAACAGGCACGCCGATCAGCAGCAGCAGTATAGCCCAATGCCAGATGGAAATCCGCATCCAATCCCTCCTTTGATGCCCGTTCAGGTTGTAACAGATTTCAACCTCAACTCAAGAGGCAATATCGAGTGGAAGCGCTGCTTGCAAGATCCGTCAACACTATATTTCTGGCACGACACTTTCCGGCAGGATGCCATGTCGCGAACTCTGATCGTCGTTGGTCTCAGCATAGTCGCCATAGGCCTGCTGTGGCCTTGGTTGGCCCGCTCCGGCCTTGGCAGGCTGCCCGGCGATATCGTGATCGAGCGTGAGAACTTCAGGCTTTATGTCCCTATCACCACGGCGATACTGGTCAGCATCGTGCTCTCGGCCATTCTATGGCTGATCAACCGTTAGGCGATACTCCGGCTGCGGCGATTTGTGTTGCTGGTCCTACTCGCCCTTGATCGTCTTACACCCCAATCGCCGCCACCAATATCCGGTTCTGCCTGCGTATCGCCGTGCGCAATTCTGCAATCCTCGCCTCCTCGCGCTTCACGAACTCGATGAACATCATGTTCATGTTGTTGAAGATGAGTTCGCCGAGCGCGGGACCATCGATGTCGCGGCGCACCAGGCCGAGCGCCTGTAGCCTGGCGATCAGCGCGCGAATCTGCTCGGTCAGTGCCCGGTCGAGCGCCGTGTAGGCCTGGCCGAACGGGCTGTCCGGCAGTTGCGTCGAGATCGCCATCGCCTGCCGCCACATCTCCTTGCTGAGATAATGCAGCGAATGTTCGATATAGATGCCGAGCAGCGTATCGAGAGCGTCGCCGACATTGGCTGGCGGGTTGGCGACGACGCCGCGCCCGGCATTCAGCACCTCGTTGACCTCCATCGAAACGATCGCGCCGAGGATGTCGCCCTTGTTCTGGTAGTAGTTGTAGATCGTGCCGACCGAGACTTCGGCCTGCGCGGCGATAGTTTCGATCTTGGCGCCTTCATAGCCGGCATCGCGGAAAAGCGCCGCCGCCGCCTCGATGATGCGGCGGTGCCGATCCGCCTTCTGCCTTGCCCGCAATCCGCTCATAGCGGCTGTTTGCCACAAAAACAGAATTGACTCAATTTTAGAATTGGTTCAATTTTTTGCTACAAGCCAAAAAGGCAAGGGAGAACACTCGATGTCCGTCAATCCAAAGACCCCCAATCCAACCGTCAGGAATCCGCTTTCCGTTCTGAAGAGCCAGGGCGCGTGTGCCGCGGCAGCACTGCTACTGGCGGCGGGCAGCCTCGCTCAGGCGCAGGACCTCAACGCGCTGATCTGGTGCGATCACGCCGATCCGGCGCTGTTGCAGCCGTTCGAGGAGGCGAACGGCGTCAAGGTCAATGTCAAGGAGTTCGAAGGCACCGGCGCCGGCCTGGCGATCGTCGAACAGTCGCAGCCGGGCGACTGGGACGTGATGGTGATCGACAGCATCGACATACCGCGGGGCGTCGAAAAAGGCCTGTTCGAACCGCTACCGGAAGATAAGCTGCCGCTGGCCGATCTGTTTCCGCAGGTGAAGATGGATAGCTCCACCGTCGTCGACGGCAAGCGTTACGGCATCACCGAAAAGTTCGGCTACAACACGATCGGCTACAACAAGACCAAGGTCGACCCGGCCGACATGCAGTCGCTTGCCGCGCTGACCGGCGACAAATACAAGGGCAAGATCGCCATCTACGATTATTACCTGCCGGTCATCGGCATGGCCGCACTGGCGATCGGTAAGAAGACTGCGGAACTGACGGAAGCCGACCTTCCTGCCATCAAGGAAGAGCTGCTCAAAATGAAGGCCAACGCCAAGCTGGTCGGCGAAGTGACCGCCAGCCAGACGGCGCTGGCGACAGGCGAGGTCGACATACTGGTCGGCGGCGGCGAATGGGTGACGGCTGGGCTGGCCAAGGAAAACCCTGCCCTCGACTTCTCTATTCCGAAAGAAGGCGCGGTGCTGTGGTCGCAGTCGCTGGCAATGTTCAAGGATTCCAAGAACAAGGATCTGGCGCTTAAATTCATCCAGTACATTATGAGCCCCGAAGGGCAGGCGCGGCTCGCCACCTCGTCCTGCTATTGGGGCATGCCGGCCAACAGCAAGGCGGCCCTGAGCGACGAGCAGAAGAAGATCCTGCGCTTCGACGAGCAGCCGGAATTCCTCGCCCGCGCCCAGGCCTATCCGGCGCCGAATGCCGATCTCGACAAGAAGATGCAGGACGTCTGGACCGAAATGCTGCAGGCGCAATGACCGGCTGCCGGTCGTGAACGCCGCCAACAGCGGGCGCGCCCTGCCCTGGGCGCTGGTCACGCCGGCGCTCGGCTGGACGTTGCTGTTCTTCGTGCTGCCCTTCGTCGCCATGGCGGTATCTAGCCTGACGGCGCACGAAGGCGGCGGCTTCACGCTGTCCAACTACAGCCAATTCTTTGCCAATCAGTCCTACTGGCAGGCGATGGTGAACTCGCTACAGGTCACAGCGATCGTCACCATTATCTCGGTGCTGCTTGCCTATCCCTTTGCCTGGATTCTGGCCGAACAGGTGCCGGAGCGCTGGCAGCGGCTGGCGCTGATGCTGGCGGTGCTGCCCTTCTGGACCTCCTATGTCGTGCGCTCCTATTCGTGGCTGCTGGTGCTGGCACAGAACGGCGTCGTCAACCGCGCGTTGACCGGCTCCGGCCTGTTCGGCGAACCGCTGCAACTCGCCAATACGCGTTTGGCCACCATCACCGGCTTCGTGCATTTCTTCGTCATGCTGTTGACGCTGACGATCTTCGCCAATCTGAAGCAGCTCAGCCCCAGCTACCGCAAGGCCGCCGCCGACCTCGGCGCCGGGCCGCTGCGGACTTTCCTGCATGTCGTTCTGCCGCTGACCTTGCCTGGCATCATGGTCGGTGCCTTCCTCACCTTTGTGCTGTGCATCGGCGACTACATCACGCCGCAGATCCTCGGCGGCAACAACGAGCTTTTGATGCCGCAGCTCGTCATGATGCAGATCGGCCGGCGCGGCGACTTTCCGCTCGCCTCGGCGCTGTCGATCATCCTGATGGCGGTGGTCACCATCGCCTACCTCGCCTGCGCCCGCTGGCTGAAGATCGAGCGGGCCTGACCATGCGCGCTTTCATCCGCCTCGTCTCCGGCCTTTACGCCATCGCAATCTACGGCTTCATATTTCTGCCGGTCGTCGTTCTGGTGCTGTTTTCGCTGCAGGCAACCTCGTTTCCGATCCCGCCCTTCACCGGGCCGTCGCTGCGCTGGTACGAGGCCGTGCTCGCCGACACGCGGCTGACTTCGGCGCTGGTCAATTCGCTGCTGGTGGCGGTCGTCTCCTCGGCTGTCGCCGTCACGCTCGGCTTTCTCTCCGCCTGGGGTTTTGCGCGCTTCGCCTTGCCGGGCTCGGGCCTGATGCGCGGGCTGATCACCTTGCCCTTGACCGTCAGCTATCTCATCATCGGCATGGGGCTGCTGGTGCTGTTCAACTGGACCGGCATACCGAAATCGCTACTTGCCGCCGGCATCGGCCATGTCGTGATCAACCTGCCGCTCTGCTTTGCCATCATCTACAGCCAGATGGGCGACCACCAGATCAATATCGAGCGCGCCGCGCGCGATCTCGGCGCCGCCGAATGGAAGGTGCTGCTTTTGATTACCGTACCCGTTATGGCGCCGGCGATCTTCGCCGGCTTCTTCCTGTCGATGACCTTCTCCTGGGACGAATTCGTCATCTCGTTCCTGCTGACGCGCTTCGACACGACGCTGCCGGTCGAGATCTGGAACCTGCTGCGCTCCGGCCTCAATCCCAAGACCAACGCCGTCGGCTCGCTGGTCTTCGCCGTCTCCATCGTACTGGTGGTATTGTTCGAGCTGATGCTGTTGCGGAGGAAGCCGGCATGAGTGCGCCACTGGTCGATATAAGCTCGGTCTCGCATCGCTTCGGCCAGCTCACCGTGCTGAAGAACGTCTCGCTGACGATCGAGCCGGGCAGCTACACGATCCTGCTCGGGCCATCCGGCTCCGGCAAGACGACGCTTCTGTCCATCCTCGGCGGCTTCGTCACACCGAGCGAAGGCAAGGTGCTGATCCGCGGCGAGGACTGCACCGCAGTGCCACCGGCGAAGCGGCCGACGACGACCGTGTTCCAGGATTATGCGCTGTTCCCGCACATGAGCGTCGGCAGCAATGTCGGCTTCGGTCTGCGCATGCAGGGCGTCGATGGCGCAACCCGGGCAGCAAGGGCACGCGAGGCGCTGGCGCTGGTTGGCCTCGCCACCGCCTTCGACAAGAAGCCGCATCAGCTTTCCGGCGGCCAGCGGCAGCGCGTGGCGCTGGCGCGCGCCCTGGTGGTCGAGCCGGCGGTGCTGTTGCTCGACGAGCCGCTCGGCGCGCTCGACCTGAAATTGCGCCGGCAGATGCAGGACGAGTTGAAGGCGATCCAGAAACGCGTCGGCACCGCCTTCATCCACGTCACCCACGACCAGGAAGAGGCGATGGCGCTGGCCGATCATTGCGTGGTGATGAATGACGGGCGCATCGAGGACGAAGGACCGCCCGAGCGTGTCTATGCACGGCCGGCGACGCGCTTTTCCGCGACCTTCATGGGCGAAAGCACGCTGATATCGGGAACGGTGACGGAGGCGAAGAGCGGCAAGCTCACCGTCACCACGAAGCTTGGGTCGCTCTCCGTGCCTGGCACATTGCCGGCCGGCTCGACCGTTGCGCTGGCCGTCCGGCCGGAGCATCTTATCCTCGGCGCAACCAGTGGCGGCGTGGCGCTTGGCACGGTCAAGGTGAGCGATGTCGTCTTTCAGGGCAGCTTCAAGCGTGTTCTGGGGACCTCCGCGACCGACCCGGCGCTGCATTTCATCGCCAAGGTTCCCTCGGCATCGGCCGTCCAGCCGGGCGACGTGGTCGCGGTATCGTGCGATGCTGGCGACATCATCCTGCTTGCGGACTGAACATGAGCACGCTTCCAACCATCGACGCCGGCCACTGGTACGAAACGATCCGCATGGGAGATGACGTGACGCTGATCCACGAGCCGTGGATCAAGCCGTTCTTCCGCTGCAACATCTGGCATGTGCGCGGCCGCGACAGCGATCTTCTGTTCGACACCGGCCTCGGCCATTTCAGCTTGCGGCGCCACGTGCCGCTGCTGACGGAGCGCAAGCTCACCTGCGTGGCCAGCCACACGCATTTCGACCATATCGGCTGCCATCACGAATTTCCCGACCGCTGCGTGCACCCGGCCGAGGCCGGGATCCTCGCCGACCCGCGCAACGAATGGACGGTTGCCGACCGCTATGCCACCGACGAGATGTTCGACGGCATGCCGCAAGGCTGGGACACGAAGCGCTACCGGATCCTGCCCGCACCGGCCGACCGGTTGCTCGAGCAAGGCGATATCCTCGATCTCGGCGACCGTGCCTTCGAGGTGATCCACACGCCCGGTCATTCACCCGGCGGCGTTGCGCTCTACGAAAACAGGACGGGCATCCTGTTTTCCGGCGACATCATCTATGACGGCCCGCTGATCGACGACGTCTATCACTCCGATATCGACGACTATGTCGAAACGCTGCTGCGCCTGCGCGATTTCGATGTCTCGGTCGTGCATGGCGGCCATTTCCCGAGCTTCGGGAGAGTCCGCTATCGCCAGCTTGTCGACGAGTATCTCGCGCAAAAGCGCCAGGCCGGCTGTCATCTGCTCGCCCGTTAAGGACCAGCGTAGTAACGTCAAAGCGCCCTTTGCGGACAGGGTGTCCCCGCCGCGTCGCCGCAGCGTGAGGCGGTGGGCTGCGGTCTAAAACTCTTCTCTTCCGACTGGCGCACCAGTTCCGCGAAAGCCAGGGCAAAACTTGCCAGCATCAGGAAGACGATAATCAAGCGTGCCAGCGGCAATAGATCGGCCTCGACTGGTTAGCCCCCACGCCGCCCGTCCGCTGCCGGCTAACATGATCGATCCGGCTTTACGAGGGCTTAAGGCGGGCCTTAACCATCACATCATTTTGTCCTCCGACACGATGCGCGAGTGCGCCATGTTCGGCCGCCATATCAAGACACCTCCCGCCCTTTGCAGAAATGCCCACCCATGCTAACCCGGCGCTGGCGCGGCCCAGCAACCGGTCGCCGCCAATCGGTCGCCAAACGGTCGTCGCCAATCGGTTGTCGTTGAGAGCCATGAGCAAAACCGCCAACCGTTTCGCCTTCGTCTCATCCGGTACAGCCGACGCCAATGCGGCGCTGGAAAGCCTTTCTGCGCGTTACGGCCAGGCATCCGTCGAAGAAGCTGGGATCGTCGTGGCGCTCGGCGGCGACGGCTTTCTGCTGCAGACCCTGCGTGAGACGATGAGCACGGGAAAGAAGGTCTACGGCATGAACCGTGGCACCATCGGTTTCCTGATGAACGAATACCGCGCCAGCGGCTTGACCGGGCGCATCGCGGCGGCCGTTGCCGAAACGATCCGTCCGCTGGAGATGCAGGCAGTTACGGCGGAGGGCGAGACGATTTCGGCGCTGGCGATCAACGAGGTCGCGCTTTGGCGCCAGTCCTACCAGACCGCCAAGATCCGCATCACCGTGGATGGGCAAGAGCGGCTGGAGGAATTGCACTGCGACGGCGTGATGATTGCGACGCCGGCCGGCTCGACCGCGTACAATCTGTCCGCGCACGGGCCGATCCTGCCGCTCGACGCTCCGCTGCTGGCGCTGACCCCGGTCAGCCCGTTTCGTCCGCGCCGCTGGCGCGGCGCGCTGCTCTCCAACAAGGCGAGCGTGCGTTTCGACATTCTGGAGCCGGAAAAGCGGCCGGTGAACGCCGCCGCCGACCACACCGAGGTCAAGGCGGTGACGACGGTCACGGTAAGGGAATCGCCGACGGCAACGGCGACGCTGCTGTTCGATCCCAATCATTCGTGGAACGAGCGCATTCTCGCCGAACAGTTCAGGTATTGAGCGGGCGCGGCAGCCACTGCGTAAATTAAGCATCGCGATTAAGGTTACGACTTCACAATCGTGCCAATGCCGCCCGTTTGTGTTGACAAATCGTGGGCTTGCGCCTACCTGCAATACCAATCTTGCAGGCGCGCGGCGCTTGCCGCGACTGCTTACGTTGCGCCCCCGAACCAGCCAAAGACCGCCAAACTTGTCCTCAGACACCCAGATCGCTCAAGAAGCGTTGACCTTCGCAGACCTCGGCCTGTCGCCGAAGGTCCTTTCCGCAGTTACCGATGCCGGCTACACCGAGCCGACGCCGATCCAGGCTGGTGCTATCCCGCACGCCTTGCTCGGCAAGGATGTGCTGGGCATTGCCCAGACCGGCACCGGCAAGACGGCGTCCTTCGTCCTGCCGATGCTCACCCGGCTGGAAAAGGGCCGCGCCCGCGCCCGCATGCCGCGCACGCTGATCCTCGAGCCGACGCGCGAGCTCGCCGCGCAGGTCGAGGAAAACTTCGTCAAATACGGCAAGAACCACAAGCTCAACATCGCGCTGCTGATCGGCGGCGTGTCCTTCGACGAGCAGGACAAGAAGCTCGAGCGCGGCGCCGACGTGCTGATCGCGACGCCAGGCCGCCTGCTCGACCATCGCGAACGCGGCAAGCTCCTGCTCAACGGCGTCGAGATCCTCGTCATCGACGAGGCCGATCGCATGCTCGACATGGGCTTCATTCCCGATATCGAGCGCATCTGCGAAATGATCCCGTTCACCAGGCAGACGCTGTTCTTCTCGGCGACGATGCCACCGGAAATCACCAAGCTCACCGAGAAATTCCTGCACGCGCCGGTGCGCGTCGAAGTGTCGAAGGCAGCATCGGCCGCCACCAACATCACCCAGCGGCTGGTGAAATCCGGGCCAAAACCCTGGGACAAGCGCGAGACGCTGCGCAATCTGATGAAGGCCGAGGATGCCGAGCTGAAGAACGCCATCATCTTCTGCAACCGCAAGGTCGAGGTGTCGGAGCTGTTCCGTTCGCTGCTCAAATATGATTTCGACGCCGGCGCTCTGCACGGCGACATGGACCAGCGCGCGCGCATGCAGATGCTGGCCAATTTCCGTGACGGCAAGCTGCGGTACCTCGTCGCTTCGGACGTCGCGGCGCGCGGCCTCGACATTCCCGACGTCAGCCATGTCTTCAACTACGACGTGCCGATCCACGCCGAGGATTATGTCCACCGCATCGGCCGCACCGGCCGCGCCGGACGCTCCGGCAAATCCTTCACCATCGCGACCAAATCGGACACCAAATACATCGACGCCATCGAACGGCTGATCGGCACCAAGATCGAGTGGCATGACGGCGACCTGTCGACAGTCGTCGCCAGCGAGGGCGGCGAGGACGAGGCCCCGCGCCGTGGCCGTGGTGCGCCACGCCGCGCCGGGCGTAAGGACGACGCCAAGGACAGGGGCGAGCGCAAGCCGCGTGAACGCCACGCCAAGCGCAGCGAAGAAGCAGCGCCGGAAGCGGTTAGCGAGGAACAGCCGGTCGTGGCCGAAGCCGCCGTCGCCGATATTGGCGAGCGGCGTACCCGCAAGGAGGCGATCCGCTCGGAAAACAGCGAGCGCCAGGCTTCACCTGAACGGAAGGCTTCCCCCGATCGCAACGAACGGCGCGCGCCCGAACGCGGCGACACCAGGCCGCAGCGCGAGCGCCCTGCCCGCCAGCGCCAGGAAGACAATGACGCGACCGTCGGCTTCGGCGACGACATGCCGGCCTTCATGCGGATCGTCGCCAAGGTCTGATATCCAGCTTGCGCGTCCCACGGCCGCGCGAAGCGTTGCCGCGAGTCAGTCCGGCAGGCCAGCCTTGCGAAGACCTTCGATATATCTGCTGCGATCGTCCGGTCGATAAAACGGCGGCAGCACCTCGGCGAGATTCGAGAGCCGCAGCGAGGGATCGACCTCGCACACCCGGGCCATAGTCTGCTGCGCTTCCGACAGGCGTCCCGCCAGGGCATGACTCGCCGCCACTACACGCATCGCGCTCACGTAGTTCGGTTGGTACCGTAGCGACTTTCCCGCCCAAGCGGCGGCGTCATCGTAGTGGCCGGCACAAAAATGAGCGAGCCCGGTGTTGAATTGCCAAGCGAACAGACGTGGATCCAATGGGCTTAGGCGCATGGCAAGCGCGGCGTGCTCGACGGCCTTGCCTGGCTCGCCAAAGCAAGCCTTGACCCAGCTGCTTAGGCCCCACGCGGCCGCTAGATTCGGGTTGAGAACGAGCGCGCGATCGATGCAAGCCGCACTGTCGTCAAGGTCGCCACCTACGTAGCCGAGGACGTATCCACCGAAGGAAAGCGCAATCGCATCGTCCCTTCCGAGTTCGACCGCTCTCCTGGCCAGTCGAGTAGCCTCGGCATTCTCTTTCGCGCGGTCTGTCATCCAGCCGTTGCTTTTTCGGGTGGCGTAGCACCGCGCCGCCCGCGCATAGGCTGCGGCAAACTCCGGGTCACGGTCGATCGCTTTCATGAAGAGGCGCAAGGCATCGTCGATGGCCGATCTACTAGTGATCGTCCGGTCAAAGGCCGCCAGCCCGCGGAGGTAGTAATCATAAGCGTCGAGGCTTTCTGTCGGCTTGCGTTTGGCACGCTCGATCTCAGCCTCCTCCATTTTCGGTGTGATTGCGCCGACAATACTCGAGGCGACCTGGTCCTGCAGATCGAAGACTTCGGCGAGCGTCCCGTCAAAACGGTCGGCCCAGAGATAGGCCTCCGTCGAGGTGTCGATGAGCTGCCCGGCGATGCGCAGGCGGTCGCCCGCCCGGCGAACACTTCCCTCGACCACATAGCGCACGCCCAGCTCACGCCCGACCTGCTTTATGTCTATGGACCGTCCCCTGTAGGTGAAGCTCGAATTCCGTGCGACTACGAACAGGTGCCGAAAGTGAGCCAAGGCGGTGACAATGTCTTCCACCATGCCGTCGGCAAAATATTCCTGCTCGATATCACCGCTTAGGTTCTGAAACGGCAGCACCGCAATCGATGGCTGGTCGTCGCGCCTCGTCGGGACTGCCAGAACCGGCGCCAGTGATGCGGCGCCAGAGCTTGGCTCCGGCCGCTGATGTTCAGGTCGTTCACGGGACTGCAGGGAAGCCGCCAGCGAGCTTGTCTGCTCTTCAGGCTCGGCGTTCAGATGTTTCCTTAAAGCTGCCCGACACAGCTCGAACTGACGCAAGGCCGCGTTTTCGTGGCCTCGATGAGCATGGATGCGGATCAGCGCCCGATGGGCTGCCTCCGCCGTCGGATCCGAGGCGAGCAATCGCTCCGCGAGCCCTTCGCAGGCCGTCTCTTCGGCTGAGCCGGGTGCGGGCAGCGCCAGGCTCAGCCGGTCGACCAATTGCAGCGCCTTGCGCTGATACTTGCTCAGATACGGTCCAAACCACTCGTCCAGTTCGTCAGGGATGGCTTGCCCGGCAAGCAGCTCACCGCGGTAGAGATCGGCGGCGAAGGCGAGATCGGCGGTTCGGCCCTGCTCCAATTTCCGGTCGAAGATCGAGATGTCCGCCTCATCCGGACCGGCAATAAGCGCAACGGTTTCCTGATCCCCATAGATGTAGACGGCTGCATCCGAGCTGGCGGGGAACGTGCGCCTGATGTCGACCAGCGCTTGCCGCAAACTATTGCGGGCCTGCCCGTTGCTTCGCCCCGGCCAAAAGGCTTCGGAAAGCTGCTCGCGACCATGGCCGCGGCGGCCCGCGAGAACCAGGGCAGCAAAAAGGAGCGAAGTCTTGCGTGTGGCGAACCGGACAGGCCGGTGCTCCGGGGAAGTAACCTCCAGGCCACCAAGCAACCGGATGCGCACAAATCGTCTCCAGACTTTGACCGCGGCGACAGAATAGCATCTCGGTGGATCGATTTAACACCGATTTAACGGCGGATCGCCGGACTTCTCCCAGTTGTTCACGCCCAGCCGAACAGGCCGAAAACGTCTGCGTGGCACGCTCCCATGCGCAAACTCGAAATGGGAGACCAAAACAATGGCTCACTCGGAAACTCGCGCCGCCCGCAGCATGTCCAAACGCTTGCTTGGGTCTAGCTTGAAAGGCGCAGCAATGATGATCGCTGCCTTCACGGGATGGCGGCGGACCGCCGCAAGACGGAGGGCACTGGCAGATTTGACGACCGATCAGTTGAAGGACATCGGTCATTCGGAGGTCCATCAACCCGCACTCGATGCCGCCACGGCTGTTCTAGTCACGAACTTGATGTCAATGAGGTAAGCTCGGCGTTGAGTTTGGTCTGCGCCTAAAGGTTCTTGAGTTCCAGGCGGGATGCCAACAGGTCCAGAAAAGCGCGGACTTTGGCCGAGGATGATCTGCCTTCCGGCCACACGGCGTGTATCGGCACCGGCACTGGCTCGAATTCGGTCAGAGCCAGTTCCAGGCGGCCGTCGTCCACCAGGTGTTTTACCTGCCAAAGCGGCGAGTAGCCCAAACCCAATCCGTGAACCGCGGCTGCATAGATCGATATCATCAAATTTGACCGGAAGGTGCCCGCGACCTTCACCGGCCGGGGCTTGCCTTCTATCTGAAACATCCATTCGCCTGGGCGGCCGTCATCGGTTCGTACGATGCATTCATGCTCGCGCAATTCGAGCGGATGGGCCGGTCGGCCGTGTTGCTGGAAGTAGGCAGGTGCGCCGAACACCACGCGCCGCAGTGCGCCCAGGCGCTTCGCACGTAAATTGGAATCCGGCAAATTGCCGATCCTTACCGCCAGATCGAGACCCTCGGCATCGAGATCGACAAATTCATCGGAAAGCTGGAGGTCAACCTCGACCCGGGGATATGTCCGCATATAGTCGGCGATAACCGGCACGAGGAAGTCCGGGCCGAACAGAACCGGGGCGCTCATGCGCAGGATGCCGGACGGCTCCGACCGTCGATTGGCCGCCTGAAGCCTGGCTTCGTTAATTTCCTCGACGGCGGGTTTGATGCGCTGGAAAAAGGCCGCTCCGGCTTCGCTCGGCGTCGAGCGGCGTGTCGTCCTGTGCAGAAGCTCGACCCCGATTGATTCCTCCAATGTCGCCAGGGCCCGGCTGACCGACTGCAGCGAGCGGTTCAGCCGGCGTGCGGCAGCCGTCAGGCTGCCATGCTCGACAATGGCAATGAAGGCTTCGAAATCATCTATCCGGCTCATCGCTCATTCTCCCGAAAATCGGGAGAAACTATCGCAAATTCGATTAATTGTAACGCAGTTCGCTAGATTTTATCTTCCCTGCACAGGCCGAAAGGCAGACTCGAGGGAAGGAGATCGTCATGCGAACGTCCAGTCCAACCATCCTGGTCGTAGGCGCCGCAGGCCGCGTTGCCGGTTTGGTAGTGCCTGAACTCGTCGGCCGCAATGCCAGGATTCGGGCGCTTGTTCGTGACGCCGCGAGTGCCGAAAAAGCCCGGAAAGCCGGCGCATCCGAGATCGCGATCGGAGATCTGCGCAACCATCAGAGCCTTGAGCAGGCCGTGAAAGGTGTCGACGGTGTCTTTCACATCGGACCGGCCTTTGCTCCCGACGAAGCCGCCATGGGGGTTGCCATGGTTGAGGCGGCGGCGCGAGCAGGCGTTCGGAAATTCGTTTTTTCGTCGGTGATCCAGCCCACCAACACGAGGCTGGAAAACCATGCAAGCAAGGTACCCGTCGAAGCTGCCCTCTATTCGACGAACATGGAATACACCGTTCTGCACCCGGCCAATTTCATGCAGAATATCGCGGCGGCCTGGCCCTCTGTCGTCGAGCATGGCGTTTTCGCCGAGCCGTTTCCAAAGACGGCGAAGCTCGCCCGCGTCGACTACCGCGATGTCGCTGAAGTGGCAGCGATCGCACTGACCGAAGCGCGTTTGTCCTATGCGACCCTCGAGCTGTGCGCCGACGGTATGCACAGCCGCGAAGAGGTCGTCGCCATGATGAGCGAAGAGCTTGGCCGGCCGGTTTCGGCGGGCGAGCCGACATTTCAGGACTGGGCGGCGAAGGCCCGCCTTCCCTATACCGACCGGCAGTTGCAGATGCTGGCCAAAGTACACAGCTACTACGCCAAATACGGCCTCGGCGGGAACAGCCTGACGTTGCGTGCCGTGCTTGGCCGCGAGCCGCGTTCGCTGCGAAGCTTCATTCGAGAATTGGCGCTGCAGACGGCATATGCCGCCTGATCGTCCTCACAATAACGCCTACGCATATTTTCTGATTAGGAGACTTCGATGCAAGCATCACCGGACCAAGCCTTCAAATTGAGAAAGCTGCCGCCCTCCTACGGCGCGGTGGTGATGCCGTTGGTTCTTTCGATTCTGATGTCGTCGATTGTCTCGGCGGTTTCGACGGCAATCGGCGCAGGCTGGACGAACGGGTTTATAGCGGCCTGGAGCTATGCATGGGGCGCTTCATGGCTTGTCGCGTTTCCCAGTCTGCTGATTGTGCTTCCGATCGTGCGCCGGATCGTTGCCGCGATTGTCGATCAACCGGCCCGGTCCTGACATCACGAATGAAGGGTGCCGGCGGCCATAGGGCCGGCATAGCCATTAGAGCGGCCCCTTGCGAGGCCGCTCTAGGTTTGTGCGCTTGCCTCAGGTAAGCGGCGACAGCTGGATCTCGACGCGGCGGTTCTGAGCCCGGCCGGCAGCGGTCGCGTTGGAGGCGATCGGACGCGTCTTGCCGAAGCCGGTGACGGCGAAGCGGCGGGAATCGACGCCCTGTCCGGACAGATAGTTGGCGACCGCCAAAGCACGGCGCTGCGACAGGTCGAAATTGTGCTCGTCGCTGCCGGTCGAGTCGGTGTGGCCGAACACGTCGACCGTGGTCTGGCGGAACTTTTTCAGCACAAGGGCCACTGAATTCAGCACCGGATAGAAACCGGCCTTCACCGCGTCCTGGTCGACGTTGAAGGTAATGTCGGACGGCATATTGAGGATGATCTGGTCGCCGGTGCGTGTGACGCTGACGCCGGTGCCCTGAAGCTGTCGGCGCAGTTCGGCCTCGTTCTGGTCCATGGTGGCACCGATGGCACCGCCGGCAAGCGCGCCGATGCCCGCGCCGATCAGCGCGTTGCGGCGGTCGTTACCGCCGGCTAGCATG
Organism: Mesorhizobium sp. M0174; assembly: GCF_040322275.1. NCBI lineage: Bacteria > Pseudomonadati > Pseudomonadota > Alphaproteobacteria > Hyphomicrobiales > Phyllobacteriaceae > Mesorhizobium > Mesorhizobium sp. M0174. The sequence continues at coordinate 27,781 of NZ_JAMYTB010000008.1, forward strand.
CCGAGCCCGGCACCCGCCAAAGCACCGAGACCGGCGCCGGCAGCGGTGTTGGAAACCTTCTGTTCCCCGGTGTAGGGATCGGTGGTGCATGCGCTCACGAGCACAGCCGTCGCCACGACGGCGAGCACAATCTTTTTCATATGGTGGTCCCTCTCCATTCCACGGCCGCGCAACGGCGCACCGCATCAGCCCTTCCAGCGACTTGTAACATGAAATGCGGCGAAAAGCGGACCAGCAAAAGCCGTTGCCGCGGCTTTTCCCGGCCCAATTCCACACGCCTGCGGCGGCTCGTGCGACCACCGCAATTCGACCGGCTACCAGAGATTCTTGCCGTCGATGACCACCACTTCGACCGTGTCGAGATCGAAATCGTCGAACAGCCGCGAGTTCACGCTGATCTTGGGATTGTCGAAATTCGGCTCGCCTGTCGACCAGTCCGGCGTCTCGGTGAAGGTGCCACAGCCGCAGGTGGCGCAAAAACCGTGTTTTATGGTTTTCGATCCCCACTGGTAGAACGAAACATTCTCCGGCGGGCTGGTGAGTCTGAATTGCGATGGGGTGTAATAGGCCCACAACGAACCGCGTTTCGAACAGAAGGAACAGGTGCATCGCGTCACCGTCTGCGGCGCTTGCGAAACCTCGAACGTCGTCGCCTTGCAGTGGCAGCTTGCCTTGATGGTCATGAATTGGTCCCTCACAATGCCGCCGTACGGCAAAGGCAGCATAAAGAAACGCTCCTGACAACTGCCAGTCAGCAGGCCTGTGAGCCTGCGATGCACAGGTTAACAGTGCTAGAGTGCCGATCGAAGGCTCATCGAGCCAACGCCGCCGCACACCCTCGGGTCACCCCGTCGGCAAGCTTTGGGCGTCATGCGCTAATAGGACGATGGCGGCACGAACAGGCAGATGGTCTTTCCGTCATTGGCACCGGCAACGGAGCACCAATGATATTCGCCGTCGGGCGAATTCTTGATCCGCTTGTCGCTATAGGCCACGACCTCCCCGGTTCCTTTGATGACATAGCCCTCCGGACGTTCGCTGATCGATGTCTGAGAGACCTCGCGGCAATCATAGCCCGAGCAGCAAGAGAACGGATAGCTCCAGCCTTGCGGCATGGCCGCGGTCGGTTTGGCATCATGCGCCAGAGCAGGCGCCGCAAATGGAATGGCGGCAGCAATCAAAACCACTGCCGCGACAAGTGAATTCAGGAGTCGGCGCGCCGTGCGGGCGACTGAGGCCGGTCTGGTTGTGAGAGCAGGCATGAGCGCAGTTCCTATCAACGGTTGTCAAGCATCTCGCTTGCCCGTTCCCGGAACGTGTCTTCCCAGTGGCCGGATCGTCAGGTCGCAGATACGCCGCGTCCGGCCATAAATGCTTTTTTCCTCCCCAGCGCATGAATGCTGGGCTGATTCCTTGGTTGGCGCAAGCAATTGCTGTCGCAACCGGACGCCGACCTCTGCAGTCGGAACCAACCTGCCGCCCTGATTGACGAAACCTGGTCAAGCCCGGCAACGGGATCGCCAATAACGGGATTTGGCTCGCGCTGGTTCCAGGCTTGGCACCGGCGGCCCGAGACATCCGCGTCAAAAGCGGAAATCGATTTTGAAGAATCCGATGAAAAACAAAGTTGTAGAACGACAGGTAAGTGCGAATTGAGAGCTCGTCACTCTCGCGCGATGGCCGTAACGCTCGCGTGATGAACCCATATTCCTGCCGGATTGGTGCCCGGCGGCCTCAGTCGATATCGGCCACCGTTTCGCCGGCGCCACCCTCGATCCGCTGCGACAGCGAGGCTTCCATGAAATCGTCGAGGTCGCCGTCGAGCACGCTCGACGGGCTGGTGCTCTCGACGCCGGTGCGCAGATCTTTCACCAGCTGATAGGGCTGCAGCACGTAGGACCGTATCTGGTGGCCCCAGCCAATATCGCTCTTCGACGCTTCGGTGGCGTTCGCCACCGCTTCGCGCTTCTTCAGCTCTTCCTCGTAAAGCCGCGAGCGCAGCATTTCCCAGGCCTTGGCCTTGTTCTTGTGCTGGGAGCGCTCGGCCTGGCAGGCAACCGCGATGCCGGTGGCGAGATGGGTTATGCGCACCGCCGAATCGGTGGTGTTGACGTGCTGGCCGCCCGATCCCGACGACCGATAGGTGTCGATACGGACGTCGGATTCGGAAACGTCGATGTCGATCGTATCGTCGATGACGGGATAGACCCAGACGCTGGCGAAGGAGGTGTGGCGGCGCGCATTGCTGTCATAGGGTGAAATCCGCACGAGACGATGCACGCCCGACTCCGTCTTCAGCCAGCCATAGGCGTTGTGGCCCTTGATCAGCAGCGTGGCGGACTTGATGCCGGCTTCCTCGCCGTCATGCACTTCAAGCACCTCGACCTTGAAGCGCCGGCGCTCGGCCCAGCGCGTATACATGCGCAGAAGCATCGAGGCCCAGTCCTGGCTTTCGGTGCCGCCGGCGCCGGCATGGACTTCCAAATAGCTATCGTTGGCGTCAGCCTCGCCCGACAGCAGCGTTTCGATCTGGCGCGCCTTGGCCTCGCCGCGCATCGAGCGGATCGCCGCTTCGGCCTCCGCGATGACGCCCTCGTCGCCCTCTTCCTCGCCAAGCTCGATGAGGCCGATATTGTCTTCCAGGGCCTGGGTGAGGCCTTTGACCGCGGCAATGCCTTCCTCGAGGCCCTGACGCTCGCGCATCAGCTTTTGCGCTTCCAGCGGCTCGTTCCAGAGGCTCGAATCCTCGGCACGGACGTTCAGGTACTCAAGCCGCTTTATGGCTTGGTCCCAGTCAAAGATGCCTCCTCAGCAGGGTGATTGCCTGCCTGATCTCGTCGACAATGTTTTGCGTTTCCGCGCGCATGGCTGGCTGTTCTGTCCTGTTGCTGGATGGCGGTTTGGTGGCGCGATACATAGGGACGGCACGGTCTCCTGTAAAGCGCCGGCCCTGTAATGTACCGGCCCCTGTAAAGCGGAATGGACCGGCTCGACCATCATCGTCAAGCCGGCCCGACCCGATGCAGCGATTGTCAGTAGAGCCCGCCGCCGCCCGACTGGATGGCCTGGTTGGCCTGCGGCGACAGCGCCCCGCCGGTGGCGTTGGAGCCGTCCGCACCCATGCCGATCACCCAATAACTGTCGGCGGGACCGGTACCCGGCTTGAAGGCTTCGATGATGGTTCCGGCGTCGCCCGCGTTGGCTCGCATGCCGGTCTTGCGATTGATCGCAATCAGCTTCATGCCTTCCGGAACCTTGAAGTCGACATTGGGCGTGCCGTCCAGCGCCACGCGCATGAAATCCTTGAAGATCGGCGCGGCAAGGCCGCCGCCGGTCGCGCCCTTGCCAAGGCCTTTCGGCTGATCGTAGCCCATATAAAGGCCGACAACGAGGTTCGGCGTATAGCCGATGAACCAGGCATCCTTTTCGTCGTTGGTCGTTCCGGTCTTGCCGGCGATGTGACGGCCGAGCTCGTTGATGGTGGCGCCGGTGCCGCGTTGCACGACGCCCTCCATCATCGATGTGATCTGGTAGGCGGTCATCGGATCGAGCACCTGCTCGGAATTGTCGACCAGCTCCGGCTCTGGCTGGTTCTGCCACTCGGCGGCGTTGCAGTTCGAGCATCCGCGTTCGTCCTGCCTAAAGACGGTCTTGCCGTAGCGGTCCTGGATGCGGTCGATCAGCGACGGCTTGATCGACTTGCCGCCATTGGCCATGATCGAATAGGCCGACACCATGCGCATCACCGTCGTCTCGCCTGATCCCAGCGCCATCGGCAGATACGGCGCCAGATGGTCGTAGACGCCGAAACGCTCGGCATACTCCACGACCAGCTTCATGCCCATGTCGTTGGCAAGCCGCACCGTCATCAGATTGCGCGATTTCTCGATACCGGAGCGCAAGGTCGCCGGGCCGGCAACCGTTCCGTCGTAATTCTTGGGCGTCCAGGTCGTGTTGCCGCTCTGGATGGTGATCGGCCCGTCCATGATCACGGAGGCGGGCGTATAGCCATTGTCGAGGGCGGCCGAATAGACGATCGGCTTGAACGACGATCCGGGCTGGCGCATGGCCTGCGTCGCCCGGTTGAACTCCGACTGCGCGTAGGAGAAACCGCCGACCATGGCCAGGACGCGTCCGGTATGCGGATCCATGGCGATCAGGCCGCCTTCCACTTCGGGAACCTGGCGCAAGCTGTAGCTGTTGTCCGAGCCCTCGTTCTTCTGCACGAAAATCACGTCGCCCGGCTTCAGCACGTCGGCCGGCGACTTCGCCTTGACGGTCCTGCCATCGACGACGTGGCGCATGGCGAAGCTCATGTCTTCCTTGCTGACGGTGCCTTCGACGCGGTCCTTGACGATTTCACCGGAGATCTGGCGCGTCGGCTGCAGGCCGATGGACAGGCCGGTGGCAGAGCTGTCGAGCACGACGGCGAGCGACCATTCCGGCACGTCCTCCAATCGCTTGACGTTGCCGAGCGGCACGCCCCAGTCGCCGGAAATGTCGATGCTCGTGACCGGCCCGCGGTAGCCGCGCAACGTGTCGAACTTCATGAGACCGTTCTGCATGGCCTTGCGGGCAATCAGCTGCATCTTCGGATCGAGCGTCGTGCGGACGGAAAGGCCGCCTTCGTAGAGCGCATTCTCGCCATAGCGCGCGATGATCTGGCGACGCACTTCCTCGGTGAAATACTCCCCGGCGAAGAGATAGTTGCCGGTGCGGCGCGGCGTGACGCCGAGCGGCTCGGCCTTGGCCTTCTCGCCTTCTTCATGCGTGACGTAGCCGTTCTCGACCATCTGGTCGATGACCCAGTTGCGGCGCTCCAAGGCGCGATCGGCATGCTTGAAGGGATGGTAGTTGTTCGGCCCCTTTGGCAGGGAGGCGAGATAGGCGGCTTCGGCAACGGTGAGCTCATTCACCGATTTGTCGAAATAGGTGAGTGCAGCACCGGCGACGCCATAGGCGCCGAAGCCGAAGAAAATCTCGTTGAGATAGAGCTCGAGAATGCGATCCTTCGAATAGGCCTGCTCGATGCGGAAGGCGAGGATCATCTCCTTGATCTTACGCTCGTAGGTCTGATCCGAAGACAACAGGAAGTTTTTTGCCACCTGCTGGGTAATCGTCGAGGCGCCGACCTGGCGCTTTCCCGAGCCAACATTCTGCAGGTTGACGACAATGGCGCGGCCAAGGCCGGTCACGTCGATGCCGGGGTGATTGTAAAAATTCTTGTCCTCGGCCGACAGGAAGGCCGCCTTGACACGATCCGGGATCGCCTGAATCGGCAGATAAAGCCGCCGCTCACGCGCATATTCGGCCATCAGCGCGCCATCCGACGCGTGGATGCGGGTCGTCACCGGCGGCTCGTATTTGGCCAGCACCTCATAATCGGGCAGGTCCTTCGACAAATGGCCGATATAGATCGCCACGCCCGCCGCGACCAAAAGGGCCAGCGTCGTGCCGATGCCGAAGAAATAGCCAATGAGACGAATCATACCCGCTCCAGTCCTTGGTTCGGGAATTTCCTAAACGAAGCCGCCCTTCACGCAAGCTTTCGGGACGATCCCAAACCGTAATCGCAAAATCCATGTCGCGACCATGTGGGCAAAATACGGCGGCGCGGGATTTCGGTTTCGAATGCCGGAAATAAAAGCACAGGGTGTTGTCGCCGTGCAACGCTGCTTCAGGTTGTGGGCGCCGGTGGGCATTTCAGCCTCCGGCCCCCGTTCCGCTTCTGGCCGAAGCAAACAGGGCAACGGCATTGGTTATGCTCTGGGTCGCCTTGTTGCGCCAATCGGCGCTGAGCAACTGCGCTTCGTCCTTGGCGTTCGACAGATAGCCGAGTTCGACCAGCACGGATGGAACGTCCGGCGCCTTCAGCACCTTGAAGCCGGCAGAACGCTGCGGGTTGTTGATCAGACCGACGCTGGTGGAAAGCTGGCCGACGAGAGTATGGGCGAAGCTCATCGAAAAATTATGCGTCTCGCGGCGGATCAGGTCGATCAGGATATCGGTCACTTCCTTGCTGTCGTCCTTGATCTCCATGCCGGCGAACTGGTCGGAAAGATTTTCACGGTCGGCAAGCGCCTGCGCCTCGGGATCGGAAGCCTTGTCGGACACGGTGTAGACGGTTGCACCGCGAATGCCCTTGAGGCTGATCGTGTCCGCATGGATCGAGATGAGCAGGTCGGCCTCATGCTGGCGGGCAATGCGCACGCGGTCGTCGAGCCGCAGGAACTCGTCCGTTTCGCGCGTCAGGAACACGTCGTATTTGCCGCTGGCGGCGAGCTTGTCGCGCAGTTCCATGGCAAAGGCGAGCGTCACGTTCTTTTCGACCGTACCGTTCAGGCCCTCGGCACCGCCGTCGATGCCGCCATGGCCGGGATCGACGACGACGGTGAAACGATGGCCCGGATTGGAGACCGGCCCGGTACCGACCCTGCCGGCCTTGTCGGCGGAGACCGTCGAGCCGGTCGTCAGCGCCTGATTGGCGAGCGCTGCGTCGAATTCTCGCTGCGACGCTGCCGACATGTCGATGGCGATGCGGTAGCCGTTGCCGTCACCGTTCTTGAGCACGTCGAGATTGTCGACGGCGAACGGTCCCTTGCCGGTGAGAATCAGCCGCGATTTCCCCTCGCCGAGCTCGCCGTAACGCACGGCGCGGACAAGCCCGCGCGGCTTTACGTCCTTGGCATTGAGGGCGAATCTCGTGGCCGGCAGATCGATGACCAGGCGATCGGGGCCGCGCAGCAGGAACCATTTGATGTCGGGCTCGCGGTCGAAATTGATGACGATGCGCATCTTGGTGGCATCGCCGGCCATCTTGTAGCTTGTGGCAGCAAGCGGTGCGTCGGCAGCACGCGAAAGCGGCGAAAAGACCAGGCAAGCCAGGATCAGCGACAGCAGGCAGGCGGTGCGGAAGAACCAGCCTCCATGATGACGGCCCTTGTCTGCGAAGCTTGCCAGTCCCATCTTTCTACCAGTCGCTCCCGTTTTGGCGTCATGCCCGACCGCTTGTCGAAGTGCCCTGTTGCTTGTCAAAGTGCCGGCAGGCCGCGAACTCGATTAACGATTGGTATCCAGAGAAGGTTAACCAAGCCTTTTCATGGAAGGCTTGGGACCTGTGCTTCCGCTGCGGAACGGCTTTTTGCCGGCATCGGGAATCGGGGTTGCCTTCCAACCCGCCAAATCATAAAAGCGATGGTGGATCACTGCAATCCTGGAACCGTCCTCCTCCGCAGCTTCCTGCTACAGGTCAGACGCAAGACGGCTCCTTTCGCTTCAGGCGAAGAAGGCATCGGTGATCGCGACGATTTTCGCAGGCGTGCTCCCGTGGCGGGGGAATCGCCTGCGTGAGCAAAACGGCCGGGATTGTCCCGTGCCGGCTCTGTATGAGCAAACAAGCTGGTCCGGTTTTTCCCGGGCTTTGGTTCAAAAGGTTCTGCTGGTGACGATGGCTTCAAGCGCAATCATGGAAAGGTCCGCAACAAACCGCGCCACTACGGCTGCGGGCGGCACCGCCATGGCGCTCAGGCAGCGGCCGGCGGACGTTCAATTGTCCGGCACTCATGTTCCAGGTCCACGGCAGCGGGCATTGCCCCGCAAGCTGCGGCAGACGGCTGCCGGGAGGAAACGAAATAATGCCCAACAAAATGCTGATAGACGCCTCCCACCCGGAGGAAACACGCGTTGTCGTCGTTCGCGGTAACCGAATTGAAGAATTCGACTTTGAATCCCAGGACAAGAAGCAGCTCAAAGGAAATATCTATCTCGCCCGCGTAACGCGCGTCGAACCTTCCCTGCAGGCAGCCTTTGTCGAATATGGCGGCAACCGTCACGGTTTCCTCGCCTTCAGTGAAATACATCCCGACTACTACCAGATTCCGGTCGCCGACCGTCAGGCGCTGCTGCGTGCGGAAGCACAGGAAGCCCAGGACGAAGAGGACGAGGAAGCCGCCGAAGGCGAGGACCGCCAGAGCCGCGACCGTGGCAAGCGCGGACGCCGGCGCGGCGGCAAGAGCCGTGACCGCGGCGAGCACAGGCACGAGGCAGGCGCGTCCGACGGCGAGAACGGCGAAGGTGCCGTCGCAGAAAAGCTGGATGCCGCCACCGACAACGAAATCATGTCCGACGTTGCTGGACAGAGCGAGGGTGCAGCCGGACAGAGCGATGAAGTCGCTGATCGCGGCGAGACCGAGCCGTCCGAAGGCGGTTCCAGTTCCATCGCTGCCAGCGTCGATGCCGACGTAATCTCGGAAGCCGTCCCGCAAGTCGAGACAAGCGAAGCCGAGACGGGCGGGGCCGAGACAAGCGGCGAGGCAACCTCCGAAGACAATGATCGCGGCATGCTGGAAGAGGTGCAATCCTCGCATTCGGACGATCACGAGGTCGAATCGGTCGGCGCCGAAGACGCGCTGGAAGAAGTGCGCAACCGCCGCAAGCCGGTGCGCCGCCAGTACAAGATCCAGGAAGTGATCAAGCGCCGGCAGATCCTGCTGGTGCAGGTCGTCAAGGAAGAGCGCGGCAACAAGGGCGCGGCGCTGACCACCTATCTGTCGCTGGCCGGCCGCTATTCGGTGCTGATGCCGAACACGGCGCGCGGCGGCGGCATTTCGCGCAAGATCACCAATGCGCAGGACCGCAAGCGGCTGAAGGAAGTGGTCGCCGATCTCGAAGTGCCGCAGGGCATGGGTGTCATCCTGCGTACGGCCGGCGAAAGCCGCACCAAGGCAGAGATCAAGCGCGACTACGAATATTTGATGCGGCTTTGGGAAAACGTCCGCAATCTGACGCTGCAATCCACGGCCCCTGCCCTGGTTTACGAGGAAGGCAGCCTGATCAAGCGCTCGGTGCGCGACCTTTACAACAAGGATATCGACGAGATCCTGGTTTCCGGCGAAGAAGGCTACCGCGAGGCCAAGGACTTCATGCGCATGCTGATGCCGAGCCACGCCAAGGTGGTTCAGCCGTTCCGCGACACGACGCCGATCTTTGTGCGCAACGGCATCGAAGCGCAGCTCGACCGCATGCTGCAGCCGCAGGTGACGCTGAAGAGCGGCGGCTACATCATCATCAACCAGACGGAAGCGCTGGTCGCCATCGACGTCAATTCGGGCCGTTCCACCAAGGAGCACTCGATCGAGGACACCGCACTTCACACCAATCTGGAAGCTGCCGAGGAAGTCGCCCGGCAATTGAGGCTGCGCGATCTCGCCGGCCTCATCGTCATCGACTTCATCGACATGGAGGAGAACCGCAACAACCGCTCCGTCGAGAAGCGGCTGAAGGATCACCTCAAGAACGATCGTGCCCGCATCCAGGTCGGCCGCATCTCGCATTTCGGCCTGATGGAGATGTCGCGCCAGCGCATCCGTGCCAGCGTGCTGGAATCGACGATGAAGCCTTGCCCGCATTGCGGCGGCACCGGCCATGTGCGCTCCGATTCGTCGGTCGCGCTGATGGTGGTGCGGGCAATCGAGGAATTCCTGCTCAAGGATTCGCGCAGCCACATCACGGTGCGGACGCCGGCAGCGACCGCACTCTATGTGCTCAATCACAAGCGCGGCACGCTGGTGGAATTCGAGCACCGCTTCGGTGTCACCATCACCATCGAAGCCGATGATACGGTCGGTGCACAACACTATGCCATCTTCCGCGGTGCGCTGGCCGAAAAGCCGGAAGGCTTCGTCGAGGCGCGCACCTTCCCGGCCTATGTCGAGCCGGAAGAACCCGAGGACGAGATCGTCATCGAGGAGGAAGACGAGGCACCGGTGCAGGCCGAGCAGCCACGCCTTGCGCAGCAGCCGCAGCAGCCAAGGTCCGGCGAGGACGGCGAAGGCCGCGATCGCAAGCGCCGCAAGCGCCGCAGACGGCGGGGCGGCAAGGATCGTGAACACGGGGATCGTGAACACGGGGATCGTGACCACCGGGACCGCGAACATGGCGCTGCTGTGGAAGGTGCTTCCGTTTCGGCGCCGACAGACGATGCGTTGGTAGCCGCCGGCGACCAAGGCGCCGAAGCGGGCCGTGAAGCGCCGGCCGGTGTTGCCGAAACGGCGGAAGCGGCGGACGACGGTCACGGCAAGAAGCGCCGGCGCGGCAAGCGCGGCGGCAAGCGCAATCGCCGTGAAGACGGCGAGGACAGCGTCGAAGCCAGCGCCGGCGAGCCAGCCGCTATGACGGAAGGTGCCGTGTCGGAAGCAGAGCCCGTGACCGGCGAACCGGAAGGTGCCCCGCCGGCCGAAGAGCTTGCGGTGCTTGCTCCGGCGAACGACGACATGCCGAGCGCCGAAAAGCCGAAGAAGCCGCGCCGCGCCGCCAAGCCGAAGAAGGTTGCGGCGGAAGCAGTTGCCGAGATTGCGGGCGCCGAGACATCGGCTGCCGAGGCCGCCTTCGTGGCTTCCGGCGAGACCCCCGCGCCGGTGTCGCCGGAGACCGAAGTGGCGGCTGCCGAGGAAACGCCGAAGGTCCGGCCGTCGCGGCGCAAGCCCGTACCGGTGGATGCTCCGGTCGTCCCGGTCGTCTCCTCGATCGTTCCCGACGAGGCAAAGACCGAGGAAGCAAAGGCCGAGGACAAGCCAAAGCGTGCCGGCTGGTGGCAGCGGAAGGGTTTTTTCTAAGCCTTTCCGTGCATTAGCCAGACTTTCTGATTAGAAAAGTCCCGCGTCGCCGATCGGCTGCGCGGGATTTTTTTGCCCCAATTGCAGGCGACGACACTATGGTGCGAAGATCGACCAGTTCATTATCTTCGCCAGTTTTTCCAGCGCGGTCGAGCCCAGCCTGGAATTGCCGTTGGCATTGAGGCCAGGCGACCAGACGGCAAGCGAGGCGACGCCCGGCACGATTCCCAATATGCCGCCGCCAACGCCGCTCTTGCCGGGAATGCCGACGCGGAAAGCGAAGTCGCCGGAGCCGTCATAGTGGCCGCAGGTCAGCATCATCGCGCCGATGCGGCGCGCGCGCTCGGCCGAGACGACGGAATGCCCGGTCGCCGGGTTCTTGCCGCCATTGGCGAGGAAGCGGCCGGCCAGGGCCAGTTGCCGGCAGCTCATGGCGATAGCGCAATGGTGAAAGTAAACGCCCAGCGCCAGTTCCGGCGCATGGTGGAGATTGCCGAACGATTTCATGTAATTGGCGAGCGCGAAATTGCGAAAGCCGGTGGCGCGTTCGGACGCCGCGACCTCGCGGTCGACGATAATCGTGTCGTCATCGGCCAGGAACTGGATGAAGCGCAGGATCTCGCCGATCGCCTCGCGCGGCTGATGGCCGGCAAGCAGGATGTCTGAGACCACGATGGCGCCGGCATTGATGAATGGATTGCGCGGAATGCCGTTCTCGTGCTCGAGCTGGACGATCGAGTTGAACGGATTGCCCGAAGGTTCGCGCCCAACCCGCTGCCACAGCGCGTCGCCGACATTGCCGAGCGCCAGCGTCAGCGTGAACACCTTTGAGATGCTCTGGATTGAAAACGCCTCGTCGGCGTCACCCGCGGTCAGCACGCGGCCGTCATTGGTCACCGCGGCGATGCCGAATTTTTTCGGATCGATCTCGCCGAGCTGGGGAATATAGCTGGCGACGTCGCCGCGATCGGTACGCTCCGCCATTTCGGTGGCGACCTCGCGCAAGGCCTGTTCAAGCTGGGGCGCCTGTTCAAGTTGAGACGCCTGTTCAAGCTCCGGCATCGTCGCCCCCGCTACTTCAGCCAGCGTTCGATGCGCGCCATCGCCTCGACCATGTCGTCGTGGCTACCGGCGTAGGAAAAGCGCATCGTGCGATGGCCCTGCAGCGGATCGAAATCGCGGCCGGGCGTCGCTGCCACATGCGCCTCGGCCAGCATCCGGCGCGCAAACGCCATGCTGTCATTGGTGTGCCTGGTGACGTCGCAGAAGGCGTAGAACGCGCCGTCCATGGGCGCGGCCAAAGCAAAGCCGAGCTCCGGCAGGCGTTGCATCAGGAGCTCGCGGTTCCAGGCATAGCGCGCCTTCACCGCTTCCAGCTCTGGCGTCGCCTTGAACGCCTCGATCGCGGCAATCTGGGACAGCTCGGGCGGCGAGATATAGAGGCTCTGGGCGATGCGCTCGACCGGCCGCACCAGTTCCTGCGGCAGCACCATCCAGCCGATGCGCCAGCCGGTCATGCAATAATATTTCGAGAAGGAATTGATCACCGTCACATCCGCGCCGAAAGAAAGCGCGGTCGTGTCTGGCGCCGCATAGGCCAGCCGGTGATAGATTTCGTCCGAGATTACGGCGATGCCGAGCTCTTGGGCCGTCTTGACCAGCGCCTCGAGATCGCTGGCGGGAATGACCGCGCCGGTCGGGTTGGCCGGGCTGGCGAACAGCACGCCCTTCAGAGGTTTTTCGCGATGCGCGGCTTGCAGGTGCTCGGCATGGAGGTAGGCGGCGCCGTCCAACTCGATCTCGGCGATGTCGATGCCGAGCGCGGCCATGATGTTGCGATAGGCCGGATAGCCGGGGGCGGCGATGGCGACGCGATCGCCTGGATCGAACATCGCCAGAAAAGCAAGGTTGAAGGCAGCCGACGATCCGGTGGTGACGGCTATCCGCTCGGGCGAAACGTCAAGCCCGTAATGCTCGCCATAGTGCGCCGCGATCGCCTTGCGCAGACCGGCGAGGCCCAGCGCGTCGGTATAGCCGATGCGGCCTGCTTTCAAGGCATTGGCCGCCGCTACGCGAACCCCGGCCGGCGCCGGATCGGAAGGCTGGCCGACGGCCATGGATACGACCGGCAGGCCGTTGGCTTTCAGCCGATTCGCCTCGGCCAGGATGTCCATGGCGTGGAACGGTTCGACCGCGCCGCGGCGCGAAAGCGAAACAACCATTTTTCAATCCACCACACTTGTCCGCGCGTGCCGGCCATGCTGGCCGCGCCGCACAAATGCCCGATTGGTGTGGGGATCACAAGTTCGGTAAGTTTAGGCTGCTGACTTTTCATCCTTCGCCCACTCGTCTACCAGTGGACCTGCCATGTTGAGCCGACCCAAATCGACGATCGCCAGGACAGCGCGCGCTTTCGCGACGCTTGCGCTTGCCGCGGTGGTCGCCATGGCCGGCTCGGTCGATGCATTTGCGCAGAATGTGCCGGTGGTGCGCGATGCCGAGATCGAAGCGCTGGTACGCGACTACGCGCGGCCGATCTTCAAGGCGGCCGGTCTATCGGGCGACGCCATCAACATCGTGCTGGTCAACGATCAGAGCTTCAACGCCTTTGTTGCCGGGCGCCGCATGTTCATCAATACCGGCGCGCTGATGACGGCCGAAACGCCCAACGAGATTATCGGCGTCATCGCCCACGAGGCCGGCCATATCGCCGGCGGGCATCAGCAGAAACTGCGGGAGCAACTCGAGCGTGCCAAGACGATGGCAATACTGGCGACGCTGCTTGGCGCCGGCGCCATGGTTGCCGGCGCCACCAGCAACAGCCGCGGCCTCGCTGGGGCCGGCATGGGCGTGATGGCCGGCGGCGGCGAGATGGCGCAACGCAGTATCCTAGCCTATCAGCGCACCGAAGAGATGACCGCCGACCGCTCGGCGATAGCTTATCTCAATGCTACCGGCCAGTCCGGCATGGGCATGCTGAAGACGTTCGGCCGTTTCCAGAACGCATTGTCGCTCTCTGGCGCGCAAGTCGATCCCTATCGCATCAGCCATCCGATGCCGCAGGAGCGTATCGCCAATCTCGAAGTGCTGGTGAAGCAGAGCCCTTACGTCGACAAGGTCGACCCGCCGGCACTGCAGCAGCGCCACGATATGATGCGCATCAAGATCGCCGCCTACATGCAAGGCCAGGCGGCGGCGTCACGATTGATGCGCAAGAACCCCGGCAGCCTCGCCTCGCGCTATGGCGACGCGCAGATGACCTATCTTTTCGGCAATCTTGCTTCGGCGCTCACCAAGACCAACGCGCTGATCAAGGAACAGCCGAAAAATCCGTATTTCCAGGAATTGCGCGGCGACATCCTGATGAAGGCGAACCGGCCGAAGGATGCTGCCGACGCCTATGCCAAGGCGGTCAGCCTCGATCCGGCGCGATCCGGGCTGCTGCCGGTCTCTTACGGCCAGGCGCTGATGGCCATCGGCACGGAGGATTCGCTGAAGAAGGCGGTGGCGCAGATCAACACCGGCCTCGGACGGGATCGCGAAAACGCCGACGGATACCGCTATCTGGCACAGGCTTACGGGGAACTCGGGAGCATCCCGGCCGCCGAGCTTGCAACCGCCGAAGGGCATTTCTATTCCGGCGACTACAAGAATGCGAAGATCTTCGCCATGCGGGCGCAGCAGAGCATGAAGCGGGGCGAGCCGGGCTGGCTTCGCGCGCAGGACATTATAAACTACGCACCATTAGGTAAGAAGAAGTGAACCTTTCGGACGCAGGCTGCGACACAGCCAAAGCGAGCGGACCGGAACACGGGCAAGAGGATCGAGGATCATGACCAAGGCAATTCTGCTGGGCACTACCGGAGTGGCAGCGGCTCTCGCCATGCTGGCGTTCGGCTTCGTCGCCGGCAATCCGCAGACGGCGAAGGCCGGCACGGCGCAGCTTGCCCAGACGGCGTCCTCGGGTACCAAGCTCGACCGCACCGAAGTCGAAGGCATCGTCCGCGACTATCTCCTGAAGAACCCGGAAGTGCTTCTGGAAGCACAGCAGGCACTCGAGGCCAAGCAGAAGGAAGAACAGCGCGTCGCCAGTCTCGGCGTCATCAAAGACGCCAAGGACCAGATCTTCAATTCCTCCTTTGACGGCGTTGTCGGCAATCCCAACGGCAAGGTCACTATCGTCGAATTCTATGATTATAATTGCGGCTACTGCAAACGCGCCATCGACGACATGCGCGCGCTGACCAAGGCCGATCCGGACCTGCGCTTCGTGCTCAAGGAATTCCCGATCCTCGGCCCGGATTCGCAGAAGGCGAGCGTCGTCTCGATGGCCTTCCACTTGCTGAAGCCCGAGAAATACGGCGAATTCCATAATGCGCTGCTCGGCGGCCAGGGGCGCGCCACCGAGGCGGCGGCAATCAAGGTGGCGCTGTCGCTCGGCGCCGACGAGACGACGCTGCGCGAAAAGATGAAGGACCCGAGCATCACCGAGGCCTTCTCTAAGACCTATGATCTCGCCACCAAGCTCGCCATCACCGGAACGCCGTCCTACGTGGTCGGCAACGAGGTTGTGTTCGGCGCGCTTGGCCAGGAAGTGCTGGCCGAAAAGATCGAGGCGGCGAAGGCGGCGCTCTGATTAGCGTTCGGGTTTCGATTGGGGCTGCGGGTTTCCGGCGCGGGCCGTTTTCCGGCTGTTGTGGACGGCGAAAGAACGCACTTGCGCTCTTTTCGCCAGCGTCTATGCCCATTATAGAGGGTCCGGCGCGCCGGCTTAGCCGCGCCGGGAAAGGTCGGCATTTTTTGAAAACGGTTTTCGTCCTGAACGGCCCCAATCTCAACGCGCTCGGCAAGCGCGAGCCTGGTATCTATGGCGGCAAGACGCTTGCCGCGATCGCCGACGACTGCAAGCAGGCAGGTGCCGCACTTGGGCTGGAGATCGATTTCCGCCAGTCGAACCATGAGGGCGACCTCGTCGACTGGATCCAGGAGGCCGCCGACAAGGCCGCCGCAATCGTCATCAATCCGGGCGCCTACGGCCATACCTCGATCGCCATTCACGATGCCATCCGCGCCGTCGCGCCGCTGCCGGTAGCTGAGGTGCATCTTTCCAACATCCATGCGCGGGAACCATTCCGCCACGTCTCCATGGTCGCGCCGGTCGCCGTCGGCATGATCTGCGGGTTCGGGCCGCTCGGCTACACGCTGGCGCTGCAGGCGCTGGCTGCACGCCTATGACCGGCCAACAAACAGAAGGCTCGAAAATGTCGATAAAGAAGAACGGTGTTGACCAGCAGCTGATCCGCGATCTGGCGGGCATACTGAACGACACCAACCTGACCGAGATCGAGGTCGAGCTGGGCGATCTGAAGGTGCGCGTCTCGCGGCAGGCGCCGGCCGTCCATGCTGTCGCCGCAGCGCAGCCGGCCCACGCGCCGGCAGCCGCGCAGCCCGCGGCAGCCGCCGTGCCGGCGGCGCCCGACGTGTCGAAGAACGCCGTCGCCTCGCCGATGGTCGGCACAGCCTATCTGGCGCCGTCGCCCGACGCCAAGGCGTTCATCGAGGTCGGACAGAAGGTCAAGGAAGGCCAGACGCTGCTGATCATCGAGGCGATGAAGACGATGAACCAGATCCCCTCGCCGCGCGCCGGCACGGTGACGGCGATCCTGTTCGAAGACGCGCAACCGGTCGAATATGGCATGCCGCTCGTTGTGATCGAGTAGAGCCGGGAACAGGCGAAAGATGTTCCAGAAAATCCTCATCGCCAATCGCGGCGAAATCGCCCTCAGGGTGCTGCGCGCCTGCAAGGAGCTCGGCATCCAGACGGTGGTGGTGCATTCGACCGCCGACGCCGACGCCATGCATGTGCGTCTCGCCGACGAGAGCGTCTGCATCGGCCCGCCGCCGTCGCGCGACAGCTATCTCAACATCCACCAGATCGTCGCCGCCTGCGAGATCACCGGCGCCGACGCAGTGCATCCCGGCTACGGTTTTCTGTCGGAGAACGCCAAGTTCGCCGACATCCTCGCCGCGCACAACATCACCTTCATCGGCCCGACCGGCGACCATATCCGCATTATGGGTGACAAGATCGAGGCCAAGCGCACGGCAAAGCGCCTCGGCATCCCCGTGGTGCCCGGCTCCGACGGCGCGGTCACCGAGGACAAGGAAGCCAAGCGCATTGCCGCCGCGATCGGCTACCCTGTGATCATCAAGGCGTCGGCCGGCGGCGGCGGGCGCGGCATGAAAGTGGCGCATAGCGAGGCCGACCTCGAGGTGGCGCTGCAGACGGCACGCTCGGAGGCGGGTGCGGCCTTCGGCGACGACGCCGTCTACATCGAGAAATATCTGCAGAAGCCGCGCCATATCGAAGTGCAGGTGTTCGGCGATGGCGCCGGGCGCGGCGTGCATTTCGGCGAGCGCGACTGCTCGCTGCAGCGCCGCCACCAGAAGGTCTGGGAAGAAGCGCCCTCGCCGGCGCTCAATGCCGAGGAGCGCGCGCATATTGGCGGCGTCTGCGCCAGGGCCATCGCCGATCTCGGCTATTCCGGCGCCGGCACCATCGAATTCCTCTATGAGGACGGCGAGTTCTATTTCATCGAGATGAACACGCGCCTGCAGGTCGAACATCCGGTGACCGAGGCGATCACCGGCATCGATCTCGTGCACGAGCAGATCCGCGTCGCCTCGGGCGGCGGGCTTTCGGTGCGCCAGGAGGATATCCGCTTCCACGGCCATGCCATCGAATGCCGCATCAACGCCGAGGATCCGCGCACCTTCACCCCCTCGCCAGGCACCATCACCCACTTTCACACGCCGGGCGGCCTCGGTATCCGCGTCGATTCCGGCGTCTATTCGGGCTACAAGATCCCACCCTACTACGACAGCCTGATCGGCAAGCTGATCGTGCACGGCCGCAACCGCGTCGAGTGCATGATGCGGCTGCGGCGCGCGCTCGACGAATTCGTCGTCGACGGCATCAAAACGACGCTGCCGCTGTTTCGCGACCTCGTTGGCAACGCCGACATCGCCAATGGCGACTACGACATCCACTGGCTGGAAAAATACCTGGCCGAAGGCGAGTGATACAGGGGCGAAGCGATGACCCGTCCCTACGCACCCGGTTATCGCATCCCGACCGACCTTTTGCTCAAAGCCTATGCCTCCGGCGTCTTCCCGATGGCCGAAAGCGCCAATGACCCCGAAGTATTCTGGGTGCGGCCGGAGACGCGCGGCATCATTCCGCTCGACGGGTTCCACATACCGAAAAGCCTGAGAAAGACGATCCGCAAGAACCTGTTCGAGTTCCGTATCGATTTCGACTTCGAGGCGACGATCGAGGCCTGCGCCGAAAGGCGCGAGGAACGTCGGTCGACCTGGATCAACGCGCCGATCCGCGAAGCCTATATCGAGCTGCATCGGATGGGCCATTGCCATTCGGTCGAGGCCTGGCACGACGACCGGTTGGTCGGCGGGCTCTACGGCGTATCGCTCGGCCGCGTGTTTTTCGGCGAGAGCATGTTCGCCAGGGAGACCGACGCGTCAAAGGCCTGCCTGGTTCACCTCGTCGAACGCCTGAAGGCGCGCGGCTTTGCACTGCTCGACACGCAGTTCACCACCGAGCATCTCAAACGCTTCGGCGCAATCGACGTGCCGCGCGGCAAGTACGAGAAGATGCTGGCCGAGGCGCTGAAGGGCGAGGCGGTGTTTTTTCCATAACCTGGAGAATGGTTCATCGTTTTTCACAGAATTCCGGACGGAAACCGTTCACTTTTCGTGGAATTGCTCTAGCGGCCAGTCAGCTTTTTGCTGCCGTCACAGCGGCGTCTGTGCGTGGAACATCATCTTCCAGCCATTGACGCGGTGGACATAGCCAGTGCTGACCAGCGCCGCATAGGCTTCGCCATTTTGCCGGGTCGCACGCGCCTCGTAGGTCAGCATGACGATGTCGCTGCCCGGCTCGATGATGCCCTTGAGGTCGATGTCGAGATCGCGCCAGCGGTTCTGGTCCGTGGCGGTTTCGGCCAGATCGGAATTGCTCATCACCCGCGCCATCTGCGGGAAGGCCACCAGGCATTCGGTATCGGCATTGGCCTTGAAGTAGTCGGCGTCGCCGCTCCAGAATCCCCTTTCGATGTCGAGAAGTTCGTTCTTGTTGGCCATCATCATGGCAACCTCCTCCGTAGAGAGGCACCAACGCTCGGGGAACGCGGCGGTTCCGCGGGGCGCGGTATCCGCCGCGCGCTGACAGATTCTAGTTGGTTTTGGGGGCGGCGGGTGCCGGCACGTCGGACTTCTGCTTGCAGCCCTTCAGCCAGATATCATAGACGGCATGCTCGACGGCGTTGATCCCGGGGCTTTCGGCAAACATCCAGCCGGTGAAGATACGGCGTATCTTCCGGTCGAGCGTGATCTCGTCGACCTCGACGAACGAATCCGTCTTCGGCTCTTCGTTTTCGGGCCGCGAATAGCAGATGCGCGGCGTCACCTGCAAAGCGCCGAACTGCACCGTCTCGTCGATATAGACATCGAAGGTGATGATCCGGCCGGTGATCTTGTCGATGCCGGCGAATTCAGCGACGGGATTGGTGAGGCGTTCGGATACTGCCGGTGCTGCAGGCGCTACCGACGCGTCCGGCGCAGGCGGCGCCAATTCCTGCGCAGCGGCAAGCGCCACCATGGAAGCGAGAACGACCGCGGTTAATCCGCCCGTCAAAATTCGGCTGAACATGCTCATGCAAGGTCCGGTGATTTGCGCCCGGGTGATTCTCTTAACGCCAAGGCTAGTTGCTGCTGTCGGATCAGCAAACAGCTAAACAGTAATTGTGGCGACAAAGGACCGCCCGCGTGGGGACCGCCTCCGTGGGGGACCGCGGCCTGTCGCGGCGATCGATCACGAACCGGGCGTCCAGGCGTCGTAGTCGCCCGTCACCTGCGGACGATGCCGGTTGGTCAGCACCGACCCCTTCGGCCGATAGGCTGCGGGGCTGCCGGTGAGGTTCGGCACATGCGGCTTTTGCCAGTCGCGTGGCTTGTAGTCTTCGCTTGGCGGCGGAACGTCTACACGGTGATGGATCCAGCCATGCCAGCCGGGCGGAATCGCCGAGGCTTCCGAATAGTCGCGGTAGATGACCCAGCGGCGGGTGCGGCCTTCCGAATCGACGCCGCCCTCATAGTAGACGTTGCCGACCTCGTCCTGCCCGACCTTCTTGCCATGCCGCCAGGTGTGAAAGCGCGTTCCCAATGTCTGGCTGTTCCACCAGGTGAAAAACTGCAGAAGGAAAGTCTTCATCCAAATCCTCGTGGCAAGTCCTTGTGGCAAGTCCTCGCGGCGGCTGCGGCGCCTGTACCTGCTTATGGCGTCACGGCATTGCGAAGGCAAGGGTCTTGCCGCAACCGGCGAGCAAATGGCTGACGGAAAAGCGATACGTTCATGCTATTTTCGCGGCCGTCCGAAGCAGATGAAATAAGTTGTTGGCAACCTTACGCAGCGTTATTCTAACAGTTGATGCTTCGTTGCCTAGGACGGCAAATGAGAGGGGTTTATGTCATCGCTGGCGGGCACGGCCGGTCGCGCATTGCCGCAGGTCGTTGAGGCGATCTACGATTCGATTGCCGACGTCGACCGCTGGCAGGCGACACTCGAGGCCATCTGCAATCTGGCGGAAGGCCGGCTTGCCATGCTCGCCGTCATCGACACGATCAGCAGCTCTGCGCGGTTTTCGGTATCCTGCGGCGATCCCGCAGTTCTTGAGCCGTTGAAGCATGACTACGGCTCGCAAGTACCGTTCTATGCGGCGGTTCCCAAGATGGAGATCGACGTGCCCTTCACCGTCGATTCGATCTACGCCCTGCAAGGCCCGGATACACGACAGAGATGGCTCGAAAGCCGCATCGTGCGCGAATGGGTACAACCCAACCGGCTGGACGATTTCTTCTGGGTGGCGTTGATGAAGCGGCCGACCCGGATCGGTACGCTAATGGTGGTGACCGACAAGGACAGACGCCAGATTTCCCGCGAGGATCTCGAGCTTGTCTGCCTGCTGGCGCCGCATGTGCGGCGCGCGGTGACCATCGGCGACCTGTTCGAGGCCGAGCGGCGCAAGGCCGAAATCTTCCGCTCCATCATCGAAAGCCTCGACCATCCGGTGCTGATCGTCGCCGAAGACATGACCATCATCTTCGCCAACCCGTCAGCCGAAGCGCTGCTCGCCGAAAACATTTCGGTCGCTTGCGTGCGCGGACAGCTGTCCTTCACCTATGCCAACGCCAACGCCGCGATCGGCCGTGCCGTCCAGCTCGGCACGCGCGACGAATTCGCACTCGGACCTTGCGGCATCAACATTCCCCTGGCCAAGACGGCCGTTCCGGCGGTGGCCCATGTTATGCCGCTGGCGCGGCGTGAAATCTCGGCGCGCATCTCGCAGCGGGCCGCCGCAGCGATCTTCATCGCCGCGGCCGGTTCGACACCGACCCCGGCGCTGGACGCCATTGCGGCGCTGTTCGGACTGACCGCGGCAGAAAGGCGAGTCGCCGGTCACGTTGCCGCCGGCCTGACGCGAAAGGAAATCGCCGCGGCCGGCGGCGTCTCGGACGGCACCGTCAAGTCGCAGCTGGCGACGATCTTCGACAAGACCGGCACCGGCGATCAGCGCGAGCTCGAACTCTTGATGCGCGAATTGTCACCGCCGTTGCGCTCCAGTTGATTTGCGCAGATTCTCGAACCGGCGGTGGTCCAAATGACTCGGCCGGTAAGTTTTTCAACCTTTGCCACCATCGTCCGCAAAATCTGGGAAACGAAACCGGCATCGTTGCAATTCGGCCAAAATCGTGGTGCGGTCGTTCGCGGTCCAGAAACGCAGCACTCTGCTCGGCTGGAAAGAAAATGGTTTCTGGCGCGGATCTCAATCTTTGACACCGACATCTACCAAGCGGCTGCTCCCCTACCTCTTTTTGCTTGGGCTGATCGTAATCGCAGTCGCTTTCCGGCCACTGCTGCCCGTCGACGAAACGCGATATCTCAGCGTCACCTGGGAAATGTATCTGAGCGGACAGATCTTCGTCCCGACGATGAATTTCGCGCCCTATCTGCAGAAGCCGCCTCTGCTGTTTTGGCTTATCGACCTTGTCTGGAAGATTTTCGGCGCCAGCCGGCCGGCCGCGATGCTGGTCATCTTCGCCGCCTCCTCGCTCGTCATCTGGCTGACGACGGCTTTGGCAAAGACCCTGTTTCCGGGCCGCGACGACATCGCACGGCGCATCCCCTGGCTGGTTGCTGGAAGCTGCGTGTTCGTCATCTATTCGACGCTGATCCTATTCGACCTGTTGCTGACGGTCTTTGTGCTCGCCGCGCTGTTGTCGTTGATTGCCTTTGCCCGGAGCGGCAATCGCTGGCAGGCCGTTCTGGCCGGGCTGTTCATCGGCATGGGCGTGCTGACGAAAGGCCCGGTGGTGCTGATCCATATCGGCGCGCCCATCCTGTTCTACCCGTTCTGGCGCGACCGACGGGCGGGACTGACGACACCGAACTTCCTCGCTGGAGTGGGCCTGGCAGTGCTTGCCGCGCTGATTCCGGTGGCGATCTGGCTGGTGCCGGCGACGATCCTGACAAAGGGCAGTTTCGTCTATGATCTGGTCTGGAACCAATCGGCGGGGCGCGTCACCGGCAATTTGCGCAATTCGCACGGCCGGCCGTTCTATTTCTATCTGCTGCTGCTGCCGGTCATGTTCATACCGTGGATCTTCATACCCGAGGTCTGGCGGTTGAAGCTGCGCACGCGGATACGCAGCCTGATCGAGACGAAGTCGCCGGATCTGCGCGCCTTGCGCCTGCTGTCGTTCTCGTTCGTTGCCGTGTTGCTGGCGTTCAGCGCGATATCCGGCAAGCAGCCTCACTATGTCGTGCCGATGTTGCCGTTCGTGACCATCCTGTTCGGCTATTTCATGGCGGAGATCCCGCTCGCCAGGCTGAAAAGCTCGGCCGTCGTCATGCTTGTCATTTTCGGCATCGGCCACGCGGTGGCATCGGCAACCGCGTTCAAACGCTATGACCTGACGCCGCTCGCCAACTTCATCGACGAGCGAAAGGATGCGGACTGGGCCGTGGCTTTCGACTATCAAGGCGAAGTCGGCTTCCTGGCCGGGTTGCAAAGGCCGTTCGAAAGCACCGACAAACCGGAAGAATGGCTTGGCTCGCATCCCAGCGGCTATGTTATTGACAAGGTTTCCAAGGATCCCGGCACTGCAGGGCAAATCGCGTTCCGGCTTCGCGTCGAACGCGGCTATCTCGTCGTGCTGAAGGGACAGCATTGACGATCGTCACCGGTATGCGAGTTCGTCCCCCGCGCGGGAGATGAAGGCGTTGCTGCTTCGTGGTTCCATCGCTCGATAGAACCGGGAGGTATTCATGCGCAAACTCATCTCGACGACGCTTTTTGCCTTATCGCTCGCTGTGGCCGGCCTTGCCGCCGGTCCGGCATGGAGCTTCAAATGTCAGTCCGGAACGATCGGGCAAGGCAGTTGCTCCTGCTCCGGGACCGCCGACTGCACCGATATGCGGCATTCCAAAATGTGCAAGGGCGACCTGAACTGCGGTTCGGGCAAGTGCTCCTGCACGGCTGCATTGGTAGTCGACCCCGGCCCGAAAACCCCCAAGCCCAAGGTCGTCGCGCCGAAGGCGACAACCAAAGGCGTCGTGAAGCAGTAGATGTCCGACCCGAAAGGACGGCGGCTCGACGTCGCTGGGCCGGCCCGATGTTTCGCGGTTCATCCCCCGTGCGGGCGATGAACCGCTATCGAAGAAGTGCTGGCGTCTAGCCGGAGGGTGGTTTCCAACCAGAGAGCGAGGATACCATGTTGAAAACCTGCATGATGCTGTTCTTCTGCCTGATGGCGGCCACCGCGGCCGCCCAGCCGCCGCCTTCGGGGCCGCCGGTTCCTAGTGCGGCACTTGCCCCATGCAACGCCACACAATCGAACAGGCCCTGCAAAGCCGAACTCGGCGTGTTCCTGATCACCAACACCGTCCGCAACCTGGCGCAAGCCAAGGTCGACGCCACCAACGCACAGCTGGCCGCCCAGGGACGATCGTCGCGCGCATCGATCGAATCGCTGAAGCAATGGCGGCCGTCGCGCTTTGCGACGCAGATGCTGAACCAGCCGAACAGCTGGTTTATCAAAGTTCCTTACATCCTGACCATCAAAGTCTCGATCCCTGTGACCTCCGACCGCCACATCGGCATTCCCATAGACGTCAACGTCTTCTGCAGCGGCTGGCAGACCGATTCCAGCCAGGTCATCATCCGCTCGCAACCCGGCCCGGCGAGCTTCGAGGGCGGCAACATCCTCGAGGACGTTTTCAACGTCGGCAATTACATCGACGCGCAGGTACGCAACTCGTTTTCGGCACCCCTACCGGTGACGACGCCGGTTCCAAATTCGAAATGCTCGGCAATAGACGGCTCCGATGCCGGCACGCAGGCTACCGGCGATGATCTCATCTTCTGGACGGTGCCGCGGCGCAACCTGGTGGTGACGGACGCCATAGCCAAGCCGACGGTTGAAGTCACCTTCGACAGCCTCACACGCCTGTCAGCCCGCGACTTCCACAACAATGTCGTCTATGCGGAATCCGAGGCTATAAACCTCAACCTCTACGCCAATGAGGACGGCCTTCAGAAGGCGCTGACCATGCGCGAAGGCGACGCGGCTGCGCTGAACCTTCCCGCAGTACGGCTCGACGCGCGAAAATACGATTCGCTGGTCGTCATCGGCAATGTCGACCAGCCGCCGAACGATCCCAGAGACAGCGCCTTCGCAGTAGCGGCCAAGACTGCGGGATTCGATGCCGGTTCCAAGATCATGCTGATCCCGAAGTGGTATTCGAGGCCGCCGGACCAGTTCAATCCCAAGCCTACATGGATCAGAGTTCCCGCCTATGAGCTGCACTATACGGTGCGCTATCTCAACAGCGGCGAGCTGGCCGTCGATGGTGGAACCAGTACGGTCCGGCCCCCAAAAGTCGCCGTTCCGATAAAGACGCTCATCAAGCCGAAAACGCCCTGACGCGGCCGCTCGCGGATGGCGGCGGCGGTTCAGACCGCTGCCGCCATCCCCCGCGCGGCAGATGCGGCAGCGCTGGCTTCATGGCCTGATCTTGCGGGAACAAACCCGCCGCTGCGCCACGAGCGAGCGGCGCCATCGATGGAGGTGCACGATGCTGCACTTTCCCCACACCATGCCCGCCGTCCGGATCATTGCGGCAATCTCGCTGCTTGCCTTCCCGAACTTCCTGCCGCCGGTCACGATCCCGGCGAACGCGCTGCCGGTCAGCCAATCCTGCCGGATCACCACCTATTACAAGACGGCGGCAAAGGCGACGGAGGTTGGCGTGCGCTCGACGTGCCAGGGCGTTAAAAAATGGGGCGTCACCTCGAAATATTACGAGGTCGAAAAGATCGAAGCCGCTACGCCCCCGCACACGTCGGGCGGCGGCGGCAGCCTGCCGTGCGAGTTTCTCGCCGCCGGCTGCTTCAACCTGCCCGTGAAACGCAACTGAGCGCCAGGCGAACGAGCTAGCCGATCGCCTTCTCCAAAACCAGCGCCGGCAATCCTGAGGCGCCGCCGCAATCGGCCGTGTTGCCGGCGGGCGTGAACCCTCTCGAGCGGTAAAAGGCAACGGCCGGAGCACTTGCTTCCTCGACCTCGACGCGCAGCGTTCGGGCCTCCGGAAAGCTGGCCTCGATCTCGTCCAGCAGGGCCTGGCCGATGCCTTGCCTCTGCCAGGCCGGATGCACGTAAAGCTGGTTCAGCATGACGACCCCGGCATCCGTCGTGGCGGCCGCGAAAGCCATGCCACCGATGCTTTTGCCGTCGTCCGCGACCAGGAATTCCGAGTTCGGTCGTGTCAACCGCGCTTTGAGCGCGGCGATCGAATGCCATTCGTCGGTGATTTCGGTGACCCGCGCCGCGCCGTAGATGGCGTCATAGGTGGCGTGCCATGTCTCCACCAGCAATGCGCGCACCGCCGCAAGATCGCGCTCGCTGGCGGTGCGGACGAACATCCTATTCGATCCCGAGCTTGGCCTTGACCAGCTCGTTGACCACCTGCGGGTTGGCCTTGCCGCCGGTCGCCTTCATCACCTGGCCGACGAACCAGCCGGCCATGGTCGGCTTGGCGCGCGCCTGTTCGACCTTGTCCGGGTTGGCGGCGATCACCTCGTCCACCGCCGTTTCGATAGCCCCGGTATCGGTGACCTGCTTCATGCCGCGGCTTTCGACCAGCTGACGCGGATCGCCGCCCTCGTTCCAGACGATCTCGAACAGATCCTTGGCGATCTTGCCGGAGATGGTGCCCTCCTTGATCAGATCGATGACCGCGCCGAGCTGATCGGGCGAAACCGGAGCATTTTCAATACTCTTGCCGGCTCTGTTCAACGCACCCAGCAAATCGTTGATGACCCAGTTGGCGGCAAGCTTGCCATCGCGACCAGCGGCCACCTTCTCGAAATAGTCGGCGACCGCCTTTTCCGATACCAGGATCGAGGCGTCGTAGGTCGACAGGCCGAGCGAGGAGATCAGCCGTGCCTTCTTGGCGTCCGGAAGTTCAGGCAGGTCCTTTGCCAGCGCATCGACATAGGCCTGGTCGAATTCCAGCGGCAGAAGGTCGGGATCCGGGAAATAGCGATAGTCGTGCGCTTCTTCCTTGGAACGCATCGAGCGCGTTTCGCCCTTATTGGGATCGAACAGCCGCGTTTCCTGGTCGATCTTGCCGCCGTCCTCCAGGATGGCGATCTGGCGGCGCGCCTCGGAGTCGATGGCCTGGCCGATGAAACGGATCGAGTTGACGTTCTTGATCTCGCAGCGCGTGCCGAATTCACCGCCAGGCCGGCGTACCGAGACGTTGACGTCGGCGCGCAGCGAGCCTTCGTCCATGTTGCCGTCGCACGTGCCGAGGTAGCGCACGATGGTGCGCAGCTTGGTGACATAGGCCTTGGCTTCATCGGCGGAGCGCATATCCGGCTTCGAAACGATCTCCATCAGCGCCACGCCGGAGCGGTTGAGATCGACATAGGACATCGTCGCATGCTGGTCGTGCATCGACTTGCCGGCATCCTGCTCCAGATGCAGGCGCTCGATGCCGACCTCGATATCCTCGAACTCGCCCTGCCGGTCGGGGCCGACGGAGACGATCACCTTGCCCTCGCCGACGATCGGTTGCTTGAACTGCGAGATCTGGTAGCCCTGCGGCAGGTCGGGGTAGAAATAGTTTTTCCTGTCGAAGACCGATTTGTGGTTGATCTGGGCCTTCAGGCCCAGACCGGTACGGATCGCCTGCTTGACGCATTCCTCGTTGATCACCGGCAGCATGCCAGGCATCGCCGCATCGACCAGGCTGACATTGGCATTGGGCGCGGCGCCGAAAGTGGTCGAGGCGCCGGAAAACAGCTTTGCCTGCGAGGTCACCTGCGCGTGGACTTCGAGGCCGATGATGATCTCCCAGTCGCCGGTGGCGCCGGGAACCAGGCGCTTGGCGTCGGGCGTGCGGGTATCGATGATGCTCATAAGGGCCTGCATATTGGAATTGCGGATATGCGGAACGCATATTTTGGTGTGCAACTTCGCTAGTGCAAACCGCTTCGCGAGACAAGCGCCAAGCCGCAGGTGCCGACGCGGCACAGGCCCGCAGCTGCCGCGATGGACTGCTATAGCAGCTTGAAAAATTCAAATGGCCGGCAACCCGGCCGCCGCCGCCTCATGCCGTGGCGATATAGGCCCTGATCTCCTCGGCCTCGCGCTCGACATCCTCGATGCGCCGCTTGACCACATCGCCGATCGACACGATGCCGTCGAGCAGCCCGTTCTTTTCCACCGGCAGATGGCGGAAGCGACCCTTGGTCATGATCTCCATCACCTCGTTGACGGTGTGGTTCTCATTGCAGATCTTCACCTTGGGCGTCATCGCCGAGCGGATGGCAAGGTCGAGCGCCGCGGCTCCCTCCTTGGCGAGAACCCGCACCACATCGCGCTCGGAAAGAATGCCGACGATCTTGTGATCGCCGTTGGTGATGACCAGCGCGCCGATCCTGTGTTCGGAAAGCATGCGGATGGCTTCGCTGAGCTTTTCGTTCGGCCCGAGCGTCACCACGTCGTGGCCTTTCGCCTCGAGAATTGCCTTAACAGTCATGGCGTCCTCCTCTGCATTTCCTGCCGGCTCCTGCCCTGGCCGGCTTTCCCTGGGATGAACATGGTGCGCCGCGATCGGTTGCTTTTCAAGTGCGGAGGTCTCAGCTCTCCGGCTCCTCCGTCTGCCGGGGCACCTGCTCTCGCCGATCAAAAAACCGCAGGCCGAAGAAGCCGGCAACAAAGCCGCCAATATGGGCTTCCCAGGCGATCTGGCCGTCAATGCCGGGCGCCAGGCCGAAGAGGCCGGTCGCCAGGTTGATCACCATCCACATGGCGAGAAAGGTGACGACGCCGCGCGAGCGGAGGACCGCCGCCATCGGTAAGGGCCGGCCAGCGAAGGCGGCCCTGCCCGACGAGCGGTCGATGCGGAAGCCGTAGCGCGCCGCCGCGCCCATCATGCCGGAAATCGCGCCGGAGGCGCCGACCAGCGGTGCGTCGCCAAGCGGGTGCATGGCCCAGAACAGCGCCACCGCCGCCAGTCCGGTGGCGGCGAAGAACAGGCTGAAGCGCAGCGCGCCGAAGCGGTTGGCCAACGGTGAGCCGAAGGCCGCAAGCCACACCATATTGATGGCAAGATGGGCAAAGCCGCCATGCAGGAAGGCATAGGTAAAAGGGCTTGAAAACGCGAAGAAATCCAGGTCGAAGCGGCCGGAATAGCGAATCGGCACGAAGGCAGCCCGGACAAGCAGTTCGAAGTCCTGGTCGTCGGTCAGCCAATAGACCCGGATCAGATGGACCGCGACGCAGATGCCGATCACCGCCAGCACCACGGGCGGCAGGTTGAACACCGGCTCGCGGCGCTGCTCCGGTTCGCGGGCGACAGGCCCACCCTGGCCCTGCTCGATCTCCGGTGGGCTTTCTGGGTCACTCATATGGCTTGCACTCAGTCGCTGGATTGGACTTCGCGAGCATGTAGATCACGGCCAACCGAATCACAAACGGCGAATCAGCAGGCCCGAATCGAAAAAGAAGCCGTCCAAGGTTTCCCTTGAACGGCTGGTCGAGCCCCCTTGCTCCCCCTGAACTCTTGACTGAAGTGCTGCCGATCGTCGCAAAACGACCGCTTCTGGAGTGGTTTTTGTGTGCCACAGGGCTGGCAGGCGCGCAACGTAAACTAGTTGTTAACCTTAACCGCCCCGACCCGTGAACAAGTATTAACGATGCTGGCACGCATCCTGCTCCGCAACGCATGTAGGTCTTCGGAGGGCGCCCTTCTGTTCACCGATGGGACATCTGAAGACAGAATGCGCGGAGCAGCATTAGCATGAACCAGACCGGATCGATCACGCTGTTCCATTATTGGAACCGGTTGCGTGACGGACGCCCTGCCCCGAAGCGCTCGGAAGTCGAACCGGCCGACATCAAGTCGCTGCTGGCCGACACGTTCATCCTGGAAAAGGACACGCGCGGCGAAGCGGTGTTCCGGCTCGCCGGCACCAGGCTTTGCGCAGTCTATGGCCGCGAATTAAAGGGATTTTCATTCCCTTCGCTGTGGCGCGAAAAGGACCAGCGGCTGATCTCGAAGCTCACCGACGGCGTCTTCGACCTGAAATCGGCGGCCCTCATTACCTATGAGGGTTTCAGCCGCAATGGCCGCTCCAACAGGTTTGAGCTGCTCGCGCTGCCGCTCGACGGCGGGGTCGAGAGCCCGCGCTGCCTCGGCGTGATAAGCGCCGTCGAAAAGCCCTTCTGGCTGGGCGCGGACCCGGTTTTCGACGCGTTGATCGATTCGATCCGTGTCGTCGATCCCGACAAGGAGCCGATGTTCCTGAAGAACCGGCCGGCGATGGAGGTTCCCTCGCTCGCCCCGTCGGAATACGACCCGCCCGAGACGATTTCGGCGCTCGGCCAGGCCCGCCGCATCCGTCACCTGGTCGTCTTCGACGGCGGACGCGAGGAATGATGCCCAAAGCTTAAAGCAACAGCGCCGGATTTTCCCCTTTGTTAACCTGCTTTGTTGTAGTTTTCCGCTGAAATTCCCCGCATCCATGCGCGGAATGCCGAACGGGGTATGGCAGTGATGAGGTCAGCGGCGGTCGACCATGCACCGTCCCAAGCTGAAAGGCGTAACTTTCAGCGCGTCCGCGTGAAGATTTACGGACGCTTCATGCTGGAAGACCGCACCGAACATCCCTGCCAGGTAGTCGACATGTCGCCCGGCAACGTTTCGCTGCGCACCGAGCGCGCCGGCCTGGCTGGCGAAAAGGTCATTGCCTATATCGATCATATCGGACGCATCGAGGGCGTCATTACCCGCACTTTGCAGGATGGCTTTGCGATGACCGTCATCGCGTCGGAGCGCAAGAGGGACAAGCTCGCCGCGCAACTGACCTGGCTTGCCAACAAGCACGAGCTCGACTTGCCGGAAGACCGCCGCCATGAACGCGTCGCGCCGCGCAACCCGACGAGCGTGCTGCAGCTTGCCGACGGACGCCAGTACCAGTGCCGCATCATCGACCTGTCGCTGTCGGGCGCGGCGATCGAGATCGACGTCAAGCCGGCCATCGGCGTCCAGGTGACGCTGGGCACCATGCGCGGCCAGGTGGTGCGCCATTTCGAAGATGGCATCGCCATCGAGTTCGCCGTCATCCAGCGCCCCGAAACGCTTGATACCGAATTCAGCTCACCGCGCGGCTGACGCGGAAGCGTTAGCGCCATCGGGAAGCGAGGCTGGCGACCTTCGCGCCCCCTCGTCCCGCCATCTTAGCTGTTCGAACGGGGCGACGAAGCATGGGAACGCACCCGGCTGGAATCCATAAACAATTCTATACTTAATTGCATCAAATTTTATGTTTATTCTATTGTTGTTTTACTTAATGTCTACTTCGCGCTTTTGCGTCAAATAAATCCAGCCGTGTCATTGTCTCCTCAAACGGGGAGACGGAATAATGAACAGGATGAGGGGCAAGCTGTTGCTGGCGGCAATAGCGATGCAGCTTTTCGGCTGGGGGACTGCAAACGCGGCGGAGCCGGCCTTCATGCAGACCGGCGGCCGCACCACACAGCCGGTCGGTCACTACGAATTGTGCCAGCAGTTTCCGCGGGAATGCAATCAGAGGACGCCTGACCAGGCACCGGTCGAGCTCACCCGCAAGCTGTGGGCGACGATCGTCAAGATCAACAATTCGGTCAACAGCAAGGTCGCGCCCCGCACCGACATGGAAATGTGGGGCAAGGAGGAAGTCTGGTCCTTTCCCAATAACGGCTTCGGCGACTGCGAGGACTATGCGCTGGAAAAGCGCCGCGAGCTGATGAGCATCGGCGTGCCGGCCGGCGATCTGCTGATGACGGTCGTGCGTCAGCGCAACGGCGACGGCCATGCTGTGCTGACCGTGCGCACCAGTCTTGGCGAGTTCATCCTCGACAATCTCCAGCCCAAGGTGCTGTCCTGGACCAATACCGGCTACACCTATCTGAAGCGCCAGTCCGACCGGAATTCCGGCGCCTGGGTGACGATCAACGACGGCCGCTCCGACGCGGTCGCCAGCGTCCGCTGAGGACGCCAATGCATGTCGCCCAAAAGCGCGTAGCGGTTGTGGGATAACGACATGCATAAAACAGAGGTTAAGTGCGTCGCATGACTTCGCGCTTTAGGAGAAACCCGGTCGAGTCCCCACCCTCCCCGTCCCCAACGACCGGGTTTAAGGAGCCGGCCCCGTCCCCGGGCCGGCTCCACCATTTCCGGCGGAACAACATTTCGATACAGTTATCTCGGCTTTGCCTCCAACCGCGCTTCGTCATCCAAGCTGTCTCACGATCGTTTGTGGGATACGAGCTGCCGTTTGCCGTCGAAACGCTGTTACTTGCCCCTGATACGGAACGCGTCGACAAAGGCGGAAAACGCCGGAGAGGGATGGCGTCGGCTTGGATAGTACAGGTGGTAACCCTGGAACGTCGGGCACCATTTGGTCAGGACTTCCTGAAGAAGGCCACTCTCAATGTGTGGCAGGACGAGTTCGCGCGGTAGATAGGCCAAGCCCACTCCGTCAAGCGCGGCCTGGATCGCCGGCCCCATGTTGTTAAGCGTCAGTTGCCCCTCGACCCGAGCACTGAACTCGCGCGCTCCTTCCCGCAATTCCCATGCATAGACCGATCCTGACGTCGGCAGCCGGTAGTTGATGCAGTTATGGTCGGTCAGCTCCTGCGGCGTCTGCGGCGGTGTCCGGTGGGCGAAGTAACGGGGTGAGCCGACGACAGTGTAGGTCACGTCGGCTCCGATGCGCACGGCTACCATGTCCCGGCCAATGGACTCGCCCAGCCGAACACCGGCGTCGAACTGGCGCTCGACGATGTTGGTGAAGGCGTTATCGACCACCAGCTCGACATTGATATCGGGGAAGTCGCTCAGGAACTTTGGCAGCCGGGCGCGGAAGACAATGTCGACCGAATCGTCGGTGCACACCAGGCGAATGTTGCCGGACGGCCTGTCGCGCAGGACGCCGAGAGCGCTGACCTCAGCCGCGATGCCTTCGAAATGCGGTTCGATGCCTTCCTTGAGGCGTTGACCGGCCGCCGTCGGGGCCACGTCGCGCGTGGTGCGAGACAGAAGACGGACGCCAAGCCGCGACTCCAGCGACTTGATGGTGTGGCTAAGAGCCGAAGGAGTGACGCCGAGCTTGGCGGCTGCTCGGGTGAAGCTCCGCGTCCGGGTGATCTCCAGAAACGCGCGCATTTCGGCGAACTCGTCGCGTGGCATTGATGAGCCTCATTCACAACCACATCAAAATTATACCCGCTAGTCGCATTTGGCCAGCCCGACTACTTAATTCGGGAACGGACAGGAGACTGCCTTATGACCATTGAACTCGCGCTGGGCGAGGCCGCCACTGCTGACAGCACGACGACCCCATGGTCTGCGGTGGTCTGCCTGTCGCTGCTGACCTTCCTTCTAGTCGGACTGGAGTTCCTGCCGGTGAGCCTGCTCACCCCGATCGCTCAGGATCTGGCCGTCTCCGAGGGTCAGGCCGGCCAGGCAATCGCGGTATCCGGATTCTTCGCCGTGGTTACCAGCCTCTTCGGCAACTCGCTGTTGCGAAACGTCGATCGACGGACGGTGGTTCTGCTCCATACGGCAGTGCTGGCCGCATCGAGCCTGGCGGTGGCGGTTGCTCCCAACTTCCTGGTCTTCCTGGCCGGGCGGGCGCTGGTCGGCATCGCGATCGGCGGTTTCTGGTCACTGTCGACGGCCATTCTGGCCCGCTTGGCCCCGGGACCCGACCTGCCCAAGGCCATTGCCTTGCTCCAGGGTGGCACTGCGTTCGCATTGGTGATCGCCGCGCCCGTCGGCAGCTTCCTCGGATCGCTGATCGGATGGCGGGGAACCTTTTTCGTCACTGTCCCCATCGGCCTTGCGGCGCTCGTGTGGCAGTTGGCCGTTCTCCCGAAGATGCTACCGATGGAGGCCGCCTCGGTGTCGAGCATGTTCCGCTTGCTGCGGAATCGCAGATTCGCCATCGGCATGGGCGCAACCGGGCTCGCGTTCATCGGGCAGAACGCGCTCTCGATCTACCTGCGGCCGTTTCTGGAAAACGTGACGGGCCTCGAGGTCAACACCCTCTCAATGGCTCTGTTGGGCGTCGGCCTCGGCGGCCTGGCGGGACTGTCGATCATCGGCCTCATACTCCGGCGGCACCTCACAGCCTTGCTGATCGGGCTGCCGAGTGCACTCGCGGTCTTCGCTCTACTGCTGATTGCCTTTGGACCGTTTGCACGGGCCACGGCCGGCCTGCTGGTTCTTTGGGGACTGTTCGCGACCCCGATCCCGGTGGCGTGGAACACCTGGATGACCACGCTCATCCCTGAAGACCTGGAGGCCGGGGGCGGACTCCAGGTCGCCCTGATCCAGTTCGCGATCGCGGGCGGCGCTATCGCGGGAGGCCTGCTGTTCGACGCGGCCGGCTGGTGGAGCGCCTTCCTTCTCGCCGCCGTCCTGCTCACGGGTTCGGCCTTGCTCGCCGCCTCGGCCGGCCCCCGCACCTGAACTCTTTCAATTCTTGTCTAGGAGAATCTCATGTCCGAAGGAATCGAGAACAAGGTCGTCGTCATCACCGGTGCCAGCAGTGGCCTCGGTGAAGCGACGGCACGCCATCTTGCCGCGCGAGGCGCTTCCGTGGTCCTGGGTGCACGCCGGTCACACCGCATCGACGCGCTTGTCCAGGAACTGACCGCCGCTGGGCTCAAAGCCAAGGCCGTCACTACGGACGTCACCGACGCCGGCCAGGTCCAGAACCTGGTGAACACGGCGGTCCGGGAATTCGGCCGGATCGACGTGATGCTGAACAATGCGGGCCTCATGCCGTTGGCCCCGCTCGAACGGCTCAAGATTGACGAATGGGACCGGATGATCGACGTCAACATCAAGGGCGTCCTTTACGGCATCGCGGCCGCACTTCCGTACATGAAGGAACAGCGATCGGGCCACATTATCAATGTCTCGTCCGTATACGGCCATGTGGTCGACCCGGGTGCGGCGGTCTATTGCGCCACCAAGTTCGCCGTGCGTGCGCTGTCCGAGGGTCTGCGGAAAGAGGTGAAACCCTACAACATCCGCACCACGGTGATCTCGCCGGGCGCTGTCACCACAGAGTTGCTCGAGCACATCAGCGAGAAGGATATCCAGCAGGACACCAGGGACTTCGTGAGCAAGATCGCCGTGGGGCCAGATACGTTTGCCCGCACGGTCGCCTTCGCGATCAACGAGCCCGACGACGTCGATATCAACGAGATCTTGTTCCGGCCGACCGCCCAGCCGGTTTGACTTGGAAGTGGCTATGCTTTCGGTACCCCAAGGCCGGCTCCACCATTTCTGGATCGGCTAGACCTTCTTCAGCCCAGCCCTGAATCGCTTGCCGTTGGCCACATAATGCGCGGCAGAGGCGCGCAGCCTGGCGATTGCGGCTTCGTCGAGCGTCCTGACGACGCGCGCGGGCGAGCCGACGATCAGCGAATTGTCGGGGAATTGCTTACCTTCGGTGACCAGCGCGCCGGCCCCGACCAGCGAGTTGTTACCGATCTTGGCGCCGTTCAGCACGATGGCGCCCATGCCGATCAGGCTGTTGTCGCCGATCGTGCAGCCATGCAGCAAGGCACGGTGGCCGATCGTGCAGCCTTGGCCGACGGTCAGCGGAAAGCCCGCGTCGGTGTGCATGATTGTGTGCTCCTGCACGTTTGTGTCGGCGCCGATGACGATCGGCTCGTCGTCGCCGCGGATAACGACGCCGAACCAGAAGCCGGCATTGCGGCCGATCCTGATATTGCCGATCAGCGTGGCGTTGGGCGCGATCCAGTTGCTGTCGGCGTCCTCGAAGGCGGGCGCTTTTCCGTCAATCGCGTAGATCGGCATTGCTGTCTCCAGATCGTCTCACACCGACAAGCTGCCAGACCCTAGAAGCGAAGCCGCCCAGGACGCAATGGCGATCACCACCATGCCCAGCGCCAGCGCCCAGATGGTCGCCGTACAGCCGCAGGAGATCAGCCCCAGCACCGAGATGCGACGCTCGCGCCAGGCGTCCAGCGCCTCGTTGGCGAACATCAGCGGCCCGGCGCAAGCCGTCGCCGCGAGCGAGCGCAGCATGTGCTTCGACGATACATAGGGCTGGACGAAGGCAAGCTTGCGGCCGGCGATCAGCTCCATCGCCGATCCGGCCAGGCCGCAAGCCGTCAGCCCGGCCATAAAACTGAATATGATTTGTTCGACCGGCCCCATCTTTACCCTCCGTTTACCATAAAATCGCACAGTCGCCTGCAAAAGCTGCGTAGCAAGAGCCGTGCCGCGCCGAAATGTGCCGCTCAGGCACACCCGACGGGACGGTAAACGAGGGCCGCGATGAAGCAGGCAGCCGCCACGGAGGGCCCGCAACTCAGCGTCGTCGATTCGACGCTGATGAAGCGGGTGTTTTATGCGTTCGCGACGCTGGCGCTGCTTTCCGTGGCGATCAGCCTCGGCGGCAAATGGTTCGGCCGCTCGATCGCCATGGCCGGGTACACCGACGACACCACGGTCCACAAGGTCGTCATCGGCAACAACATCATCGCCGTGCCGGCCAATGTCATCCGCTTTGCCCAGGCCCGGCGCGACGGCATCGCCTCACGGCTTGACCTCTATCTGCGCTATCCCGAGATGGACGGCTACAGCGAGGCTGCCCGCAACGACTTCAACCACACCGGACCCAGCAAGGACATCGTCTTCCTGTCGTTCGAGCCGCAGATGATGTCGCGCGACATGAGCGGCCGCTTTGCGCCGATCTACAGTGCGCTGATTGCCAAGCTGGGTACGCCCGGCCCTGGCCGCACGACGCTTTACGCCTTCAGCGAAAAATCGGGCTATCTCAACGAAGTGCTGGCGGTCGCCGACCGCCCCGGCAAGGATCCGTTCGTCGCACGCTGCCTGAGCGGCCCGAGCGCGGACGAATCGCTAGCGCCCTGCGAGCGCGACATCCTGGTCGGCGACAATCTCAGCCTCACCTACCGCTTCCCCCGGGAATTCCTGGGCGACTGGCAGGCGCTCGACGCGGCGATTTCGGGCGAGGCAGCGCGTGTGCTGAAGACCGGGCGGTAAGCAACGAAACGAGCCGTTCCGCAGGGATCCTTCGCGCCCCTCTCTGTCCTGCCGGACATCTCCACGAGGGGGTAGATCGGCCGTCATCTTGGCTTTCGCCAATCTCCAATGTTGCAGGAAGAGCGCAGCGCCGAAGCTGCCAATCTCCCCCCAAGTGGTCCCCAAGTGGGGGAGATGGCCGGCAGGCCAGAGGGAGGCGCTGTCCCGCCGGCGTCTTGCAAGGTTCCGTACCGCCGCTGCGCTTGAGGCGTAGCGGCCAGCTAAATCTCCGGCTCAGGCCAGATCGATGTCGAGGATCGCCATCGAGAAATTATAGTCCCCGTCGTCCTCGTCCTTGAAGACGATGCCGAGGAACTCGTCGCCGACATAGACCTCGGCCGAATCTTCCTTGCGCGGCCGCGCCTTCACTTCGAGTTTGGGATTCTGGAAGGTGCGCTTGAAATAAGCATCCAGCTTTCTGATTTCGTCCGGCTTCAACAGTCTTCTCCGATCGTCGCTTGCTAAAGTGCGTCGCGTCTGAAGAGATCGATGCGACGCGCTTTGAATCCTTCTTCATGCATGTCGCTATCCCAAAACTGCTGGGCACTTTTGGGCGACATGCATTGGTGAGCGCGCTTCTGGCACGTCGACAATGGCCATGTAAAGGCAAGCCGGCACAGGGGGCAGGAATTCAGCCCCCGCCCGAGCACTCAGATGTCGAAGCTGACGACGTGGTCCATCGTCTGCGATGGCAACAGCTGGTCCATCTGCCGCGAAGGCTGATCGCAGCCGGTCTCGCCGACGACGCGGGCCGGCACGCCGGCAACCGTCTTGTTGTGCGGCACTGGCGACAGCACCACCGAGCCGGCCGCGATCTTCGAGCAATGGCCGATCTCGATGTTGCCGAGGATCTTGGCGCCGGCGCCGATCAGCACGCCGTAGCGGATCTTAGGGTGGCGGTCGCCGCCGGCCTTGCCGGTGCCGCCCAGCGTCACGCCGTGCAGGATCGACACGTCGTCCTCGATGACCGCCGTCTGGCCGACGACGAGGCCGGTGGCGTGATCGAGGAAGATGCCCTTGCCGATGCGGGCGGCCGGATTGATGTCGGTCTGGAACACCGAGGACGACCGGCTCTGCAAATACAGTGCAAAATCCTGGCGGCCCTGGTTCCACAGCCAATGCGCCAGCCGGTGCGTCTGGATGGCATGAAAACCCTTGAAGTAGAGCACCGGCATGATGAAGCGGTCGCAGGCCGGATCGCGATCGTAATAGGCCTGGATGTCGACGCGCACCGTCGTCGACCAATCATTGTCGTCGGCCGCCATCGCCTTGAACGTCTGGCGGATGAGGTCGGAGCCGATGTCCTGGTGGGCGAGGCGCTCGGCCAGCCGGTGAATGACCGCTTCTTCCAGGTTTTCCTGGTTGAGGATGGTCGAATAGAGGAACGCCGCCAGCAGCGGATCGCGGTTGACCGCTTCCATCGCTTCGTCGCGAATCGAACGCCAGATCGGATCTACCGGCTGCACCATGGTGGGACGAGAAATCGTAACGCTGTTCATCTGATGTCTCCGGCCACCCAATGTCTCGGCATCCACTGTCTCGGTTGGCGGCTTGCCTATTCTCCGGCCGCACCTATAAACCAGATCATAGCACGGGTGAACTCAATTTTCCTTAGTGCTTCGTCAAATGGATTGGGTTGGCGGAATTTCAAGCAGCCATGGAAAACGCAACCTTGATCGACGAGACCCTGAAGCGCGAGCTTTCCGCGCTCTATGCGGCCGAAGATCGCCACTACCACGACCTTGGCCATATCGAGGCGATGCTGGCGCTAGCCAACGATTACAAGGCATTGCTGCATGATCCTGAAGCAGTCGAAGCGGCGATCTGGTTCCACGACGTGATCTACGACAGCCGCGCCAAGGACAATGAGGCGAGGAGTGCCGCACTTGCCGAGGAGAAGCTCGCCGGCCGCGCCGACGCACGACGCCTCGGCCACATCGCGGCGATGATCACTGCCACTGCCAGCCACGAATTGCCGCCCCTTGGTGACCAGCATTCGGTTCGTGACGCGGCGCTGTTCCTCGACATGGACCTGGCGATCCTGGGTGCTGCGCCTGACGTGTTCGACGCCTACGAACAGGCGGTTCGCCGCGAATACCAGTGGGTCGACGAGCCGATGTGGCGGGCCGGCCGTGCCGCCGTCCTGAAGGGCTTCCTCACCCGCCCGCATATCTTTCACAGCGAGGAATTCCGCCGGCGCTTCGAAACCCAGGCCCGGCAAAACATGGCGCGCTCGCTCCAGGCGCTTGGGCACGGCCCGGGCGGATAGTAGTTCGCGTAGCTCGCGTGCGTCCGCGATATTTGCCCGAAATCAGGTGAATGCGCCAAAAGTCGATGCCATTCCCCACAACATGAACACCCCAGCCGCCAGCGACGCACCATTGACCACGATGCCAGCCAGGCCGAGCACACGATTGTCGTTTGGGCGACCAACGGCCATCAACCCGAAGACCACTCCCGTAAGATGTGCCAAAGGCCCGGCCAGAAAAAATACCGCAGCGAAGAAGCCCGTCGCACTGTTTTGGAGCAGTGGAGACGCGCCGCTCGGCATTGCTATCAACGCGGTGATCGCCATCGCCCCTGCCGCCAAAGCAGCCAGCGCTAGTACGACGGACCATTCGCCGAACCTGCTTTTTGCAATGACGCCCGGCAAAGCGGCGTCGGTCCTTCCCCATTGTGCCATGATACCCCCTGCCCTCCGTTCAGCGCATGGCGGGTTTGAACCGATCCACACGTCGCGCTTATTTACTCCTGTATCGTTGCAAAACCGCTAAGGACCCCAGCTTCAGGCCCAATGGCCGCTTTGGGAGCCGTCCATCAAAGCGGATGCTCGGCATAAAACTCCAGCACACGCTGCTTGAAGGTCTTGTCGCCGACCGCCAGCATATGGTCGCGGCCTTCGATGTGAAAAGCCCTGGCGTTGGGCATCAGAGCGGCGAGTTCATCCGGCGAGCCGCCGATGTCGTCCTTGGTGCCGACGGCGATCAGCGTCGGCTGGGCAATGCGGGCAATGTCGGCCTCGCTCAGCAATTCGCGCGAGGTGGCGATGCAGGCGGCGAGCGCCCGGCGATCGCTGCGGGTCTGATCGGCGAAGGCGCGGAACGAGCGGCCGCGCGGATCGCTGGTGCCTGCCGGATCGTCGACCAGAAGGGCGTTGGCTATCGGATCCCAGTCGCCGACGCCGTCGACCATGCCGATGCCGAGACCGCCGAAGACCAGCGTCGCCACCTTGTCCGGGTTGGAGAGCGCCAGGAACGCCGATATGCGCGCGCCCATCGAATAACCCATGACATGGGCGCGTTCGATGCCGAGATGGTTCAAAAGCGCTGCCGCGTCGGACGCCATTTCTGCCGGCGTGTAGTCGGCTTCGTCATAGCTCTTCGACGACGAGCCATGGCCGCGATTGTCGAAGGCGATCGCACGGTAGCCGGCATCGTTCAGCGTCTTGAACCAGCCGGGCGACACCCAGTTGACGTAATGGCTCGAGGCAAAGCCGTGGATCATCAGCACCGGATCGCCCTGCCCCGATGCCGGTTGGCGGTCAAGGAAAGCAAGGTCGAAACCATCATGGGAGAAGAACTGCATCGGCCGAAGATCCTGCCCGTTCGTTCAGTCGGAATCGACACTCGGCGCGTCGCCCTTGTCGGGCGGCGGCATGGCCGGCCCCGGCGCCGTGCCGATGGCCGGATGGCGCAGCAGGTCGCCGTCCTTAATGCCCTTTTTGGCGGCGGTGCCTGCCTTGAGCTCGAGCACGAAGCGCACCGGTTCGTCCGGCGAGATGATCGCCTCCGACTGCGGCTCGCCTTGCTTGATCGCCCGGATCCGGCCGTCCTGGCCGACGAAGATCAGGTCGAGCGGCATCGGCGTGTTCTTCATCCAGAAGCTCACATCCTGCGGCGCACCGAACACGAACAGCATGCCGTGATTGTCGGCCATGTGCCGGCGGAACATCAGGCCGGCCTCGCGCTCGGCGGGCGTGTCGGCAATTTCGACGGAGAAAGAACGCTCGCCGGCCTTCGTCACCGCGACCAGCGGCGCCGGGTCGACGGGAAGGATCATCGCCTTGCCGTCGGCCGAACTCGGTTGCTGAAAATAGAAGAACGCACTTGCGGCGACGATGAGGAAAATCCCGGCGCAGAGCGCGCCCGCCGTCAGCCGGTTCCTGTGAGCCATATGAAATCCTCGACCGGAACTAATGCGAGACCGGCAAGGTACCCATATCGGGGTGAATTTCGGCAGCCATAAGGCCTTTGTCGCCGCGTCCGAAGCGGACCAGCACCACCTGGCCCGGGCGGAGTTCGGTGATGCCGTAGCGGCGCAGCGTCTCCATGTGGACGAAAATATCCTCGGTGCCCTCGCCCCGGGTCAGAAAGCCGAACCCTTTGGTGCGGTTGAACCATTTCACCAGCGCCCGTTCGAGGCCGCTTTCCGGCGTCACCGCGACATGGGTGCGCTGCTCCTGCATCTCCGCCGGATGGATCGCCGTGGTGACATCCATCGAGAGCACGCGGAAGGCCTGCAGCCCACGCTCGCCCTGCTTGACCAGGCAGACGACGCGGGCGCCTTCAAGCGCGGTCTGAAAACCGTCCTTTCGAAGGCATGTCACGTGGAGGAGGATGTCGCCCGAAGTACCATCATCGGGAAGGATGAAACCGTAGCCCTTGGCCACGTCGAACCATTTGATGGCGCCGGCGATTTCGACGAGATCGGCCGTATCGGCGCTCTCATCCCGCTTCAACGCATCGTTACCGGCCCCGTCCCGCCCCATGAAAGAGGCCTTTTCCCCCATAAGAACGCCCCCTTTTTTCAAGAAACACTGCAACTGATTCTTGGTATCAGATTAACACCGCGGCTTCCGGTGTGTGCAAGACCTGACGTGCCTTTTTTCACGGTTCCGTACAGGAATAGCGGATTTGCCGTTTGCCGGCGCCGGCAAGCGTGGCCGATTGCCCTTTGGCCGGGCCGCCCCTATGGTGCGCCGCAACGCAACATAAGGAGGAAATCATGC
The DNA here is from genome assembly GCF_040322275.1 of Mesorhizobium sp. M0174. Classification (NCBI taxonomy): domain Bacteria; kingdom Pseudomonadati; phylum Pseudomonadota; class Alphaproteobacteria; order Hyphomicrobiales; family Phyllobacteriaceae; genus Mesorhizobium; species Mesorhizobium sp. M0174. The sequence goes on from NZ_JAMYTB010000008.1 coordinate 69,179, forward strand.
GCTATCTGCACACCATGGTCCGCATCGCCGACATCGATGCTTCGCTCGATTTCTACTGCAACAAGCTTGGTCTCAAGGAAGTGCGCCGCCATGAAAACGAGCAGGGCCGCTACACGCTGATCTTCCTCGCCGCGCCCGAAGACGAGCAGAGCGGCATCTCCGAAAAGGCGCCGCTGATCGAGCTGACCTACAATTGGGACCCGGAAGACTACAAGGGCGGCCGCAATTTCGGCCATCTTGCTTATGAGGTCGACGACATCTACGCCACCTGCCAGCGGCTGATGGACAATGGCGTTACCATCAACCGGCCGCCGCGCGACGGCAACATGGCGTTCGTCAAATCGCCGGACGGCATCTCGATCGAGCTGTTGCAGAAAGGTCCGGCCAAGCCGAAGGCCGAGCCGTGGGCGTCGATGCCGAACACCGGCAGCTGGTAACCGATCACGCTATCTTGAGCGGACGCAGGCGGGCGCTGGTTCGGTTTTCGCGTCCGCCTTCCCAAGGAGAATTCATTCATGCCGGCCAGCCATGTCGACGTCGCCACCGAACATGCCAGCCGCTATCTGCAGCAGCTGTGCAAACATTGGGCGCACAAGTTTCCCGTCGAATTCGACCCGAACCACGGCACCATCGATCTGACGCTCGGCCGCACGGTTCTCGATGCGGATCCGGCTGCGCTGCACATTGCGGTGACGACAGATGAAGCTGGCTCGCTCGAGCGCCTGGAAACGGTCGTCGCCGAGCACATCAAGCGCTTCGCCTTCCGTGAAGAGCTGGCATTCGACTGGAAACGCGCTCCGGCCGCGTAGACGACCTGTCAAGCGCGGGCCTTGGCCATCTCGAGCAGCATCAGCACGGTGCGCCAGTTGCGCGCCGTGCAGTGCACCTTCAGAACGCGCGGGATGAGATTGGCAAAGACCGATTTGCCGAGGCCGTCGGGCGCATGCAGGTAGAGCACGTCGCCCTTGATCTCGAAGCGTTCGGGCCCGGTGCATTTTTCCGCCAGCCGGGCGATCTCCTCGGCGGTCGGCCGGCGCTCCAGCGCATAAGCATGCAGCTTGGTCGGCTCGCCGGCCACTTCCGGATAGGGATTGTCCGCCGCCAGCCGCTCGAGCCAGCCGAGATCGCGCACCATGATGCGCGAATGGAAGCCCCATTTCTTCTCGAATTCCGCTTCCAGCCGCCTGGTCAGCATCGCCGCATCGCCGTCTGGCGACCGGAACACGGCGTTGCCGCTCTGCACATGGGTGGCGATATCGGAGAAGCCGAGCTGCTCAAAAAATGACCTGAGTTCCGCCATCTTGACGATGCGATTGCCGCCGACATTGATGCCGGAAAACAGCGCGATAAAAACGTTCGCCGGGGCGTTCGGAAGATCGTTGCTGCTCATATAATGAACCCGGCGAGCGTCTCGTTGTCGGTGATGTCCTGGTAGTGGACGCTCTCGGCGTCGAAATTCGCCTTGAGCAGGTCGAAATTGCGGCGGTTCCTTGGTTTCGATGCCGATCAGCACCGAGCCGAAATTGCGCGCCGATTTCTTCAGATATTCGAAGCGGGCGATGTCGTCGTCGGGGCCTAGCAATTCGAGGAAATCGCGCAACGCGCCGGGCCGCTGCGGAAAGCGGATGATGAAGTATTTCTTCAAGCCCTCGAAGCGCAGCGCCCGTTCCTTCACATCCGGCAGCCGCTCGAAATCGAAATTGCCGCCGGACACCACGGCGACGATGGTCTTGCCCCTGATTTCCTTTTTGGAAAAATCCTTGAGCGCATCGATCGCCAGCGCACCGGCCGGCTCGAGCACGACGCCTTCGACATTGAGCATTTCGATCATGGTCGCGCAGAGCCGGTTTTCCGGGATCAGCCGTACGGCATCGGCAGCAAACTCCTTGAGGTGGCGCAACGGCTCGCGGCCGATCTCGGCCACCGCCGCTCCGTCGACGAAATTGTCGACCTTGGCGAGCTTGACCCGCTTTCCGGCGGCAAGGCTCTCGCTCAGGCTCGGGGCGCCGGCCGGCTCGCAAAAGACGAAGCGCGTTTCGCGGTGCTGGTCGGCGAAATAATGGGTGACGCCGGCGGCCAGGCCGCCGCCGCCGACCGGCAGCATGACAATGTCGGGCATGCGCGCACCGGGCATCTGGCCTGATATCTCGTAGGCGACGGTCGCCTGCCCTTCGATGATGTCCTTATGGTCGAACGGCGGCACCATGTGGGCGCCGGCAGTTTCGGTGAATTCGAGTGCCGCGCGGTAGCAGTCGTCGAAAAAATCGCCGACCAGCCTGATCTCGACGAACTCGCCGCCGAACAGCCGCGTCTTGTCGATCTTCTGCTGCGGCGTGGTCACCGGCATGAAGACGACGCCCTTCTTGCCGAAATGGCGGCAGACGAAGGCAAAGCCCTGCGCGTGATTGCCGGCCGAGGCGCAGACGAACAGCTCGGCAGCGTTGCCGGCGGCAAGCGTCTTGCGGAAGAAGTTGAAGGCGCCGCGGATCTTGTAGGAGCGCACCGGCGTCAGGTCCTCGCGCTTCAGCAGCACCCGCGCGCCGCTCTTCTTCGACAGATAGTCGTTTTCCTGCAGCGGCGTTTCCGGAAAGATCTCGCGCATCGCGGCAGCGGCGGCAGCGACGCGAGAGGAGAAACTGGTCATGGCAAGAGCACCCCACAGGCTAGCCGAATTCGGTCCCGCTATTGCATATCCGGCTTCACGAAGCCATTGTCCGGCCACCCTGAAAGGGTGTTCCCAAAACCTCGTTGGCCGTTAGGAGCGTCTGTTCATGCCTGTCGCATCGGTGGCCCAGAAAACCGTGTCGCTGCCGGAGTTCGGCGAGCCGACGGTGATGCCGCTGCTCCCGCTCGCCACCTATGAGGCCCGCATCAGGGCACTGGTTGCACGCGGCGGCGAAGCGGAGTTCGACGCGTTCGTCGTCTATGGCGACCGCGAACATGCCGCCAATGTTGCCTATCTCTGCGGCTACGATCCGCGCTTCGAGGAGACGCTGCTGGTCATCGTTCCCGACAAGCCGCCGAAACTGCTGGTCGGCAATGAGGGCTGGGGCTATGCCGAGATCTGCGACGGGCCGTACGAGCGCGTGCTCTACCAGACGTTCTCGCTGCCGGCGCAGCCGCGCGACCGCTCGCAAGCGCTCGCCGACATTCTTGCCGATTGCGGCCTGAAGGCCGGCCAGCGCATCGGCGCCATCGGCTGGAAACCGTTCGGTCCCGGCGATGCCGGTTTTGGCGAAACGACGCTCGACCTGCCGTCCTTCATCGCCGACACGCTACGGACGCTTGCCGGCGACAGGGGTGTGATCGTCAACGCGGCGAACCTTTTGATGAACCCTGCCGACGGCCTGCGCGCCATCAACGAGGCCGACCAGCTGGCCGCGTTCGAATTCTCCGCGACCTATTCCTCGCAAGGCCTGCGCAATGTCCTGCAGGTCATCGAACCCGGCATGACCGAATTGCAGGCGGCGCGGCTGATGGGCATCAACGGCCTGCCGCAATGCTGTCACCCGATGCTGTCGGCCGGCAGGCGCGCAGCCTATGGCTTGCCGAGCCCCCGTCTCGACGTCATCAAACGCGGCGACCCGATCACCATGGCCTATGGCATCCAGGGCTCGCTCAACGCCCGCGCCGGTTTTCTGGTCGAGGACGCGGCCGAGCTTCCAACGGGCATCCGGGACTATGTCGAGAAACTGGTCGCGCCCTATTTCTGCGCCGTCGTCGACTGGTATGAGACGGTCGGCATCGGCGTTCCCGGCGGCGCACTGTGGCAAGCGGTGCACGAGCGGATCGGCGATCGGTTCTTCGGCGTAGCGCTCAACCCCGGCCATCTCATCCATATCGACGAATGGATGCATTCGCCGGTATTTTCCGGCTCCGATATCAGATTGAAGTCGGGCATGGCCTTGCAGGTCGACATCATCCCAGCGACCGGCACCGATTATTTCACCACCAACATCGAGGACGGGATCGCGCTGGCAGACGACGCGCTGCGCGAAGAGATCGCCGCGCGCTATCCCGAAGCCTGGCGCCGCATCGAGGCGCGCCGCGCCTTCATGACCGACGTGCTTGGCATAAGGCTGAAGCCGGAAGTGCTGCCGTTTTCCAACATCCCGGCGTTCCTGCCGCCGTTCTGGCTTTCGCGCAACAGTGCGATGGCCGTCGCGAGGCACTGAGCGCATTTCGGCATCCGCGACTTACTTCTGCCGCACTTCGCCTGTCCGGGAGGGGCGGCGGAGGTGGATGGCCTTTGGTCAGGCCGGAGTGGAATTGCTTAAGTGCCCTTGAAGACGATTTGCATCATTGTCCTTGCCGCGCTGCTCGCCGGCTGCGGCGGCCGCCAAACCGAGGAACTGCTCGGCAGCGCCATGATGGCGGTGCCGGTGACGGAAATCGCCGGCAACCACTCGATCTTCATCGCAACGACGCGCAAGCGCTCCGACGATCCCAACAAGGTCTTCGACGGCGAGCGGTCGGCGACGCTGAACTATGCCCGCGTCAACGTCACCGTCCCCGGCATCCACAAGACAGGCCAGATCGAGCGGCGCTCGCGCGGCAAGTCGGACGATCCGGCCAAATACTTCATGGCTTCCGAGGTTGTCGGCTACGACACCCAGCCGAAATTCTCCAGTGCGCTCAGCGCCGACATCGCGGCGCGCGGCGGCCGCGTCATGGTCTTCGTCCACGGCTACAACACCGGCTTCGACGACGCGGTCTACCGCGTCACCCAGATCACCCATGATTCCGGCTATCCGGGCACGCCGGTGCTGTTTTCCTGGGCGTCGGGCGCCAAGACCACCGACTATGTCTACGACAAGGAAAGCGCCAGCGTTGCCCGCGACCAGCTCGAAGTAACGCTGAGAATGCTGGCGCAGACCGGCGCGCGGCGCATCGACATCGTTGCCCATTCGCTGGGAACCTGGGTCACCATGGAGGCGCTGCGCCAGCTCGCCATCACCGGCGACCGCGATCTCGGCGGCAAGCTCGGCGACGTCGTGCTGGCCTCGCCCGACATCGACGTCGACGTGTTCAAGAGCCAGATGCGCCGCTACGGCAAGCCGGACAAGCCGTTCATCCTGCTGCTCTCCGACGACGACCGGGCGCTCAGGCTGTCCGGCCTGATCGCCGGCGCGCGGCCGCGCGTCGGCGACTACAAGGACGCCGCCGACCTCGCCAGCTACGGCGTGTCGGTCGTCGACCTCTCCAGCGTCAAGGGTGCCGACCGTTTCAACCACACCAAATTCGCCGACAACCCGGAATTGGTGCAGTTGATCGGCCAGAAGCTGCGCGAGGATGACGGGTTTGCCAGCGACCGCGAAGTGACGGACCGCATCGCCTCGGTCGGACAATAGCTGCGTTGCGCGGCAGTAACTGTTGACCATCGCCGCACCATCGGAACAGTTTGAACTGGACCGTGCCTACCTCTGCCTCTATCGAATAGGCCAAGACGTCTCCGGCTCGACGTCGCCTTTGCGGGAGCCCGCGTGACCGTGCCTTCGAAGATCTTTCTCGTCGTTGCGTTCGCGCTCGCGCTGGCAGGCTGCGCCGGCCAGAACACGCACGATCTGCTCAACAAGACGACGATCACCGTGCCTGCTTCGGACATTGCGGCGACGCACAAGATCTTCGTCGCCACAACCCGGCAAAAGGCAATGAAAGCGCCCCGGCAGGTGTTCGACGGCGACCGTTCGCCGACCACCAGCTTTGCCAGCGTCGAGGTGACGGTGCCCAAAATTCACCAGCTCGGCGCCATCGAGCGGGTCAAGGGCTCGGCCAACAGCAATCCGGCGAAGGATTTCACGGCGACCGGCGTCACCTTCTACGAAGGCGCGCCGCAATTCGCCAAGGCGGTCGGCGCCGATATCGCCATGCGCGGCGACCGCGCGCTGGTTTTCGTGCACGGCTTCAACAACGGCTTCGACGACGGCATCTACCGGCTGACGCAGATCGCGCATGACACGAAATACCCAGGAACGCCGGTGCTGTTTTCGTGGGCGTCGAGCGGCAAGACGACCGGCTACATCTACGACAAGGAAAGCGCCAATGCGGCGCGCGACGATCTCGAAGCGACGCTGCGCATGCTCGCCAAGAGCCGCGCCAAGAGCATCGACATCATTGCCCATTCGATGGGGACCTGGGTGACCATGGAAGCATTGCGCCAGCTTGCCATCACCGGCGACCGCGACCTCGGCGGCAAGCTCGGCTACGTCATCCTGGCCTCACCCGACATCGACGTCGACGTGTTCAAGAAGCAGATGATCCGCTACGGCAAGCCCGACAAGCCGTTCGCCGTGCTGCTTTCGGGCGACGACCGGGCGCTCAGGCTGTCGACCCTGATCTCTGGCGACAAGCCACGCGTCGGCGACTATGGCGACGCGGCCGACCTCGCCAGCTATGGCGTCTCGGTGGTCGACCTGACCAAGACCAAGGGCGGCGACCGGCTGAACCACGCCAAATTCGCCGACAACCCGTTCCTGGTGCAGCTGCTCGGCGACCGCCTGCGCGCCCCGGCGGGCCTCGCCTCCGAAGAGACCGCGCCGGCCCAGCTCGACAATCTCGGCCAGGGCCTCGGCAAGGCCGTCGGTTCGGTCGCCGAAATCGTCATCACCACGCCGTTCAAAGTGCTGACCATCGCCACCGGCGGGTGAGCGATCGCTGTCGATCGGCCTGCAGCCGCTAATCGCCGACGCTGGCGATTAAACCTAAGCCACCATGCCTTCGTCATCCTAGGGCGGAGCGAACGCGAAGCGGAGCGCAGACCCTGGGATCCATGCCGTTACATCTGCCGAAGATTGCAGCGGTTCGGAATGGCTTGTATCCGCAACAGCGTCAGTTACCTTTCGGCATCGCTGGATTGCCTGCCGGAGCCAAGAGGCGTTCGATTCTGATCCGCCTTCGTGCGCCACAGATGTAACGGCATGGATCCCAGGGTCTTCGCGACGTCGCTTCGCTCCTGCTCCGCCCTGGGATGACGAAGCGACGGATGTTCGGCTAATCTTCAGGGTACGCGATTTACCCCTGAAGGGACCACCGGAAGCGCAGAAAATTGCCATTTGCAGGCCGGCATATCGACAGCGCTAAACGAACAAATCAACCTTCTGGAAGGTCGTCACGTCGATCAAGCCGACGTCGGAAATCCTGAGCTCGGGGATAACGACCAGCGCCAGCAGCGAGTGCTGCATGTAGGCGTTGTTCAGCGAGCAGCCCATCTGCCGCATGGCGTCGCTGAGTTTGTCCGCCTTGGCGGCGACGATTTCCGCCCGCTCGTCCGACATCAGCCCGGCGATCGGCATTTCGACCAGCGCCAGTTCCTTGCCCTTGGAGAACAGCACGACGCCGCCGCCGACCTCGCCAAGCCGGTTCACCGCCAATGCCATGTCCTGCTTGTTGGTGCCAACGACGATGATGTGGTGGGCATCATGCGCCACGCTGGAGGCCATCGCGCAGTCGCCGATATAGCCGAAGCCGGAGACGAAGGCGTTGGTGACGCCGCCGGTGCCCTTGTGGCGTTCGACCAGCGCGATCTGGCAGACATCGTTGCGGCGATCCATGGCGACCAGCCCGTCCTCGACGGCAAGATCGGCCTCCAGCGCCCGCGTCGGCGCCTGGTTTTCGATGACGCCGATGACCCGCACCCGCATTTCGTTGGCGCCCATGGGTGCCGCGATGTCGAAATCGCCTGCCTTGAGCTTCTTGCCGAGCTTGACGGTGTTCTTCGCCGTCCGCGGATAGTTGTAGGCCGGAATGTCGATTTCGAGCTTGCCGCCCTTGGCCAGCCTGACGCCGCGGCCATAGACCTCGTCGATGGTCATTTCGGCGAGGTCGGAGACGATCAGCAGATCGGCGAGCCGTCCCGGCGCGATCGAGCCGATCTCGCGCTCCAGCCGGAAATGCTGGGCGGTGTTGAGCGTCGCCATCTGGATCGCAGTCACCGGCTTCAAGCCCTGGCTGATGGCGTGGCGCACGACCCGGTCCATATGGCCTTCGTGCACCAGCGTACCGGAGTGGCTGTCGTCGGTGCACAGGATGAAGCTGCGCGGGTCGAGTCCGCTCTCCGTCACCGCCTTGATCTGCGAGGCCACGTCATACCAGGCCGAGCCCAGCCGCAGCATCGCCTTCATGCCCTGGCGGACGCGGGCGATGGCATCCTCGGCGCGCGTGCCTTCGTGGTCGTCCTCGGGGCCGCCGGCGACATAGCCGTGGAACGGCAGGCCGAGATCGCGCGAGGCATAATGCCCGCCGACAGTCTTGCCGGCCCTCACCGTCGCCGCGATCTCGCCCGACATCACCGGATCATTGGCGGCGACGCCCGGAAAATTCATCACCTCGCCGAGCCCGACGATGTTCTCCCAGGTCATCGCCTCGGCAACATCGGCGACGGTCAGCTCAGCGCCGGCATGCTCCAGCCCCGGTGCCGACGGCACGCAGGACGGCATCTGCACATGCACGTTGACCGGCATGGCGACCGCCTCGTCATGCATCAGCCGTACGCCCGGCAGGCCGAGCACGTTGGCGATCTCATGCGGATCGATGAACATCGATGTGGTGCCGTGCGGGATCACCGCGCGGCAGAATTCCGTCACCGTCACCATGCCGCTCTCGACATGCATATGCGCGTCGCAAAGCCCCGGCACCAGATAGCGGCCGCCGGCATCGACCACCTTGGTGCCCTGGCCGATGGCGTGGCCGGCATTCGGCCCGCAATAGGCAAAGCGACCGCCGGCGATGGCGATGTCGGTGCCGGCGATGATCTCGCCGGAATGAACGTTGACCCAGCGCCCGTTGCGGATGACGAGATCGGCGGGCTTGCGGCCCATGGCGACATCGACCAGATGCGTCGCCATCTCGGCCCAGGGTTTTGGTTTTGTCGCGTTGGCGGTCTTCGGCATCAACAGGCTCCCGTTTGCCCGACTGTGCCAAGCCGCGAGGGTTTTGACCAGCGAGGAAGCAAGCGCGGACGGCGAAGTTGCAGCTCTCCCCCCTTGAGGGGGAGATGTCGCCGAAGGCGACAGAGGGGGTCGCCGATCCACGCGCGACGACCCCCTCTGGCCTACCGGCCATCTCCCCCTCAAGGAGGGAGATTGATGCGCCACGGCTTTCGCCAATCGCCAAGGGCATTTTGTGCCGGCCGCAGCAACTTTGTTCTTGCTTTGTGCCGGCAGCTATGCTACTAATTTGGCTATGGTGCTAATTGGCTCCAACGACCCGCCCGCCGAGGCGGGTTTTTTGTTTTAGCGTCGTTCATGGCAAAATGGCCCAAGCGGAATATGATTCCGGCTAATCAGCTTTCGCCGCGTTAGCGGATCTTACTGAATCGACGGTCGCGGAGTGTGACGCACTCCATCGTTCTAGCCTTCGGCCGGTTCAATCAATTCGATCCCGAACTGTCACTTCTTGCTCGGGTCGTCTGCCGGGTTGACGTAGGTGATCTTGAATGGCCCCTCGCCATGAACCTCTACGATCGTATCGCTTGTCGTCCAGGCGAAGTGATTCATTCCGGCCGGTGCGACGCCGAAGCCGCCAGCAGTCAGTTCGACGCCTTTCGCCTCGTCGAGCTTATCGCCCATTCCAAAATGGAAGTTGCCGGAAAGCACCGTCATGTATTCCGTGGTGGGATGATTATGTGCGGCAATTTTGTAGCCTGCGGGTGTCTTCAACCGCAGCACAAAGGCGCCGTCCTTTGAGGGATCTCCAGCGACAACAGCCATTTCCGCCCCAGCAGGAATGACAGCAGGAGCAGGACCCCATTTGATGTCTTTGGCGTTCATCGGCATCTCGTCAGCAGACAGAGGCGCCGTCCCAACAAGCAGCAGTGCCAGGGCAGAGGCAAGCTTGAGCATGACAATCTCCCAGTGTCTGTAGACGACGGCGTCGAGTATCGGCGCGCCGATCCACTTGCCGATTGGAGTCTATCAGGCCAGAGCGCCCGAACGCATCCTGCGAACGGGGGACACGCATTCGCGGTAGCCTCGGAAGCTGTCGCTAAAAACATCTCCAGGTGAAACGATTTTGTTTGTATCTCCGTGGGTGAGGCCCTCGCTAGCTTCCAGTGCCAGATTTGTCGACGGCAGAAGACGGCTTGACGGCCTTTGGCTGGCGGCTGAAAAGGGCTGGCCTGCGGACGTGGCGGAATTGGTAGACGCAAGGGACTTAAAATCCCTCGATCTCTGATCGTACGGGTTCGATTCCCGTCGTCCGCACCAGATTGGTCTTCGTTTGATACCCTTCGTAACTGGAGACCAGGGCGCTCGACCCGGTTCTGGCCCCCTCACCTCCCAATCGGGTTCAGCTTCAAATGCTGGATTAAAATAATCGTCTTGGCGTCGATGATCCGACCATCGTGGATGCCGGCCAGCGCCTCGTCGAGCGGCATTTCCAAAACCTCGATGTCCTCGCCTTCGTCATGCGCGCCGCCGCCGTCGGAAATGCGGTCGGCGGGCGAATAGCGGGCGACGAAGAACCAGAGCCGCTCGGTCACGCTGCCGGGGCTCATATAGGGCGAAAACAGCCGCTGCACGTCCTTCAGGCGGTAGCCGAGTTCCTCCTCGGCCTCCTTGCGGATGCAGGTTTCGGGATCGTCTTCGTCGAGCAGGCCGGCGCAGGCCTCGATCAGCGGCTCCTTGTGGCCGGTGACGTAGGCCGGGTAGCGGAACTGCCGCACCAGAAGCACCGTCGACCGCTCGGGATCGAAAGGCAGGATCACCGCACCGTCGCCGCGATCGTAGGTCTGGCGGGTGTGCGTTTCCCATTTGCCGTCGCGCCGGCGATAATCGAAGACGGTCTTTTTCAAAACCGCCCATTCGTCGGAAAGGATTTCCTCAGAGCGGATGCGAATGCGATCTTCCATGGTGGACTCTCTGCTGCCGCGGCAAGGCGTAGCCGCGAACGGCCGTTCGTGCAATCGGTCCACCAATTGGTCCAGCGGCCGTTTCACCGTCTCGTGTCTGGCGCTGGCACAGTCGGCTGCCTAAATAGCGGCAACCCTTTCCGGAGTTTTTTATGACCTCATCGCTTTTCCAGCCGATCACCCTCGATGGCCTCACCTTCCCCAACCGCATCGCGGTCGCGCCGATGTGCCAGTATTCGGCCGAGGACGGCTCGGCCAGCGATTGGCATCTCTATCACTGGATGAACCTGGCGATGTCGGGCGCCGGCATGGTCACCGTCGAGATGACCGATGTCGAACGGCGCGGCCGCATCTCGCATGGCTGTCTCGGCCTCTATTCCGAGGACAATGAGGCGGCGGCGCGACGCACGCTGGATGCAGCCAAGCGCGTCGCCGCGCCGGGCACGAAATTCGGTACGCAACTTGCCCATGCCGGACGCAAGGCCTCCAACCGAAAACCCTGGGAGGGCGGCGGCCCGCTGCACGCCGATCAGGACCCGTGGCCGATCGTATCGGCCTCGGCTATCGCCTACGACACCGGCTGGCAGGTGCCGCGGGCGCTGGAGGACGACGAGATCCTGCAAATCATCGAACGCTTCGCCGACGCGGCGCGGCGGGCCGAGCGCGCCGGCTTCGACTTCATCGAGCTGCATGCCGCGCATGGCTATCTGATCTTCCAGTTTCTGTCGCCGCTTTCCAACCGGCGTACCGACCGCTGGGGCGGCTCGCTGGAAAACCGCATGCGTTTCGCCGTCGAGATCGCCAAGGCGGTAAAGAAGGCGGTGCCCAGGCTGATGCTGGGCGCGCGTCTGTCGATCAAGGAATGGGTCGATGGCGGCTTCGACGTCGAGGATGCGATCGAAGTGACAAAAGCGCTGAAGGAAGCCGGCGTCGCCTATCTCTGCTGCTCGAGTGGCGGCAATTCGCCGTTGCAGAAGCTGCCCTCTGGGCCCGGCTACCAGGTGCATCTGGCCGAAGCGGTGCGTAAGGCCGTCGGCATCCCGACGCGGGCCGTCGGCCTGATCGACGATCCGAAACAGGCCGAGGCGATCGTCGCCGACGGCCGCGCCGACATGGTGGCGCTGGCGCGCGCCTTTCTTGCCGATCCGCGCTGGGGCTGGCGCGCCGCGGCCACCTTCGGCGAAAAAATCCACCCGGCGCCGCAGCTTGCCCGCTCGGTGACGACGATGCAGCACTGGATGAAGGCGGCGAACTGACGGCGGGTTCGTCTCGCTGGGCGGGCCAGCACAGCTTCGCACTGATCCTCTGCCGGTGTAGAGTGGCCGGGGCCGCGGCTGGGCGCGGCGGGTTGGGGGAGCAGAGATATGTCGTTCAGGGGGATTTCCATTGCGGCTGCCGCCGCGGTCGTGGCCGGGCTGTCGTTCGCCGCATCGACGCCGGCCGGGGCGCAATATTGCGAAGGTACGGTTCACGGTCTTTCCAAGCACTACAATCTGGCAACCGGAAGTGGCTTTCTCGCCGTTCGGGCCCGACCGAACTCGTCGTCACGCATGATCGGGCAATTGTTCAACGGCGACCAAACCGAGATCTTCGACCGGCGCGGAAACTGGTACCAGGTCGATTTCGGCGGCCGCACCGGCTGGGCGAATGCGCGCTGGCTGCGCAATGGCTGCGGCTATTGAGCTATTTTCGCCTGAGCTAAAATAGCAGTTGCAACCAAATCGGCCGCTCCGCGTTGGCGGCGATGATGGACAGCAAGCCATTTGAAAAGCCGGTCGTGGTCGAACTCGGCCATGTCGGCAAGTATCGCCACATCCGCAGCGCCCAGGAGGCGGCGGAGTGCCTGATGACGGTCTGGCCACTCAATCGCGGGCCCCGTCATCGTGATGCCCTCGACACTTGCCTAAAAGTGCTGGAAGGTTATCGTTCGACGGCGGATGCGCGCCGGGCACTGATCGAAGCCGCCAGGGAATCGGACGTGCTGGTCGCAGACGACAGGCTGCCAGACGACAGGCTGGCCGACGACAGGCTGCATTGAGGCAACGGGCTTTCAACCGGAGGGTTTCATGGCGAAACTGACCTACAAGATCGTTGAGCATGACGGAGGCTGGGCCTACAAGGTCGGCTCGACATTCTCCGAAACGTTCCCCACCCATCAGGATGCCTTGCGCGCCGCCGAGATCGCTTCGGCCGAACAGCAGGTCGCCGGCAACACCGACGGCATCCAGTACGAGGACGCCGACGGCAACTGGCACGACGAGCTCGCCGACGGCCGCGACCGGCCGCAGACCGAGGTTTCGGATTAGGGCGTGTCGATATCCCAGTGATGCCGGCGTGCTTTACAGGTCGGTTTGGTAGCGCTACCGTCTTACATCGCGCGTGACCGGGGAGGAGCCTGGGCGTCGCCGCGGGCCAGGCAGAAAGCGGTTTCCTTCGAAGTCGTTGCAGGAATCAATCGGGAGGAGATCGATGGCGTCTGTCGCAATCGGCGATGTCTACAAATCATTTGGGACCGTCGAGGTCCTGCACGGGGTCAGCGTCGATATAAACGACGGCGAGTTCGTCACGCTGGTCGGACCTTCGGGTTGCGGAAAGTCGACCCTTCTCAGAATGATCGCCGGCCTGGAAAAGATCTCGCGCGGCCAGATCGCGATCGGCAAACGTGTGGTCAACAACGTTGCGCCAAAGGAGCGCGACGTCGCCATGGTCTTCCAGAACTATGCGCTCTACCCGCATATGACGGTTGCCGAGAACATGGCGTTCTCGCTGATGCTCAAGGGCGTTCCCAAGACGGAGAGCGATGCCGGCGTGCGGCGCGCGGCCGAAATCCTGGGACTGGTGCCGCTGCTCGACCGCTATCCGCGCCAGCTTTCCGGCGGCCAGCGCCAGCGCGTTGCCATGGGTCGGGCGATCGTGCGCGATCCGCAGGTCTTCCTGTTCGACGAGCCGCTATCCAATCTCGATGCCAAGCTCCGGGTGCAGATGCGCGCCGAGATCAAGGAACTGCACCAGCGCCTGAAGACGACGACGGTCTACGTCACCCACGACCAGATCGAGGCGATGACCATGGCCGACAAGATCGTCGTCATGCATGACGGCATCGTCGAGCAGATCGGGCCGCCGCTCGAGCTGTACGACCGGCCGAACAATCTGTTTGTTGCCAGCTTCATCGGCTCGCCCGCCATGAACATGCTCAGGGGCGAGATCGTAAGCGACGGCTCGCCGTCATTTCGCGGCGCCGGAGGGATTTCGGTCCCGTTGGCGTCGGCACTTTCCATCGGCAATGGTGAGCCGGTCGTGCTGGGGATACGGCCCGAGCATTTACGGCTGTCCGACCATCAGGGCATTCCGGTCACCGTCGCGGTGGTCGAGCCGACAGGGTCCGAAGTGCAGCTCATCGGCCGAACCGCCGGCGGCGAGGAGATCGTCGCCAATTTCCGGGAACGGCATTCCTTCACGCCGGGCGAAACCATCCGGCTTACGGCCGAGCCTGGCCTCATCCATCTCTTTCACGGCAAAACCGGACAGCGGTTCGAAACACCCATCGGGCAGTAGGACGGCAAGGACAATAAGCAGGAGGAAGCGAACATGAAATTCACCAGACGCGACGTGATCCGCACCACCGCCGGCGCGGCGGCGGGAGCCTTGGGAAGCCGGTTCATCGGCTCTCCCGCCTTTGCTCAAGAGGGGTTGAAATACAAGCCCGAGGACGGCGCCAAGCTCAGGCTGCTGCGCTGGTCGCCTTTCGTGCAGGGCGACGAGGATCAATGGCTGGCCAACACCAAGCGCTTCACCGAAGCGACCGGCGTCGAGGTCCGCGTCGACAAGGAAAGCTGGGAGGACATTCGCCCCAAGGCGGCGGTCGCCGCCAATGTCGGCTCCGGCCCGGACCTGATGTTCGTCTGGTTCGACGACCCGCACCAATATCCCGACAAGCTGCACGATGTGACGGAACTAGGCGAATATCTCGGCTCGAAATATGGCGGCTGGCACGATGGACCGCACCAATATGCGACACGGCAAGGCAAGTTCCTCGGCCTGCCGCTGGCGACCATCGGCAATGCCATCGTCTATCGCGAAAGCTGGGTGAAGGAGGCCGGCTTCTCAGAATTTCCAAAGGACACGGCAGGCCTGCTCGAGCTTTGCAAGGCATTGCAGGCGAAGGGGCACCCGGCCGGCTTCACGCACGGCCACGGCGTCGGCGACGGCAACAACTACGCGCACTGGCTGCTGTGGAGCCATGGCGGCCAGATGGTCGACGAGAACAGCAAGGTGACGATCAACAGCCCCGAGACGCTGAAGGCGATCGAATACGCGCAGCAACTCTACAAGACCTTCATTCCCGGCACCGAAAGCTGGCTCGACGTCAACAACAACCGCGCCTTCCTGGCCGGCGAATTGAGCGTCATCGCCAACGGCATTTCGGCCTACAACACGGCCAAGATCAACAAGGACAAGGATCCGAAGCTGGCTGAAATAGCCAAGGACATCCGCACCACCAACCTGCCGATCGGCCCGGTCGGAAAATCCGTCGAGCTGTTCCAGGTGACCACGGCCGTGATCTTCGACTACACGCCCTACCCCAACGCGGCCAAGGCCTACCTGCAGTTCATGTTCGAGGATCCGCAAATGTCGCAGTGGATCACGTCATCGGCAGGCTATTGCTGCCAGACGCTCAAAGCCTTCGACAACAACCCGGTTTGGACGGCCGATCCGAACAATGCCGCTTACGCCAAGGCCTCGGCGACGCTGCGGCCCAACGGCTATGCCGGCCCGCTCGGTTATGCCTCGGCGGCGACCATGGCCGACTATGTGCTGGTCGACATGTTCGCCAAGGCGGTGACCGGCCAGGCGACGCCGCAAGAGGCGATGGAAGAGGCCGAAAAGCGCGCCAACCGCTACTATCGCGTTTGAGCCGGCTCGGCCGGGCAGCCATGCTGCCCGGCTTCGAATCGCGCATGGCCGCCCGGCCGTTTACGAAACCTTAGAGGAGCCGACCCATGGCCGTGACCTCCGCCGCCGTTCAGCCGCGTCCCTCGATCTTGTCTCGCATCCTGGCGACCTTGGCCGATAGCCGAAACGCGCTTGGCTTCGGCTTCATGCTGCCGGCGGCGGCACTGCTGCTGGTCTTCCTGACCTATCCGCTCGGGCTCGGCGTCTGGCTCGGCTTCACCGATGCCCGCATCGGCCGCCCCGGCATCTTCATTGGCATCGAGAATTACGAATATCTGTGGGACGACGCCGTCTTCTGGCTCTCCGTTTTCAACACCTTGCTTTATACGATCAGCGCCTCGATCCTGAAGTTCGTGCTCGGCCTCTGGCTGGCGCTTATCCTCAACCAGAACCTGCCGTTCAAATCGTTCTTCCGCGCGATCGTCCTGCTTCCCTGGGTGGTGCCGACGGTGCTGTCGGCCATCGCCTTCTGGTGGATCTACGATTCGCAGTTCTCGATCCTGTCCTGGGCGCTTATGGAAATGGGCCTGATCGACCATCGCATCAATTTCCTCGGCGATCCCGAGAATGCGCGGGCTTCGGTCATCGCCGCCAATGTCTGGCGCGGCATTCCTTTCGTGGCGATCACGCTGCTTGCCGGCCTGCAGACGATTCCGCAGTCGCTCTACGAGGCCGCCACGCTCGACGGCGCCAGCCGCTGGCAATTGTTCCGCTACGTGACGCTGCCGCTGCTGACGCCGATCATCGCCATCACCATGACGTTTTCGGTACTGTTCACCTTTACCGATTTCCAGCTGATCTATGTGCTGACGCGCGGCGGGCCGGTGAATGCCACCCACCTGATGGCGACGCTGTCGTTCCAGCGCGGCATTTCCGGAGGCCAGCTTGGCGAAGGCGCCGCGATCGCAGTCGCCATGATCCCGTTCCTGCTGGCGGCGATCCTGTTCAGCTACTTTGGCCTGCAACGGCGCAAATGGCAGCAGGGCGGCGGAGATTGACATGACCGCGATCGAAACGAGTAAACGCCCGAAAGTCGACGAAGGCGGCATGGGCTACCTGCAGAGCGTGCCGCGCCGCGTGGTGACGGTCTATCTGCCGTTGCTGATATTCGTCATCGTGCTGTTGTTTCCGTTCTACTGGATGACGATCACGGCGGTTAAGCCCAATCTCGAGATGACCGATTACGCCAATTTCAACCCGTTCTGGGTGGTGCATCCGACGCTCGAGCATATCCGCTACCTGCTCTTCGAGACGTCCTATCCGGGCTGGCTGCTCAACACGATCATCATCTCGACCGCCGCCACGTTCCTGTCGCTGCTGGCTGCGGTGTTCGCTGCCTATGCGATCGAACGCTTGAGGTTCTCCGGGGCGCGGCAGGTCGGCCTCGCGGTGTTCCTCGCCTATCTCGTGCCGCCTTCGATCCTGTTCATTCCGCTGTCGGTGATGGTGTTCAACCTTGGGCTTTACGACACGCCCTTCGCTCTCATCCTCACCTATCCGACCTTCCTGATCCCGTTCTGCACATGGCTGTTGATGGGTTACTTCCGCTCGATCCCGTTCGAGCTGGAAGAATGCGCGCTGATCGACGGGGCGAGCCGCTGGCAGATCCTCACCAAGATCGTGCTGCCGCTGTCGGTGCCGGGCCTGATTTCCGCCGGCATTTTCGCATTCACGCTGTCATGGAACGAGTTCATCTATGCCTTGACCTTCATCCAGTCGTCCGAAAACAAGACTGTGCCGGTCGGCGTGCTCACCGAGCTGGTGCGCTCGGACGTCTATGAATGGGGGGCGCTGATGGCGGGAGCGCTGATCGGCTCGCTGCCGGTGGTGGTGCTCTATTCGTTCTTTGTCGAGCACTATGTTTCCTCGATGACCGGAGCCGTGAAGGAATAGCCGATATCCTGATTAGGTTCGGAGGTATTCCCGGCGGCCGGGATGCGCGGGGCGGCACCCTGCCGGCCGAGACCGCGTCCGGGAGGGTGTCAGCCGCTGGTGTCGGACTTCGGCGCAAATGCGCGGTCGGCAATGCGCTCGATGAAAGCGACGACCCGTTCCGGCTCGACGAATTGCGGCATGTGGCCAAGCCCCTCGACAGGTTCGAAATCGAGCCCGCTGATCTTTTCCATCACCGGCCAGCCGTGGATATCGATGCCCAGCACGCGGTCGGAAGCACCAAACAGAATGCCGGCCGGCATGGTGATCTCACCATAGCGTTTCTCGATGCGGCCAAGGTCATGCGCGATGGCCACGACATCGGTCGATGTTGCGTAGAAATGGCTTGGCCTCAGCCCGCACCAGCCGCCGCCCTCGACCATATAGTCGGCCGGCGCCGTCTGTGGCGCGAAGATGAAGGCCAGCGTGCGTTCTGCATATTTGAGAGCCGCGGGGATCGCCACCGTATGAGCCATGATCCGGCGCCGCAGCGGCGAGTTGATGTATAGCGGGCCGAACTTCTCGCGCGCGTCCGGTTCCATATGGGTCAGCGGCGCCAGCAAGGCGACACCGGAAATCGCCTCGGGATGCTCGACAGCCAGCGTCAGTGCGATGGCTCCGCCCAGCGAATGGCCGACGACCAGAGGCTTCTCCAGCCCAAGCGCCTCGATAAAGCGCCGCACGATCTCGGCCTGCTCGGGCAGCCGCCCGCTGGCGCCCCTGGCCCGCACCGAATAACCGGAACCCGGACGGTCGAACGCGATCAGCCGATAGTTCGGGCCGAAAATTCCGAACAGCGTGTGGCGGAAATGATGAAGCTGCGCGCCGAGGCCGTGCAGGAAGACGATCGGCCGCCCCTCGCCCGTCTCGACATAATGAATGCGGTTGCCGTCGATCTCGATGAATTTCCCGCTGGCCGGCACCAGCCTTTCGGCTTTCGCCGCGATCCGCCGTGTCGCCAGCAGAGGATAGGCTGCCACGACGAGCGCCAGCAGAACCAGCGCGCCGGGCAGCCATAGAAGAATCGGTACCGGCATGTCTTGCTCAAGGCTCCAACCCGCACGCAGCATCACCCGCCGAAGGCTCCACTGCAAGGAGGTGGCACAGGTGGATCCGTCGTTTGGCGGCATTGCCGCCGGCCGCCCGCCGCGCTATCTCAGGCGACCCGTTTGCCGGAGCCTGCCATGACCGAAATCGTCACCGCCGCCATGCTCGTCATCGGCGACGAGATTCTGTCCGGCCGCACCAAGGACAGGAATATCGGCCACCTCGCCGATATCATGACGGCGATCGGCATCGACCTGAAGGAAGTGCGCATCGTTCCGGACGAGGAAGACGAGATCGTCGCTGCGGTGAATGCGATGCGCACCCGCTACACCTATGTCTTCACCACCGGCGGCATCGGCCCGACGCATGACGACATCACCGCCGATTCGGTTGCCAAGGCCTTTGGCGTGCCATGCGAATACGACGCCAGGGCCTACGCCCTGCTGGAGGCAAGCTATGCTGCCCGCGGCATCGAATACACGGAAGCGCGCAAGCGCATGGCGCGGATGCCGCGCGGGGCAGACCACATCGACAAGCCAGTGTCGGTTGCGCCGGGCTTTCGCATCGGCAACGTCCATGTCATGGCCGGCGTGCCGGCGATTTTCCAGGCGATGCTCGACAATGTCGTGCCGACGTTGCGGGCCGGCACCAAAATGCTGTCGGCCACCGTGGAATGTCCGTTCGGCGAAGGCCTGATCGGCGGGCCGCTGGGCGACATCCAGAAGGCGCATCCGGAAACGATCATCGGCTCCTATCCGAAATATGGCGACGGCAAATTCTGGACGGAACTGGTGGTGCGCGCCCGCAGCCAGCAGGCGCTGGACTCCGCACGCGCCGATGTAGAGGCTATGGTGGCGGGTTTGATCAAGGCAAACAAGCCGGGCTGATCGGCGTGACGGAACCAAGCATCGCGCAGTGACGTTTGTCACGATGGGATCGCCGTAAGGAGTGAGGGACTGCCATGCGATTCAAGACCATCGTCGCCATATTGCAGAACGAACAGGACGCCGAGCGCGTGCTCGACTGCGCGATCCAGCTGGCCAGCCGGTTCCAGAGTCATCTGATCGGCATCCATGCCGAGGCGCTGCCCGTGCCCTACACCTCGGCCACCGGCTTTCCGGACACCGAGTTCCTGCAAGTTTCGGCCGACATGAACCGGGAGCGCGCCGAGAAGTTGCAGGCCGCCTTTCACAATCGCGTCGAGAATTCCGGCCTGTCCTTCGAATGGCGCAGCCTCGAGAGTTTTTCCGGCGACAGCGCGCTGACCGGCATCTCGACCGTTCGCACCGCAGATCTGATCATCGCCGCCCAACGCGAATCGGGCAGCGACCCGAGCGCCGACGTCGACACGCTGGTCTACGACGCCGGCCGGCCGGTGCTGGTAGTGCCGCACTCGGGTCCGCTGGTGACCAGCTTCAAGCATGTGCTGCTCGCCTGGAACGGCAGCAAGGAAGCCGCGCGCGCGGCCTTCGATGCCCTGCCCTTCATCATCGAGGCCGAGAAGACGGACATCGTCGTCATCGACCCGCCGGATACGCTCGACGAGGCGCCGGAAACGGCCGGCGCGGAAATCGCCGCCTCGCTGTCCAGGCACGGCGCGACCGTCAGCGTCTCGGTGCTGAGGTCCGGCGGCGCCTCGGTCGACGACATCATCCAGACCAGGGTCGCCGAAACGGGTGCGGACCTGCTCGTGCTCGGCGCCTACAGCCATTCCTGGCTGCGCCAGCTGCTGTTCGGCGGGGTCACGCGGACGGTGCTGCGCACCGCACCGGTGGCGGCTTTCCTGTCGCGGTAGCTTCACCGGGATAGCTTTCCACTCCCCTTGCCAAGGCCAAGCCTTTCCAGTTAATTCCGCGCGCATTCCATAGTGTCTGCGCGCGATGCGCGCTTTGCGGAGTGCGCGAAGATGTCCCTGCCCGAAAAAGCCTTCCCGGTCTCCTGGGACCAGTTCCACCGCGATGCGCGCGCGCTCGCCTGGCGGCTTGCCGGCGCCAACAAGGGGCAATGGAAGGCGATCGTCTGCATCACGCGCGGCGGACTGGTTCCGGCCGCCATTATTTCGCGCGAGCTTGGCATCCGCATCATCGAGACGGTCTGTGTTGCCTCCTACCACGACTACACCAGCCAGGGGCAGTTGCAGGTGCTGAAGGAGGTCACGCCGGCGCTGCTCGTGGATGACGGGGCTGGCGTGCTGATTATCGACGACCTCACCGACACCGGCAAGACGGCCGGCATCGTGCGCGCCATGATGCCCAAGGCGCATTTCGCCACCGTCTATGCCAAGCCAAAAGGCAGGCCGATGGTCGACACTTTCGTTACCGAGGTCAGCCAGGACACCTGGATCTATTTCCCCTGGGACATGGGCTTCACCTACCAGAAGCCGATCGCCGACGATCACGCCGGCTGATTCGCGGCACCGCCGCTCATTGTAGCCGGTCGCCCAAGGCACCATCCGCGACCGACAAATGCCCACGTGATGCTCGCGCGGCCGCGCCATCTGGGCGGGACCGGCGCAAATCGGCAGAATTTCGCTGGTCCATGAAACATTTTTTACTTTTATTGCTTATAATTAGCCGTAAGATTCATGAGACGGCAAATGATTCTGGAAGCTGGGGCAAGCTTCTCCGATGTTGACGAGGCCAACGACGCACAACCATCTGGCCGAAAGGGTCCAGCGACTCTTCGGCGCGGTGCCGTCCCGCCTGCAGGTTGCAGCGTTGCCCTGGCGCGATAGCGGGGACGGCGTCGAAATCATGCTGATCACCAGCCGCGATACCGGCCGCTGGGTGCTTCCCAAGGGCTGGCCGGAAGCGAAGGAGCCGCTTTGCGAAGCGGCGGCGCGCGAAGCCGGCGAGGAGGCCGGGCTGCGCGGCACGATCTCGCATCACGAGGCCGGCCGCTATTTCTACGCCAAGGTGCTGGATTCCGGCGAGGAAGTGCCGTGCGAGGTTCTGGTGTTCCCGCTGCAGGTCGACAAGGTCGCCGACCGGTGGAAGGAAAAGCGGGCACGCACCCGCAAGTGGGTCACCGCCGCCGAGGCTGTGGGCATGGTGCATGAACCGGACCTTCGCCAGATCATCGCCCATTTCTGCGCCGATCCACGCCGGTTCTCCTGAGCCCGAGCGGCGCATAGCCGCGGTCAGGTGCCGCGAACGCCATCGCCGAAGCACCTCCGCGCGGCGCCGAACCTTCCTCGCTGCGCTCCGCTTCTATCCCCGTTATCCACATATGTGACACACAAGATGTTGGGGTCATAAAAGCTACGCAAACGAATCCTTGACGGCGCAAAACGAGTCGCCTTTTATAGGCCATGCGCTCCTGTTGAGAGTGCGACCGGAAAAGTTTCGAGGCCGGTCTTTTTCCCGGAATATGTGCGTTTTGATCCGCATTCCCGCCTGTTTACGAGGCCGGCGGAGGCGTGGGATTTTGAAGCCTTGGGGGGCGAAAGGGGAGGATTGTCGGGCTTGAATAAATTGTCTGTTAACACTATATTTAGTGTTTGCAGATAGGTTCGACGCTAGATAATGTGAATTTCCCTCGACCGAGGGCGTTACAAAAAGTTTTCAGTTTTTGAGGGACCCACAGGGTCCGTGAGCATGTTGGACAGCGGCCTCGCAAGAGGTTCGACCGGCAGGGCGGCGGAGACTGTGAAGATGAGAGCCGGGGTTTTCGAACGCCGGCAGACGGCGGGCATGCGCGTTTCGTCAAGAGGGCAGAAATCCTCTGGGAAAAGCGCTATATGTAGACAAAAGGGACCGGACCAATGCGCATCGAGCGTCGTTTCACCAAGCCAGGACAATCTGCCTATGCGGAGATCGAATTCCGCAAGGCGCTTTCCGAGATCAAGAATCCGGACGGGTCGGTGGTGTTCCGCTTGGACAACATCGACGTGCCGGCGCAGTTCTCCCAGGTTGCCGCCGATATCCTGGCGCAGAAATATTTCCGCAAAGCCGGCGTGCCCGCACGGCTGAAGAAGGTCGAAGAGACGCAAGTTCCCTCCTTCCTGTGGCGCTCCGTCGCCGACGAGGCTGAACTGGCCAAGCTGCCGGAAGCCGAGCGCTACGGTTCCGAGACCGACGCCCGCCAGGTCTTCGACCGGCTTGCCGGCACCTGGACCTATTGGGGCTGGAAGGGCGGCTACTTCAAGTCGGAGGAAGACGCCCGCGCCTTTCGCGACGAGCTCGCCTATATGCTGGCCACCCAGCGCGTCGCGCCGAATTCGCCGCAATGGTTCAACACCGGCCTGCACTGGGCCTATGGCATCGACGGTCCGAGCCAGGGCCATTTCTATGTCGACCCGTTCACCGGCAAGCTGACCAAGTCGAAGTCTTCCTACGAGCATCCGCAGCCGCATGCCTGTTTCATCCAGGGCGTGCAGGACGACCTCGTCAACGAGGGCGGCATCATGGATTTGTGGGTGCGTGAGGCGCGCCTGTTCAAATATGGCTCCGGCACCGGCTCGAACTTCTCGTTCCTGCGCGGCGAAGGCGAAAAGCTGTCGGGCGGCGGCCGCTCGTCGGGGCTGATGAGCTTCCTCAAAATCGGCGACCGCGCGGCGGGTGCCATCAAATCGGGCGGCACGACGCGCCGCGCCGCGAAAATGGTCATCGTCGACGCCGACCACCCCGATATCGAGGAGTTCATCGACTGGAAGGTCAACGAGGAGCAGAAGGTCGCCTCGCTGGTCACCGGCTCGAAGATCGTCAAGAAGCATCTCGAAGCGATCATGAAGGCCTGCATCAACTGCGAAGGCAATGGCGACGATTGCTTCGATCCGGCGGTCAACACCGCGCTGAAGCGCGAGATCAAGGCGGCCAAGAAGGACGCGGTGCCGGAGAACTACATCTATCGCGTCATCCAGTTTGCCAAGCAGGGCTACACCTCGATGTCGTTCAAGACCTACGACACCGACTGGGATTCGGACGCCTATCTCACCGTTTCCGGCCAGAATTCCAACAATTCGGTGTCGCTGAAGGACGATTTCCTGCGCGCCGTCGAGCAGGACGGCGACTGGCATCTCACCGCCCGCAAGGATGGCAAGGTGCTGAAGACGCTGAAGGCGCGCGATCTCTGGGAAAAGATCGGCTATGCCGCCTGGGCGTCGGCCGATCCGGGCCTGCATTTCAACACGACGATGAACGACTGGCACACCTGCGCCTCGGCCGGTGCGATCCGGGCGTCCAACCCGTGCTCGGAATACATGTTCCTCGACGACACCGCCTGCAACCTGGCGTCGATCAACCTTCTGCCCTACCGCAATGCCGACGGCACGATCGACATCGCAGCCTACGAGCACACGGTGCGGCTGTGGACCATGGTGCTGGAAATCTCCGTCATGATGGCGCAGTTCCCGTCGAAGGAGATCGCCAAGCTTTCCTACGAGTACCGCACGCTCGGCCTCGGCTACGCCAATATCGGCGGCCTGCTGATGACCTCGGGTATTCCCTATGATTCCGACGAGGGCCGCGCCATCTGCGCCGCCCTCACCGCGATCATGACCGGCACCGCCTATGCCACTTCGGCCGAAATGGCCGCCGAGCTCGGCGCCTTCCCCGACTATGACCGCAATGCGCAGAACATGCTGCGCGTCATGCGCAATCACCGCCGCGCGGCCTATGGCGAAAGGGACGGCTACGAGAAGCTTGCCGTCAACCCGGTGCCGCTGGTCGCCTCGGATCTCAAGCAGCAGGAACTTGCCGACCATGCCAAGGCCGCCTGGGACCGCGCCATCGAGCTCGGCGAGGAGCATGGCTACCGCAATGCGCAGGCAACCGTGATCGCGCCGACCGGCACGATCGGCCTGGTGATGGATTGCGACACCACCGGCATCGAGCCCGATTTCGCGCTGGTAAAATTCAAGAAGCTCGCCGGCGGCGGCTATTTCAAGATCATCAACCGCGCCGTTCCGGAAGCGCTGCGCACGCTCGGCTATTCCGAGAGCCAGATCGCCGAGATCGAGGCCTATGCGGTCGGCCACGGCAATCTCAACCAGGCGCCGGGCATCAACCCCGGCTCGCTCAAGGCAAAAGGCTTTACCGACGACAAGATTGCAGCACTCAACGCCGCATTGAAATCGGCCTTCGACATCAAGTTCGTCTTCAACCAATGGACGTTGGGCGCCGACTGGGTGAAGGAGACGTTTGGCTTCACCGATGAGCAGCTCAACGATTTCTCGTTCGAGATGCTGCCGGCGCTGGGCTTTTCGAAGAAGGACATCGAGGCCGCCAACATCCATGTCTGCGGGGCGATGACCTTGGAAGGCTCACCGTTCCTGAAGGCCGAACACCTGCCGGTGTTCGACTGCGCCAGCCCGTGCGGCAAGATCGGCAAGCGTTCGCTGTCGATCAACAGCCACATCATGATGATGGCGGCGGCGCAGCCCTTCATCTCCGGCGCCATTTCCAAGACCATCAACATGCCGAACGACGCGACGGTGGAAGACGCCAAAGGCGCCTACATGCTGTCGTGGAAGCTGGCGCTGAAGGCCAACGCGCTCTATCGCGACGGCTCGAAGCTGTCGCAGCCGCTCAACGCCTCGTTGCTTGCCGACGTCGAAGACGACGAGGACGAAGCCATCGAGCAGCTGATCGCGGCGCCGGCCGCACAGCGCGCCGTTCAGGTGACCGAGAAGATCGTCGAGCGCGTCGTCGAACGTCTCTACCGCGACCGCGAGAAACTGCCGAACCGCCGCAAGGGCTATACCCAGAAGGCGGTCGTCGGCGGCCACAAGGTCTATCTGCGCACCGGCGAGTTCGATGACGGGCGCCTCGGCGAGATCTTCATCGACATGCACAAGGAAGGTGCGGCCTTCCGGGCGATGATGAACAACTTCGCCATCGCCATCTCGCTCGGCCTGCAATATGGCGTGCCGCTCGACGAATATGTCGAGGCCTTCACCTTCACCAAATTCGAGCCGGCCGGCATGGTGCAGGGCAACGACGCCATCAAGAACGCCACGTCGATCCTCGACTACGTGTTCCGCGAACTGGCCGTCTCCTATCTCGGCCGCCACGACCTCGCCCATGTCGACCAGTCGGATTTCGACAAGACGGCACTCGGGCGCGGCATCAACGAAGGCAAGGCGACGCCCTTCTCCAAGGGGCTGACCCGCGGCGCCTCGCCGGTCAAGCTGGTGTCGGGCGCCGAGCCCAAGGGCTTTGCTGGTTTGGGCTCCGGAACTCCGGCCCGGACCGCCCCGACCGCCTTCTCCGGCTCCAACGTGCTGACGCTGAAGCCGGCCAGTGACGAGGCCATTGCCTACAAGCGCGACTACGAGGAGCGCGCCAGGGAACTGGTCGAGGACATCGTCTACACGGAAGCCTCCGACCCGACGGAGCTGTTCACCGACGAGGCCGCGAAAGAAGCAGCCGAAGCCAAAGCGCTCGCCGCCAACCGGCGCCAGCAATCATTGATGCAGGGCTACACCGGCAACGAATGCTCGGAATGCCATAACTTCACGATGGTGCGAAACGGGACTTGCGAGAAGTGCGATACGTGTGGGGCGACGAGCGGGTGCAGCTGAAGACCTAGTGCAGATCAGATTTAAAACCGGGGGATGTTCATGGCGGCCGTTGATACGGGATGAGATTTCATGACGCAGTTGGAAGTTATTCCACTCAGGATTGTTGAATATCGGCCGGTTCGAACGCATCAAACAATGCACGTTATGGGACGCGCATTGGGCGAGGACGGCAGTTATTATGTCGTGAAGGGCGGAGCGAAGGAGGAACTCGTCCCAGCTACCGAGTGGATATGCAACTCAATCGCGGACTCGCTTAATCTCCCAGTCGCGAGCCCTAAGGTCCTGCAGTCTGCTGATGGCACCCGCATCTATGGCACAAAGGAAATTACTCCCAGACTTCCCGAAATTGAGGCTGCTCGAGTGCTGCTAGGCAGAGCCGGGAACGATATCTTCACTCCTGAAATAGCCAACATCCTCTCTTCGACGTATGCTCTCGATCTAGTGACAGGAAATATCGATCGTCACCAAGATAACTTCATAATCTCGGTCGAGTCGGCGAGCGGAACCGGGCAACAAATTGGGCACGTTCACCTTATTGATTTCGGTTGCTCCGACCTCCTTCAGAATAGCAAAACGCCTTTGCCCCTGGCTCCAATGTCGCCTACCGTTCAGATCGGTCGGCAGATTCGTCGTGCGCATGGATTTGCTAATTCCGCTGCTGACACGCTATTGTCTCGGTTGAGAGATGGCCGCAAATTCCTATTGGAGCGCGCGCTGTTTGGAATGCCAAGCGAATGGTTGTCGAAGGAACAGAGAGAGTCATTTGCAAAGTGGTTTGTGAGCGCGCAATTCGAGCACCGGCTGAAATTGATCGGCGAAGGACTCACTGATGGCACATATTTATAGCTACGCCATCGTTCGGCTAATGCCGTTCGCGCATCGGGGGGAAACACTAAACGTCGGCATTGTCGTTTTCGGCGACATATTGGACGTTCGGTTTAGTGCTTCTCCGTCCTTGCTAGAATATTTCGGTGTCCAAAGCGGGACGCTTGACTGGTTAGCCGAAAATCTTGTCAGTTTGGATGACAGTCAGTTATCGGTAAGCGACCGAGCGAATGAACTCTCTCGTTTTGCCGGCGTTCAATTGTCTGACATCGGCTGGTTCTCGACTGACGATGACCGCCAGTACGAACTGCGGATTTCAGAAATCATTTCGGAATACGTGGAAAAACCAAAGAAGACGAGAGTCCGCAGAGCTTCTTCTAATCTTAGTCGCGATCTAAAGAAGATATTCCAGGAATATCAGATATTCAGCAGCAAGATTGAAGATATTGACAAACATAAAGTGATAGCCAACATGCCGGTTGGCCCCTCTGGAAAGCTTCACGTGGATTTTCTAATTCGAAACGGCGCTTATCACGCAACTGAGACAATCGATTTTCGAAAATCAGAAGATGCTGGCCCCGCAGAACTTAAGAATGCTGCGCTAGCAAATGTCACGTTTCAGCATGCGCGCGAGGTTTTGGGCGGGACAGAAACCCGATGCTACTTGGTGTATGCCGCCTCTTCATTGGTCGAAACAGCAGTGTTTCCAGCCTTAGAGATCGCACGAAAAAACATTTCTGATTCTTTTAACCTAGAGAGCCGCGACGACAAAGCGCGCTATCTAGATGCGATTCTCGCTGCGGCAGGCGTAAATCATTTGTTTAGCTGATGAGTGGTCGCCAGCGCGCGTCTACGGAAAGGCTCCGGAGGAGCGATGACATGCGACACGCGGTGGTGATTGAAAAAGCCGGAAACAATTTTTCCGCTTACGTGCCGGACCTACCCGGCTGCATCGCAACCGGTGCGACGGTGCCTGAGGTTGAAGCCGAAATTCGTGACGCAATACGCCTTCATATCGAAGGCCTGCGGGCCGATGGGCTGGATGTGCCCAAAGCTGTCAGCCTGGCGGAATATGTAGAGGCATAGAGCCGGGCAAAATGTGGTGCTGCAGGGTTGCGGCGTCCCGCTTCGAGTGTCAGAGTCCCGCGATGGTGCGGAATGATTGATCACATAACGGTTGCAGTGAGCGATCTGCAGAAGAGCAAACTCTTCTACGAAAGAGCTTTTGGACCTTTGGGATATCGCCTTTCCTTTGGTAAGCAGGGAGTGTTTTGGGCTTTTGATGTCGGCAGCGGCAGCTTGTTCGAGATTCAACATTCGGACAGCAAACCACCGCTGACCCATGTGCACGTCGCTTTCCGGGTAAATGGCAGGGCAGCAGTTGACGCGTTCTATCGAGCTGCCCTCGACGCAGGTGGCGCAGACAATGGTGTACCCGGCCCGCGTCCGGAATATGCAGAGAATTACTATGCCTGTTTTGTACTTGATCCCGATGGCTACAACATTGAAGCCATGCTCAATGAGCCAGTGACGGAATGACGAGGGGCAATCCTCTCGTCGTCATCCTAGGGCGGAGCAGGAGCGAAGCGACGTCGCGGAGACCCTAGGATCCATGCCGTGCCTTCCGAACAGCGCGGCAGTGCAGAAGGTGCGAAACGCCGGCGGGACAGCGCCCTGCCGGGCATTTCCCCCAGAGAGACCGGCTTCGCCAATCTTCGACGTCGTGAAAGGGCGCTGCCAATCTCGTGGGTGGGAGCGAGGAGCGGAAGCCATTGCTTGGCTTTCCGAGCGACGAATGTCCGGCAGAGCAGAGGAGGCACCGGCACTCGTTCTGCATCGCTGCATTCTTAGGCGACCATCACGGCATGGATCCTAGGGTCTCCGCGACGTCGCTTCGCTCCTGCTCCGCCCTAGGATGACGACCGCGGAGAGGCTTCGGCTAAACACCAAAGCTGGAATAGGCGCGACCGCCCTCATTCCGCCTCAGCCACCATCTGCCGTCCGCCAGTCCAGTCGCGCCAGGCGCGCTCATCGCCACGGAACACGTTGAGGTCGATGCGGCCCCTCACCCCGTGCGACAGGCCGGAGCCGGAATATTGCCAGAACAGCCATTTGCGCCCGGGATAGACCTTTGACGGGTGGGCGGCCACGGCGCGCAGCCAGAATGGATAATCGGGGAAGGCACCCCTGAGATTGTCACGGTAGAAGTCGGGCGCGGTGTAGATGATCGGGCGCTGGCCGTAGTAGCGCTCGAGCTTGTCCATGAACACCTGCATCTTCTCCAGCACCTTTTGCCGCGACGGGCGGCGCTTGCAGCTGGAGTCGCCGTTCCACTCGACGTCGATCACCGGCGGCAGCGCGCCCTCGACCCTCGGCACATTGCGGATGAACCAGTCGGCCTGCTCGCCGGCGGTGCGGCACCAGTAGAAGAAGTGGTAGGCGCCGCGCTTGAGGCCGGCGGCATCGGCACTGCGCCAGTTCCTGGTGAACATCGGGTCGAGATGATCGCCGCCGTCGGTGGCCTTGATGTAGGCGAAATTGGCGCCCTGGGCACGCAGCTTTCCCCAGTTCACATTGCCCTGCCAGCGCGAAACGTCGACGCCGTGGACGGCGAGACGCCTCGGCGAGGATGCCTTGCCGAAATTGATCGGCTTGGCATCGCGAAAACCATAGCGCGTGACCGGTTCGGCAAGCATCGCCGGTGCCGCGCGTGTCAGCCGCTTCGGCGGCGACATCAGCGCGATGACCTCGGCCGGCGGTTCGACGTCCTGATCGGGTACGTCCATCGCGACCGGCTGTTCGTCCTGCTCCTGTTCGGCAAAAGCGGGCGCAGCATCAGTTTTCGCCACGGACGCCACCGGCGCGGGGGGGCGCACAACCGAGCTGGTGGTCTCGCTGGACGGCACTTGCAGCGCATCGACGCCGGAGGTCGACGTGCAGCCGGCAAGGCACAGCGCTGCGATCGAAAAGATGACGACGCCTGATAACCGCATCTGGACCTGTACGCAAAACACAACAGACCGAAGGCAGGACAACGCCGCCGGACAAACCAAGCTGGATTCCTAACAAGAAACTACCAACAAAGTTTGAATCGAATTGTTAGGGCTTTGCATCCGGACGTCGCCCGGACAGAGGTGCGCTATCCCTCCAACCTTCGGCCACGTCGCTGCCTCGGCTTGACAACTCACGGCATGAGATTAGTCTCTACTAATCTTACGGTGTAAGGCACCACGTGGAGGACGTCATGCAGCCCGCCGCCCTGTCAGAATTGCAGCCCGTAGTCCCGCCGGAGCCATGCTCGCCCGCCATCGGGGTCGACGAGATACCTCGCAACCTCAGCCGCGTCATCGAACGCGCCGAGGTCAATGCCTGGCTCGATCTCTATCGCGCCGCCCCGGCAGACTTTGCCGCAAAGCAACGCCTTGCCATCGCCGAAGATGGCGATCTCGTCTGGACCACCTGCACGACGATCCCGTTCATCCATTTCAACTGTGTCAAAAATTTCGGCGTCGAGAGCGCGGCCACCGAGAGCCGGCTCGACGCGTTTCTGGCCCATTATCGCGACGCCGGCATTCTGCGGCCCTGGTTCTACACCAACCCACACACCGAGCCCGCGACGCTCAGCTGCTGGCTCGAGGCGCGCGGCCTGCAACGTCAGGGCGGCTGGGAACGCATCTTTCGCGACGCGACGCCATTGCCCGCTGAGCCGCTTTTCCCGACGGAGGATGCCTCGGTCGAGCGGGTGACGCCGGCAACGGCAAGGGAATGGGCTGGGTTCATCGACAGCCAATATCGGTTGCCGACCTCACCGTGGTTGCTGGCGCTGGCCGGCCGACGCGGCTGGCATCATCACATGCTGCGGCGGGACGGCGCGGTGGCGGCGGTGCGCTCGATGTTCATCGGCGCCGACGGCATGGCCTGGAGCGGCATCGACGCGCCGGTGCCCGGCATCATGGCGCCGAGCTTCGACCTCGATGCAATGCTCGGCGAAGCGATGGTGCGCGACGGACTTGCGGCCGGTGCAAAACTGTTCGTGGCCGATATCGAGGCGCCGCGAGCCGAACGTGACGGGCCGGCGTATCGCAACTATGCGCGCCTCGGCTTCAGGCTCGCTTATTTCCGCAGCCATTACAGCTATTTGCCGGCAAATTCCGGCTGACCGCTTCAAGACCCTAGCTGCACAACCACAGCTTGTGGCAGGTCGTGGCCATGAGGTGGGCCGGCGGTACAAAGTGATCGTTGACCGGCGCATCATCGTCTACCCGGCGGATCTTTTCTTCGAGCAGCGTGCGAAGGTCTGCCGGCTGCACGCGGTCGCGCTCCATTACCAGCTTGATCATCGGATCGCTCAAGAGTTCATCCAGGGTGTTGATGCTGTCGTTCATCCGTCGCCTCCTCGACTGCCTGCCCGCACGCCAATAGATAGGCAGCAATGATGGCCCGCCAATGACGCTTTGCCGGCTATCTCGTGTCGCTTCGGATTAAATTTTGTCCAGATTCCACCTCAAATCGGAGGTGGCGCGCCTTCAAACTGCGGCAGGCCGTCGTCGATCTGCACCCAGGGCTGCTTCGAGGCGGTCCAGATATGCATCTCAGGCCTGAACAACGAGGGATCATCGAGCGAGCCGGTGGTGATGCCGATAATGCCGGCGGAATCGCGCCGGGAAAACATCGTCGTGCCGCAGCGCGGGCAAAAGCCGCGCTTGAGATCGGGCGAGGAATTCACCGTCGCCAGCGGTCCCTCGACCGTCACATCATCGATGCGGAACAGCACGCGCGCGTTGAAGGCGGCACCCAGCGCCTTCTGGCACAACCGGCAATGGCAGACGCGCTCATTGATCGGTGCCGCCTCGGCGCGGTAGCGCACCGCGCCGCACAAACACCCGCCCTGATATCTTGCCATCACCCGCGTCCCTGCCCTGTGAGGATAGGCGGCATACCTATCGATAGGCGTGGCAGCGTCAATTGAAAAGC
This sequence comes from Mesorhizobium sp. M0174, assembly GCF_040322275.1. Lineage (NCBI taxonomy): Bacteria > Pseudomonadati > Pseudomonadota > Alphaproteobacteria > Hyphomicrobiales > Phyllobacteriaceae > Mesorhizobium > Mesorhizobium sp. M0174. The sequence goes on from NZ_JAMYTB010000008.1 coordinate 101,278, forward strand.
TTTGATGGCGCCATCTATAGCTGTGATGCGGCCAATACACGATTGGCCGATGCGCCGGGCCAAGGCCCCATGGGCGACGTGCCGGCCATCTCGCGGAAGACGGCCGGCAGACAATTGACTGGGCGTCAGTTCGTTTCGTTGACGACCTCGTCCCAGGTCTTGACCTTGGTCTGGCCATTGAGGAACGGCAGCGCGGCAGCTGTCAGTTCCGGCGCGAAGAACACATCGTAGTGGGTGCGGTTCGGCACGATCGCCAGGCGGTTCTGCGACAGGTTCTCGCGCATCCAGCCGGCGTCCTTCAACCCGCCGCCGAGCATCTGATAGAATTTGATCTCGTGCTCGGGCCGGTACATGTCGCTGTCGCCGAACACCAGCATCACCGGCATTTTCAGCTTCGGCACGTCGGCGGAATAATCGTAGTCCTTGCGCATATAGGCGCCAAGTTGATCGAGCAGTTTCGGAAAATCCTCCGGATGCGGCGCAACCGCGACGTAGGATTTGTACATCGGCGTGTCCTTCATCATGTCGGCCATCGCCGCGCCGACCTGTGCCTGCTGGCCACGCATCTCGGCATAGAAGCCGTCCGCGGCATAGCCGGTCGAGACCAGCACCAGGCGGCGCACCGCTTCAGGCTGCTGGACGGCCATGCGGAAGGCGACGCCGCCACCCAGCGAATAACCCATGACGTCGACCTTGTCGTAGCCGAGTGCCTTGACGATCGCCGCCATGTCGTCGCCCATCGCCTCCAGGCTGAGCGGCCGGTCGCCGAGCGCGGTGCGGCCATGGCCCTGCAGGTCAACGCCGATGACGGTGCGGTTTTCGGCAAGTCTTGGCAGGATCGGCGCGAACATGTCGGTCGTGCCGAGACCGCCATGCAGCAGAAGCAGCGGCTCGCCCTTGCCATAGACGGCGTAATAATAGTTCAGGCCGTTGATCGGCAGCAGGCCGGATTTTTCCGGCGTCGGCAGTGTTGTGGTTGCGGTCGTCATGGCGGGCTTGGCCTCCTCTGCGTTGATGGTGCCCGGCGCGGCAAATAGCGCGGCGGCCGAGGCGAAAATGGCGAAAAATATCGATCTGGACACGTCAGTCTCCCTCTCCCGTTTGCATCAAAGCCGCTTGGCGACCTCCTCAAGCTGTTCGGCGCACTGGCCCCAGCCGTCGTGAAAACCCATTTTCTCGTGCTGTTCGCGGTCGGCGACCGACCAATGCGCGACGCGGGCAATGTAGCGGGTCTTGCCCTCGCCCTCGTCCTCAAAGGTCAGCACGACCGTCATGAACGGCTTTTCGGACGGCTCCCACGCCTTCGTATAGGCATCGGTGAAGACGAGCTTTTTGCCCGGTACGACTTCGAGGAAGATGCCTGGATTCGGGAACTCCTTGCCGTCGGGATCGGCCATGACGACAAGGGTGGAGCCACCGGTCCGCACATCCATTTCGGCGCGCGGCGTCGTCCACGGCTTCGGCGAGAACCATTGCGTCAACAGGTTCGGCTCGGTCCAGCAGCGATAGACGTTCTCGCGCGGCGCATCGATGATGCGGGCGAGAACCAGCTCGCGGTCGGAGTTGGGGGCGATGTCGAGCTTGGTGGTCATGGCGTTCCTCACACGTCGGTTTTGGCTTCCGTGTCTAGGACGAACCAACAAGACGCAAGCCGACACGGTCCGCGAAAAAATCCGCGGGACCGGAGATTCGAGCGACGGAACTGAGTGGCTTCAGTGGCGCTTGGCTTGCACCAGATAGGCGTCGATCTCGGTCTCGCCGAGCCACTTGGCCGCTTCCAGCCGATGCAACCCTTCGACCAGGATATGGCGCTTGCCGTCATGGCGCACCTGGATCGGCATCTTCATGCCGTTTTCCAGAATGTCCTCGGCCAGATGGCGGACGGTCTCGGGATGCAGCGTCTTCTTGCGCGCGGTCGGCACGTAGATATCGTTGACCCTGACCTTTTGCACTCTCAGCATATCGGCTCCCGTGGCGGACAATGCCGCCCTTTGTGAGATAGTCTGTTTGTCAGGCAAGGCCAAGTGAGCAGCCCGGCAATGGCTGGCCCGATCGTTTCCAATTGACGCTTGGCCGGCGGATAGCCGAAATGGCGGCCTTCGACCTTAGCGGTGTCCATGAACCATCTGCCGACCGAGTTTCCCGATTTCGGACTGACGCCGGAGCAGCGACGCCAGGCGGTGCGCAGCCATTACTGGGAATGGCCCGGTATGGATGGCGGGCGCGGCGAAATCTGGTGCTACAGCGACCGTTTTTCCTATCGCCCCGGCGAGATGGTGGCGCTGCATGTCAGTTCGACGGCCGCCGGTTTCGGCATCGCGATCATCCGCGACGGCGGCGCGGAAACGACAATGTTCGAAAGGACCGGGATTGCGGCGCGCTGGCAAGATACGCCGGATCAATGTTCGGTCGAAGGCTGCGGCTGGCAGGCGTCGTTCGAGTTTCGCATCGGCGACGACTGGCCATCCGGCGCCTATCGCGTCACGCTTGAAGCGGACGGTCGCGACGGCAAGCCGATCCGCTGTCATCACCTTTTCATCGTCTCGCCGCAGCCCGGCAAGAAACCCGGCCGCGTGCTGCAGGTCGCGGCCACCGGCACTTGGCTCGCCTACAACACATGGGGCGGTTCCAACCATTACGAAGGCATCACCGGGCCGGCCCGCGACCAGTATGCACGAATGGTGTCGACGCAGCGGCCTTGGTGCCGCGGCTTCGTCGTGCTGCCCAAGGATGCGCCGCGCGTGCCGCTCGAAGTCGCGGTGCCGCCGAAAACCGTGCCGCGCTATCCGCATATGGAATGGGCCTTTGCCACCGGCCATTCGAAGAAATACGCCTCAGCCGGCTGGGCAAGCTACGACAGCCATTTCTTCCGCTTCGCCGAGCGTTCCGGCTACGCCGTCGATCTCGCCAGCCAGCACGACCTGCATTTTTCGCCCGACATCCTCGACGGCTATGACTGCGTCGTCTTCGTCGGCCACGACGAATATTGGACCTGGGAAATGCGCGATGCGGTCGACACCTATGTCGAGCGCGGCGGCCATGCGGCGCGCTTTGCCGGCAATTTCATGTGGCAGACCAGGCTGGAGGACGAAGGCCGCCGGCAGGTCTGCTACAAATACCGCGCCCGCGCCGAGGACCCGGCCTATCGCGGCGGCGATATAAGGCGCGCCACCAATTCCTGGGAAGCGCCGGAAATCGGCCGGCCGGGTGCGGCGACCTTCGGCCTCAACGCGACAAGAGGCGTCTATGCCGGCTGGGGCGGCTGCGCGCCGCGCGGCGTGCGCGGCTTTCCGGTCTACCGGCCGGAGCACTGGGCCTTCGGCGGTACCGGCATCTACTATGGCGACCTGCTCGGCGCCGACAGCCATGTCTATGGCTATGAGGTCGATGGGCTCGATTTCGAGATCCGCGGCGGCCTGCCCTACCCCACGCCCGACAGCGGCGCACCGGACGGCCTGCAGGTGCTCGCGGTCGGCATGGCTGCCCAGGTCGAGGAAAGCGCCGACATTCCGTTCGAGGACCAGTTCCTCGGCGACGAGGACGGCCGCTTCACCGCCGAAACGCTGTTCGGCGAGGCAAGCGACGCCAATCTCGACAAGGTCAAACGCGGCAACGGCATGATCGTCAATTTCCGGCGCGGCAAAGGCGAGGTGTTTCACGCCGGAAGCTGCGAATGGGTTGCCGGCCTGCTAAGGCAGGATGCGATGGTCGAGCGTGTTACCAGAAATGTCCTCGACCGCTATCTCGGAAAGTCATGACATGCTGAAGTCCCCTGCCCCGGAAGCCCGCGAAGCCTCGCATCTGTTCTACCTGTCCAGCCTGCGCCGGCCGCTGATCGACCGCGCCGAAGGCATCTACATGTGGACGCAGGATGGCCGCCGCTTCATCGACGGATCGAGCGGTCCGATGGTTGCCAATATCGGCCACTCCAATCGCAACGTGCTCGACGCGATGAAACGGCAGATGGACCGCGCCACCTTCGCTTACCGTCTGCATTTCGAGAACGAACCGGCCGAGGAGCTCGCGCGGCAGCTGGCCGCCAAACTCCCTGAAGGCATGGACCGCATCTTCTTTGTCTCCGGCGGCTCGGAAGCGACCGAATCCTGCATCAAGCTGGCGCGGCAATGGGCGGTCGCCACCGGCCAGCCCAGCCGTTGGAAGGTGATCTCGCGCTTTCCCTCCTATCATGGTGGCACGCTCGGCGCGCTCGCCGTTACCGGCGACGATGCGCTGTCCGAAACATTTGTGCCGGTGATGCAGATGATGCCGACCGTGCCGGCGCCCATCGCCTGGCGCGACCGCGACAATCTTTCGATGGAACAGCGCGGCATCCGCTACGCCGACATGCTGGAGGAAAAGATTCTCGCCGAGGGACCGCAGAGCGTGCTCGCCTTCATCATGGAGCCGGTCGGCGGCGCTGCCACGGCAGCACTGGTGGCGCCCGACAGCTACTATCCGCGCATCCGCGAGATTTGCGATCGCTACGGCATCCTGCTCATCCATGACGAGGTGATGAGCGGTGCCGGCCGCACCGGAAAATTCCTCGGCGGCGACCACTGGAACTGCAAGCCCGACATCGTCGCGCTGTCGAAGGGGCTGGGCTCGGGCTATGCGCCGGTCGGTGCGCTGGCGGCACCGATGCGGCTGGTGCAGCCTTTGCTCGCATCGGGCGGCTTTCAGCACGGCCATACCTACGCCGGCAACCCGCTCGCCTGCGCCGCCGGGCTCGCCGTGCTCGGCGAGATGGACCGTCTCGACCTGATCGCCAACGCGGCTGTCATGGGCGAGCTATTGATGGACGAGCTGAAGGGATTGGCGAAGCGGTTTCCGTTCATCGCCGACATCCGCGGCAAGGGCCTGCTCACCGGTGCCGAAATGGTCGCCGATCCGGACACGCTGAGGCCGATAGAGCCGGCGAAAAAGGCCACCCAGCGCCTGCTCGACCTCGCCTATGAGCGCGGCCTGATCATCTACGGACGCAAGGTCAAGGGCGGTGTCGACGGCGACAATTTCATGGTCGCGCCGCCGATGATCGTCACCGCCGCGCAGATCGGCGAGATCATATCCATCATCGGCGACTCGCTCGAGGTGCTGGCCGGCGAGCTCGACCTGCCGGTCGAAGGCTGAGAGGCGAACCATGGCGTCGCGCAAAGTCATCATCACCTGTGCCGTCACCGGGTCGGTACACACCCCGTCGATGTCGCCGCATCTGCCCGTGACGCCGGACCAGATCGCCGCAGACGCGATCGCCGCCGCCGAGGCCGGCGCTTCGATCCTGCATCTTCATGCCCGCGACCCTAGGGATGGGCGGCCGACCGCCGACCCCGAGGTGTTCATGCAGTTCCTGCCGCGCATCAAGCAGGCGACCGATGCGGTGATCAACATCACCACCGGCGGATCGTCGCTGATGACGCTCGACCAGCGGCTGGCCGCGCCGCTCAGGGCCGAGCCGGAAATGTGTTCGCTCAATATGGGTTCGATGAATTTCGCGCTGTTCCCGATGCTCGAGCGGCCGCGAGAATGGCAGCACGAATGGGAGCCGAAGCTGCTCGAGGCTACCCGTGACACGATCTTCAAGAACACCTTTGCCGACATGGAGACGGTGCTCGAGAAGCTCGGGCGTGGTTGCGGCACGCGCTTCGAATTCGAGTGCTACGATGTCGGCCATCTCTATTCGCTGGCGCATTTTCGCGATCGTGGACTGGTGTCCGGACCTTTATTCATCCAGTTTGTTTTGGGCATTCTTGGCGGCATCGGCGCCGATCCAGAAAACCTGATCCATATGAAGCGCATCGCCGACAAACTGTTCGGCGACAGCTACCGGTTTTCGGTGCTGGCCGCCGGACGCCACCAGATGCCGATGATCTCGATTGCGGCGGCGATGGGCGGCAATGTCCGCGTCGGGCTGGAGGATAGCCTCTACGAAGGGCGCCAGCTCGCCAAGTCCAATGCCGACCAGGTGCGCCGCATCCGCGGCGTGCTCGACGGATTGTCGCTGGACGTCGCGACGCCGGCCGCGGCGCGGCAGATGCTGGCGCTCAAGGGCGGCGACCGCGTGGCGTTCTGAGATGCGACCGTGACCAACCCACCGTCAAGAGACATTGTCATCCGGCCCGGGACCGTCGAGGACGTCGAAACCATCCACGCCGCGCTCCTGCGGCTCGGCGCGCATGTCGGCGCACATCAGGAGATCACCTCGACAGCTCAGGATCTCCGCACCTATGGCTTTGGCGAAAAGCCTGGCTTCTCGACCCTGATTGCCGAAATCGGTGGCGAATTTGCCGGGCTTTGCCTGTATTTCCCGATCTTCTCGACATGGATGGGACGGCCCGGCGTCTATGTGCAGGACCTCTATGTCGAGGACCGTTTTCGTGGCCGCAGGATCGGCGAACGCCTGCTGCGCCGAGTCGCGGCGCAATGCCGGAAGAGCGGCGGCGCCTATCTCAGGCTGTCCGTCGATACCGACAACGAGACCGCCAAGGCTTTTTACGAACGATTGGGCATTGCCTGGTCCAGCTACGAGCAGGTGCAGAAGATCGTCGGCGACGCCTTTTTCGCCTTTGCCGATGCACCGGAGGAGCCAACATGAAAGCCTTCTATGCCGAAGAACAGAAGCGCCATGACCCGAAGGCGTTCCTCTCGAGCGGCGCGCCGCAGCCCAATCCGGAAAGGCCGGAACGGGTCGAGCGATTGTTGGCCGGCGCAAAGGCTGCCGGCTGCACGATCGAACGGCCGCGGGATCACGGACTCAGCCCGATTGCGGCGGTGCATACGCCGGAATATCTCGATTTTCTCCAGCACATCTTCGCGCGCTGGCAGCGCATCGAGGGCGCCTCGGCCGAGGTCATCCCCAATATCCATCCGATCGCGCGGAACGGCTCCTATCCGGCCTCGGCGGTCGGCCAAGCCGGCTATCACATGGCCGACACCGCCTGCCCGATCTCCGGCGAGACGTGGCAGAGCGCGCTTTGGAGCGCCTGGAGCGCGGTTGAAACCGCCGAGGCGGTGATGTCTGGAGCGCCGGCCGCCTATGCGCTGTGCCGGCCGCCCGGCCATCACGCCTTTGCCGATGTCGCCGGCGGCTTCTGCTTCGTCAACAATTCGGCCGTCGCTGCACAGGTTCTGCGCAAACAGGCGGCGCGGGTGGCGATCCTCGATGTCGACCTCCACCACGGCAACGGCACGCAAGGCATCTTCTATGCCCGGCCGGACGTGCTCACCGTGTCGCTGCATGCCGACCCGGTGCGCTTTTACCCGTTTTTCTGGGGCCATGGCGACGAGCGCGGCGAAGGGCGCGGCCTCGGCTACAATCTCAACCTGCCGCTGCCGCGCAAATCAGGCGATACAACGTTCCTCGAAGCGCTGGAGGCATCGTTCCAGCGCATCAAGGCCTTCTCGCCCGATGCGCTTGTGGTGGCGCTGGGGCTAGACGCCTTCGAAGGTGATCCGTTCGGCGGGCTGTCGGTGAGCACGCCTGGTTTTTCGCGCATTGGCGAGGTGATCGCCGGGCTCGGCTTGCCAACGGTCATCGTCCAGGAAGGCGGCTATCTCTGCGACGAGCTCGGCGACAATCTCACCGCCTTTCTCACCGGTTTTGGCGGCGCCCACAAGCGATGATCCGCCCGCGAGGGCCGCTCAGGATCGTTCCTGCCTCAGCATGGCGACAACGCGGTGCACGCTCTCCAGCGTCTCGTCGATTTCGGCTGAAGTGTTGTAATGAGCGATGCCGATGCGCACCACCCCCTGCTCGGCCGGAATGCCGAGCTGGTGGACGATCTCCCAGGCGTAGTTGTGGCCGGACCACAGGAAGATGTTTTCGGCATTCATCTGCCGCACGATCGTCTCCGGCACGATGCCTTCGACAGTGAACGACACCGTCGGCACACGCTCATTGATCCGCTTCGGATCGGTGATGCCGTGGATGGTCAGGCCGGCAATATCCGACAAACCGTCGATCAGCTGTTGCGCCAGCGGGTTCTCGTAAGCGATTGAAACTTCGAAGGCCTTGGCGATTTTCAGCCGACGCGATCCTTGCGCGCCGGCTGCCGCGCCCAACTCGGCAAAATAATCGACAGCCGCCGACAGGCCGGCCATCAATTCAATTTGCGGCGTGCCGAGCTCGAAGCGCTCCGGCAAGGCATTGGACGAGCAACGGCATTTATACGGCTTAAGCGCATCGATAACGTCCAGCCTGCCCCACAAAATCCCCATATGCGGGCCGAAGAACTTGTAAGCCGAGCAGATCAGGAAATCGCAGCCGAGGTTTTGGACGTCGATCAGGCCATGCGGCGCGAACTGGACGGCATCGACGTAGACCAACGCACCAGCCCGCCTGGCGATGCCGGTCAACGCCTTCACCCGGTTGATCGACCCGGTGAGATTGCTGGCGTAGTTGAGCGCGACGAGCCGCGTCCTCTCGGAAAGCAGCGCGGCGAGCGCCGCCTCTTCGATCTGCCAGCTCTGCTGGTCGAAGGGCAGCCAGCGCACGACAAGGCCAAGGTCTTCTGCCAGTTGCAGCCAAGGCGAGACGTTGCCCTCATGGTCCATGCGGGTGAGGATGATCTCGTCCCCGGGCTTCATCGTGCGGCCGAGCGTTCGCGACATGTGGGAGGTCAATGTCGTCATGTTGGCACCGATGATAATTTCCTGCGGGCTCGCAGCGCCGAGAAAATCCGCCATCGCCAGATGGGCCTCGTCCCCGATGCCTTGTGCTGCAACGGTGGTGTCGAAGAAGCCGCCGAGGTTGGCATTCGTGGTCAGCAAGCAACGCGATACTGCGTCCGCCACCGACTGCGGCACCTGCGTGCCGGCAGGATTGTCGAGATAGATGCGCCGGCGGCCCTTGTCGGTCAGCGACAAGGCCGGAAATTTCGCGCGCACCGCGTCGATCCGGAAGTCCATGGCTGTTCCCCTCTCCTTATGACGATCGGACAACCGCGTCCCGACGCATCAAGGGCACGGATTGCCGACGCGCTGGTGGATCGCATCAACGGCTTTCTGCATGTCCTCGGTCCAGACCACGTCGGCGGAAGAGAGCGCCATTTCGAGTTGCGAAATGGTGGTGGCGCCGATGATGTTCGAGGTGACCAAGGGCCGGTTCGAGACATAGGCATTGGCAAACAGCGCCGGCTCCATGCCGAAGGTGCGCGCCAACCGGTTGTATTCGAGCTGCACGTCGGCAGCATTCGGAGTCTCGTAGCGCTGGCCGCGGTTGAACAACTGCGAGCGCGAGCCCTGCGGCCGCGCGCCATGATCGTATTTGCCGGTCAAATAGCCTTGCGCCAGCGGCGAATAGGCAAGCAGCGACACCTGCTCGCGCTCGCAGACTTCGGCAAGGTTCACCTCGAAGGTGCGATTGACGAAATTATAGGCGTTCTGCAGCGAGGCGACGCGCGGGCCGAGGCCCTTGTCGGCTTCGGCGATGAAACGCATGACGCCCCAGGAATTCTCGTTCGACAGGCCGAAATGGCGGATCTTGCCGGCCTTCACCAGTTCATCAAATACGGCAAGCGTCTCGGCGATCGGCGTCTCGCCTTCCGGCACGCCGGCGGCATCGGAGCGTCGCGGTACGGTGCCGATGCGGTTCGGATTGGCGCCCCACGGCACGTCGCGTTCCGGCCAATGGATCTGATAGAGGTCGATGTAATCGGTGTTGAGCCTGGCGAGTGACTTATCGATAGCGTCGAAGATATCGGCGCGCACCAGCTTAGACGGGCGGTCGCCCCGAAACCAAGTGTTGGCGGTGCGACCAACTACCTTCGAGGCGATGATCACCTGGTCGCGATTGCGCTTCTCCTTCATCCAATTGCCGATGAATGTCTCGGTACGGCCTTGTGTCTCCGCCTTGGGCGGGATCGGATAGAGTTCGGCGGTGTCGATGAAATTGACGCCGCGAGCAAACGCCAGATCCATCTGGGCGTGACCGTCCGCCTCGGTGTTCTGCTGGCCCCAGGTCATCGATCCGAGGCAGATTTGCGACACGAAAAGATCGGTCTGGCCGAGACGGCGTTTGTGCATGGAGTTTCTCCGGCGGGAATTTTGCGCGGCTGCGCGAGGAGGAAGCAATAGCATACAGGAAAGCGTCGCCCGCTTCCAAGCCCACGGATGGAAGGTCAGACGACTTTCCCGGGACGCCGGCGGACAGGGTTTATCCCTGCGGCTAATAAAAAGCCGGACTGCATTTTCATGCAGTCCGGAAGTTCGCCAGGAATGGCGAGGAAAAAACCGGCCAAGTGCCGGCATAGACGCCTACGGTCAAAGCGCCGCAGAAGTTTCGCCGGACCAGCCGAATTATGTCAAAAAAGATCAGGGCAGCATGGCTGCCATGCGAATGCTGCACTGCACAATCGTCATGATCTGCTTATATTGACCGCCTTGGAGGTTCAATAAGGGGCTTGAATCATGGGATTCTTCACTGAAATGTTCGCTCGTCCGCGTCCGCGGGAACAGCTGCGCTATCGAGCGGCGCTGGCGCTGCTCCATTCGATGAGCAATGCCGGTCGCGCCGATATCGGCGTCAAGCCGGCCGATTTCCCGCGCATCGCCCGGGAAATGTCCCTGCGCTAAACAACTGTGAGATATCCGCCGTGGCGGATATCTCCCGAGCGGATCTCAACGCGATCCGAGGAAGATCGACTTGCCCAATGGCACGCCGTTGTGGCGCAGGATGTCGTAGGCGGTGGTCAGGTGGAAATAGAAATTGGGCATGGCGGCATGCAGTAGATACTGCATCCCCGGCATCGAAACCTCGCGTCCCGCAAGCCGCAGTTCGACTATCCTGTCATCTGAACCATCGAATTCGGCCGCCGAAAATGTCGCGAGATAATCGAGCGTCTTGGTAAGGCGGGCCTGCAGATCAGCGAAGTTCGCCTCATTGTCCTCGTATTTTGGCACCTCGCGTCCCGCAAGCCGTGACGGGGCGCCTTTGGCGTGATCGGTGGCAATCTGTACCTGCCTGGTCAGGGCAAACATGTCCGGCGCCAGCCTCGCCGTCAGATACACCTGCGGATCAATCTTGCGATCAGCCGCATTTTGCTCGGCAATGTTCAGCACATTGGCTAGTGCCTTCAGCCTCGCCGAAAATACCGGCACGGATGCTTCATACATTGATATGGTCACAAGAAATCTCCACGCGGCCCGACTGCCGAGGGCGAGAGGTAGCGCCTTCGCAGGCGATTGTTCAAGCGTCACCACGTCGCCGCAATCGATATGATAGGATTTTTCATCGAGTGGAGGTTCCCGATGAGACGCGCCCTTTTTGCAGCGACCGCTTTTGTGTCTCTTGCCATTGCCGGCCAATCGGCGCTCGCCGCAGACGCGCCTTATATCGATGACAGGTCGAATGCCGAAGCGGTCATCCGGTCACTTTATAGTGCCATCAGCCGGCACGAATTCGCGCGCGCCTGGGATTATTTCGGCGACACCAAGCCGGCCAAGGATTTCAATTCCTTCGTCAAAGGCTATGACAGCACGGACACGGTCGAAGTCAAAACCGGTGGCGTATCCGAAGACGGGGCTGCCGGCAGCGTCTACTATAGCGTTCCGGTCGCCATCCGGGCGACGGCCAAGGACGGCAGCGAAAATGTCTTTGCCGGCTGCTATACGCTGCGCCAGATCAACGCCTCGATCCAGGAACCGCCATTTCGCTCGATCTTCATCGATAAGGGTGCGCTGAAACCCTCAAAGGCCGATTTCGAGGATGCGGTGCCGGCAAGCTGCGGCGAAGGACCGCCGCCGCCGAAGAAGGACGCAGCGCTTGAGCAAGCCAAAAAGGCGTTTGCCGCGACTTATGGCGACCAGTGTGACAAGGATCTTTTGGCGCAGGAGCCGGACATTTTCTCGATCCACTATAAGGGCAAGGATGCGTCTGCCAGTGATCCCGAAAGCGAAACGCGGCTTTTCCATTTCGCCTGCTCGGCCGCGGCCTACAACGAAAACTCGATCTATTACATGAGCGACGACGTGCTTGGCGTGAGACAATTGCAGTTCGCCGAACCTGAGATGGACATCCGCTACGAGAACAATGACAGCGACGGCAAATTGCTGGGCATGACCATAGTTGGCTTCCAGACCTCCGGCTGGGCAACTAATTCCGATTACGACGAAGAGACCAAGACGATCACCAGCTTCAACAAATGGCGTGGCATCGGCGATGCCTCTTCATCAGGGACCTATCTGTTTCGCAACGGCGATTTTTCCCTGGTCCAGTACGATGTCGACGCGTCTTATGACGGCGAGGAAAATCCGCAGACGGTCGTCGACTACAATACCGCGCCTTAGGGAGCCTTCGACAACATCCAATTGAGCGTGCCGCGCCAGTCGGTCATGCGGATAGGGGTGCCATGCGTGCCGGTCTCGAAGCGGACGAAGCGGGTCGGATAGGCTTTCGATTTGGCCAGAATCGATCGGAAGAAGGCTTCCTGTTTCTCGATTGGAAACACCGGGTCCTTGCTGCCCTGGCCGAAGAAGACCGGCACACGACGCTTGAAGGCGGGGCTTGAGAAGAAACTCTCGTCCCATAGCGAGCCGAGCAGCAGCAGCCCGTCGATGCGCCCGCCGGTGTCATGGCGGGCGGCCAGCTTCCAGCATATTGAGCCGCCCATCGAGCCGCAGGCGACGAAGATTTTTGCGCTCGGCGATTGTTCGGCATAGTGGTTGATCAGCGCGGCGATCTGGGTGGCACCGGTGTCGCCGAAATCGGAAAAATCCGGCGACAGATAGAGGCCGCCATTGCCGGCCATCAGGTTCTTGATGCGGTTGAAATTGCCGCCGAAGGTGAAGTCGTCGCTGCCCTGCTTACGGCTGCCGCCCTGCCCGTGCAGATAAAGCACGATGATGCTGGCGCCCCCGGTCTTGCCGACGGCAATGTGGCGGACATCGCCTGCATCGGTCGGCAGCAAGAGATCCTGCTGCACCTTACGCACGCCGGTGTCGGTGTATTGCGCGTGTACACGACGCTCAGGCACTTCGTCACGAGCGTTGATGTCGCGCAGCTCACGATAATCGACAACCGTATAGGCGCCGTTGCTCTCGGACGAGAGCGTGCCCGGGTAGGCGAACAGATCGTCCTTGAAGGGTTTGAGTTCGAGAGCGTTGGCGTAGGCGGCACAAGAGAGCGACAAAAGAATCGCCATCAGCAGGGCCGGGAGGCCGGAGGAAGGCAAGCGGAACCGGAAGCAGGAACGAAAGGCCATCCCTCAGCCATGCGTTTTTCGGCTTCGGTTTGTCAATCCTGCAGCACGCCGCCGGCGCCTTCCAGCGCCTCGCGCGTGTCGACGTCGACGGCTGCCCCTTCGCCGATCTCGACATCGATGACATCGAGCCCTTCGGCCTCGACCAGATGGCGGGCGCCGGTATCGCCTTCGAGGTGAGCGATCGCGGCAAACAGCGAACGCGGCAGCAGCACCGGATTGCCGCGCCGCCCGTCGTGCGAGGCCCGCACCACCGATCGGCCTTCGGACCTGCGGAACGCCTCAATCAGCCTGTCGAGGTCGGCCGAGGCGACGCCAGGCATATCGCCGAGGACAATCATGGCGCCGGCGGCGTCGCCGGAAATCTTGGCGATGCCGGCCTTCAGCGACGAAGACAGACCCTCGCCGAAATCCGGATTGTCGGCGAAGGTCACATCGAGGCCAGACAGTGCATCGCGCACGCGCTCGCGCTGGTGGCCAGTGACGACGATGGTGGCCGCGGCTTTCGAACCGACCGCGCGTTCGGCAGTGCGACGGACCAGCGGCTTGCAGTCGAAGAGCGCCAAGAGCTTGTTCGGCCCGCCCATGCGGCTGGAGCGGCCGGCGGCCAGAAGCACGATCTCGACCTTTGGTTCGGCTTTGGCCGGCAATGGCTCGCGCGGCTGCGGCCGCGTCGGAATTTCCATCAACAGCCCGCCGACACCCATGCCGGCAATATCCCTGGCGGTCACGTCGAGACCGGCGATCAGCCGGTCAAGCACCCAGTCGAAGCCGTTCTCCTTGGGACTGCGGGCGCAGCCCGGCGCACCGATGATGCGCTTGCCGCCTAGAGTGCCTAGCACCAGCAGATTGCCGGGATCGACCGGCATGCCGGCGCGGATGACAGTGCCGCCTGCCTTTTCGATGGCAGCGGGAACGACGTCGCCGAAATCGGCCATCGCCGAGGCGCCAAAGATAACCACCATATCGTTGTCGCGGATCAGCGAGGCCGCAGCCTCGGCGACGGGGATAATTTCATGCGAGGTTCGACGCTCCGCCGTCAGCCTGCCGCCCGAACGCGCCAGGCGCGCTTCGGTGACGCGCAGCGTCTTGTCGAGCACGCTGGGTTTGATGCCGGGCAGCACCGTCTGGATGACACCGACGCGCACCGGGTGATAGGCGTTGACCGCAAATATGTCGCCGCCGGCGCAGATCCTTGCCACGGCATCGACCAAAGCGGAGGCGACGGCAAATGGGATGATCTTCACCGTTGCTACCATCTGACCTTTTTCGACCGGCGCATGCTGCGCGAGCGTGGCGATGGTGATCGTCGGATCGACGGCGTTGATGGCGTTGATCATCGCCGCGTCGACGGTGAACATGCCGGCAGCCTGCGCGTGGAGGTTGACCCTACCTGTCGCGGCGGGCTTCGCCTCGATGTTGCGATGGATCATGGATGCGGCGATCTTTTCGGCGGCGACGTCCTCGCTGAGATCATCGGGCGCCAACACCGCCGCTACGACCTCGGAAATGCCAGCGGCCTTCAACAGGGACAAATCCCCGGCGCTTAGCCTGTGCGCCTTGCGGAAGCGGCGCTCTCCGACCTTGGTGGCGTGCGCAAGCACTGCCCCTTCGGCCGTATCGATCGCAACGGGACCAAATTTCACGCGACCGCACCTTTGGATTCGAGGCCGCGGGAGCGAAAGGCGTGGATCGCTTGCGCCAACACCGCGACGGCGATCTCGGCCGGGCTGGCAGCCCCAATGTCGAGGCCGATCGGGGCATGAATGCGGGCGATCTGGTCGGCGGTCGCTCCCGAAGCCAGCAGGCGTTCCACACGTTTGGCGTGGGTCTTGCGGCTGCCGAGCGCGCCGACATAGAAGCAGCCGGCGTCGAGCGCCGCCTTCAGCGCGAAATCGTCGATCTTCGGATCGTGGGTGAGAGCGGCCAGCGCCGTATAGCTATCGAGCGGCTGACGCGTCAGCACATCCTCTGGCCATTCGGCATGCAGCGCGATATCGGGAAAACGATCGGGCGTGGCAAAGGCCGTTCGCGGATCGATGATCTCGACAGGATAGCCGGCGATCCTGGCCATCGGTGCCAGCGCCTGGCTGATGTGGACGGCGCCGATGACCACCAGGCGAGGCTGCGGCAGATGTGCGTTGAGGAAGAAGGTCCGTCCCTCAGCTTCGACCGAACCGGAATTGCCCGTGCGAAATGCCTTGGCGACGGCCGCCCCGAGTTCGCCGGCTACCCGGTCGCCCTCGCGCACGACACGGTCGCGGCCGTCGCCGAGATCGGTGACCAGGATTGCCGCGCGGCGGGCGCGGCGTTCGGCGTTGAGTGTCTTCAGCGCATAGGGATCCATTCGAGATCAACCCAATCTTTCTACATAGACCTTGATGCGGCCGCCGCATGACAGGCCGACTTGCCAGGCGGTCTCGTCTGCGACGCCGAATTCGAGCATTTTGGCCTTGCCGCTATCGATAACATCGACCGCCTCGGCGACCACGGCGCCTTCGACGCAGCCGCCCGAGACGGAGCCGTGGAAATTGCCTTCGGCGTCGATGACCAGGTGGCTGCCGACCGGGCGCGGCGCCGAGCCCCAGGTCTCGACCACGGTGGCAATGGCGACATCCTTGCCGTCCCTCATCCAGCCCTCCGCGATGATCAGCGGGTCGCGGGCCTCATCGAGATAGATACTGCGTTCCATGATTTTCTCCCTGGCAGACATGTGGTTATGCGACGCGCTTCACGCCAGCCTCGATCCACGGGCGCGCGTCGACCGAACGCATAAAAAACAGCACGGTTGCCAGCGACCGGTCCGCCACATAATCCGCACGGGTCAACAGATCGAGCGTCTCGTCGATCGTCCGCGGCGCCGGACGCGGTTTTCAACTCGGTCATCCTGTCTTCGCCGACGCGGCCATCTGAAAGCCTCTACAAAGCGTGGTAGCCGCGGTTGTGATAGATCAGCGGCCGCAAATTATCGCCGATGCGCAAACCTGTAACCTTGCCAAAAAGCACACGGTGGGTGGCCAGATCCTTGGAGTCGATGAGTTCGCAGTCGAAGACGGCGAGCGCACCCTTCAGCGTCGGCGCACCGGTCGAGATCACATCCCATTCGGCCAATGCGAAACGCTCCTCGACCGGCAGGCCGGTAATGCCGGAAAAGCCGATCGACAGCGGCTCCTGATCCGAAGCCAGCGTGTTCAGGGCAAATTTGCCGTTTTCCACGAACGGCTCGTTCTTGGGATTTTCACGATTGAGGCAAACCAGGATGGTTGGCGGCGTGTCCGACACCGAGCAGGCCGCGATCACCGTCGCGCCGCGCCTGCCGGCAGGGCCATCGGTGGTGACCACATGCACATGGCCAGCAAAATGGGCCATCGCGTCGCGGTAGGCCTGCGGCCCGATGTCATTCTTCTTCAGCACCGATGATTTTCCACTAGTCAGAACCAACCGTTATATATGGGGGGATATTGCAGGCCACAAGCGAAGTGCTTGACCTATATCCCGAATTCGCGTGTTGCGCCAAAGCTGGCCAGCCTTTAGGTCTTGACGGCATTGGCGCCGGCAGAACACGCGATCGGCGCGGAGGAATTCTTCGCTCGCATGCGACGTTGGACAACCACAATAGCGGTGCTGGCCTGGCTCTCGGTCGCCGGTAGTGCGAGCGCCGAGACGCTGCGGGTCGGCGTCGCGGCACCTTTGTCGGGGCCGTCGGCAATCCTCGGCAAACAGATCGAGGCCGGCGCGACAATGGCGGCTGAAGCTGACGGTACCGAGATCAGGACGATCGATGACGCCTGCACGGCCGACGGTGGCGCCGCCGCCGCGCGGGAATTCACCGCGGCCAAGGTCAACGTCGTCATCGGGTTTTTGTGCACCGACGCAATCGAGGCGGCTCTGCCGATCCTCAAGGATGCCGGCATACCGGTGATCACAGTCGGCGTTCGCACGGAAAGCCTGACCGACCGGCGCGCCAAGACCGGATGGCCGATCTATCGTCTCGGGCCGCGCGGCGACGACGAGCGCAATGCCGTCGCTGCCATCCTCACCCGCCTATGGCAGACCGAGCTGTTCGCCATAGTCGACGACGGCACGATCTATGGCCGCGAAATGGCCGAGACGTTTCGGGCAGCCGCCGAGCAAGCGGCGCTGAAGCCGGTTTTCGTCGACACGTTCCGGCCGCAGCTCGATAACCAGATTGGCCTGATCGGCCGACTTAGGAAAGCCGGCGCAACGCATGTCTTTGCCGGCGGCGACGGCGATGATGTCGCCATTATGGGCCGGGATGCTGGCCAGCTAAATACCGGCATGGTGTTTGCCGGCGGCGAAGCGTTGCGCGCGCCGCTCGGCGACGTGCCTTATGCCGTCGGCACGCTGATGATCGCGCCGCCCGAATGGGCCGATGTCGCCGACCCCAAGGTGCTGCAGAGCTTTGCCGGACAAAACATCGTGCCGGAAGGTTACACGCTGCCCGCCTATGCCGCGGTCGAGATCGCCAAGTCGGCTTCAGCATTGACGCAAAGCTCCGGCGAGAGGCTGGCCAACGTGCTGACCGCGCATGACTTCACCACGGCGATCGGACCGATCCGCTTTGACGAAAAAGGTGACCTGACGCAAAATCCTTATCGAGCCTTCCGTTTCGACGGCGGCCGTTTCGTGCCGGCGGAGAGCCAATGATGTCCAGCACAGGGATGTTCCATACGGGTCCGCGCAATCTCATCACCGACGTCGCCGGCCTGCGTGTCGGCAATGCGGCGAATGCCAAGCTGAAATCCGGTGTGACCACCGTCATCTGCGACGAACCGGCCGTGGCCGGCGTGCAAATCCTGGGCGGTGCGCCGGGCACCCGCGAAACCGACCTGCTCGAGCCGCACAATTCGATCCACGCCATCCATGCCGTGGTGCTTTCGGGCGGGTCTGCTTTTGGCCTCGACGCCGCGTCGGGGGTGCAGGCAGCACTGCGTGAAAGGGGCATCGGCGTCGAGGTCGGCGGCTTTCGCGTGCCGATCGTGCCGGCGGCGATCCTGTTCGACCTGCGCAATGGCGGCGACAAGGATTGGGGCCGGTATCCGCCTTACCGTGACCTTGGCTACGAAGCCGCGCAAGCCGCTGCGATAGACTTTGCGCTCGGCACTGCCGGCGCAGGTAGCGGGGCTTTGAGTTCCGGCCTGAAGGGCGGGCTCGGCTCGGCCTCGACAGTGCTGGACAGCGGCGTCACCATCGGCGCGCTCGCCGCCGTCAACCCGACCGGCTCGGTGACGGTCGCAGGGACCCGCCATTTCTGGGCGGCGCCGTTCGAGATCGGCGACGAGTTCGGCGGGTTAGGCTATCCCCACCCGATGCCTGACGATGCCAGAAAGGTCCTGCTGAAGTTCCGTGACAAGCATGCGGCAGAACAGGCGGAAACCGGCGCCAACACGACCATCGCCGTGATCGCCACCGATGCGGTACTCACGAAGGCCGCCGCCAAACGTCTGGCGATATCGGCGCATGACGGCTTTGTCCGTGCCATTTGGCCGACGCACACGCCCGCAGACGGCGATCTGGTCTTCGCGCTGGCAACGGGCAAGAGCGGCATCGAGCTCAGGCCCAACGATGCGATCGATCTCTACGCCGCCGCCGGCGCCACGATGGCGCGCGCCATCAGCCGCGGCGTCTTTGCCGCGACGCCGGCCGAGGGCGATCTGTTCCCGGTCTGGTCGTCGCGCTGACCGCGCAGGGCTCATTCGGATTTGCCATAACCGGACTGGACTTATGATCAAGTGGGGTCGGATTTTTCTTCCTCGAACGTGACCGCAACGTCGGAGTTTGCCGACAGCCGCACCTTTTGGCCCTCGACCTCGGCGACAAGGCTGAGAGGAATGAAGTGGTGATGACCCCTGTGAGCGCCCTCACCGCTGTCGCGCTTGGTCAGCTTGATGCGATCTCCGTCAACTTTGTCGACGGTACCGACATGGACCCCGTCGGCGCCGATCACTTCCATACGTTCGCGAATCTTGGCTGCATCTGTCATGGGGGTCTCCCTTATAGCGCCGCGCGCTTTTGAACGCGCAAAGGACGCTCTAAAACATTTTGAATCAATGCACCGTCCCTTCCGAAATCGATCCTGATTTTCGGAAGGCACGATGCGGTGAAGCTGCCGACAATAACAAACGACAGCCGGATTGGATGCATCGACTTTGTGTTTCAGTCAGCACGATCTTTTGACGGCATCGTGATAGGAATTTAACGGCGTCCACCGCCTGAATGGAATTCCCCATGCGAAATCTTGCTCTGTTTGCCGTCTGCCTGCTTGCCCAGCTTGCAACTTTGGCCGCCGCCCACGCAGGCGATGTCGCCGAGCCTGAGATCCTCGGCTTCAGCCGCGATGGCGGGGTCTTTGCCTTCGAGGAATACGGCGTCCAGGACGGATCGGGATTTCCCTATGCAAACCGCTATTATATCGACACGGCCGACGACAGTTTCCTGAAGGGCTCGCCGATCCGTGTCCGGCTCGACGACGAGAATGCCGCGGTGGACGCGGCGCGGCTGCAGGCCCGGCAAAAGGGCGAAGCGATCGTCAGTCAAGCGGAACTGAAGGCAAATCGCGGCATCACCGCCGGCTTCAACCCGGTGACCGAGCTTTCTGCCGATCCCTTCCGCATGGTGGTCAATCCGCGCCCGATCTTTTCGCCGGTCGACGAGCCGCTCGAGTTCCGGCTCGACCAGATCGGCATGAATGACACCGAGCGCTGCCAGAGCCAGGGCGAGATCAATGGCTTTCGCCTGCTGCGCATCGAGGCGAAGGACGGCGGTCAGACGAGCATTATTCACGAGGACAAATCGATCCCGCAAAGCAGAGGCTGTCCGAATGGCTACCAGATCGGCGCGGTTCAGACATTTTCACTGGATAGCCTCAGCGCCTATGCCGTGCTGATCGCAGTGCGCCAATACGGGTTCGAGGGGCCGGACTATCGCTGGATCGCGGTAACCGGTCGCCTGTGACGTTCCCCGCCATGCGCTATCGCGCCCTGTATCGTCTCCGCCGCGCTCTGCCGTCGCTGCGCACGGCATTTGCCGGTGCCTTGCTGTGGGCCATGGCGATGGGCGCCAGCGCGCTGCTCAATCTGCTACAGTACAATTGGGAGACCCCGGCAAAGATCCGCTTCGTCTCGCTGCTTTATGCAGCCGGCGGTGCGCTCGCTTTCCCGATTGGGCTGTTCCTGGCGCGGCTCGTCTCGCTCGGACGCCACTGGGAGATCGCCCTCGCCGCCGCCTTCGTCTGCCTTCTCGCAGCGACGATTGTCGTCACCGGCGGCCTCTTTGGGCTGCAATACCGCTCCTACTATGTCCAATGGCATGCGCCCGCGTTCACCATCACCTGGGTTTTCCAGTTCGTGTTCACGATGTTGACGGCACTCTACCAGTTCGTCGTCCTTGGCATCCGGCTGTATTTTCCGCTCGGTTTCATTGCGCTCGCTGTCGCCAGTGTCTGGTTTGCGCGCCAGCAACGTTGAGCATTTTGCCTGCCTCTGTTAGGACCGGGCAAATGCTCTCGCAAGTCAGGACCGACTGATGATCCCTCGCTACTCCCGGCCGGAAATGGTGGCCATCTGGTCGCCCGAAACCCGGTTCCGCATCTGGTTCGAGATCGAGGCCTACGCCTGCGACGCATTGGCCGAGCTCGGCGTCATCCCGAAGGA
Source organism: Mesorhizobium sp. M0174 (assembly GCF_040322275.1). NCBI lineage: Bacteria > Pseudomonadati > Pseudomonadota > Alphaproteobacteria > Hyphomicrobiales > Phyllobacteriaceae > Mesorhizobium > Mesorhizobium sp. M0174. The sequence goes on from NZ_JAMYTB010000008.1 coordinate 122,141, forward strand.
GGCCGCCAAGACCATCTGGGAGAAAGGCGGGGCGGCGAAATTCGACGTCGAAGCGATCGACGAGATCGAGCGCGTCACCAAGCATGACGTCATCGCCTTCCTCACCCATCTTGCCGAATTCGTCGGCCCGGATGCCCGCTTCATCCACCAGGGCATGACATCCTCCGACGTTCTCGACACCTGTTTTGCCGTGCAACTCACCCGGGCCAGCGATATCCTCCTGGCCGACATTGACGGGCTGCTTGCGGCGCTCAAGCGCCGCGCCTTCGAGCACAAGGATACGATTACCATCGGCCGCAGCCACGGCATCCATGCCGAGCCGACCACGTTTGGCGTCAAGCTGGCGCAGGCCTACGCCGAATTCTCGCGTTGCCGCGAGAGGCTGGTGCACGCACGCGAGGACATCGCCACCTGCGCCATCTCCGGTGCGGTCGGCACCTTTGCCAATATCGACCCATATGTCGAAGAATACGTGGCCAAGAAACTCGGACTGAAGCCGGAGCCGGTGTCGACGCAGGTGATCCCGCGCGACCGCCACGCGATGTTCTTCGCCACGCTCGGCGTGATCGCCTCGTCGATCGAGCGGCTGGCGATCGAGGTGCGCCATCTGCAGCGCACGGAGGTACTCGAAGCAGAAGAGTACTTTTCACCCGGCCAGAAGGGTTCGTCGGCGATGCCGCACAAGCGCAACCCGGTGCTGACCGAGAACCTAACCGGCCTTGCCCGCATGGTGCGCTCGTTCGCATTGCCGGCGATGGAGAATGTGGCGCTGTGGCACGAGCGCGACATCTCGCATTCCTCGGTCGAGCGCATGATCGGGCCCGACGCGACGGTGACGCTCGATTTCGCGCTCTCACGGCTGACCAGCGTTGTCGACAAACTGCTCGTTTACCCCGACAACATGCTGAAGAACATGAACAAATTCCGTGGCCTTGTGCATTCGCAGCGCGTGCTGCTGGCGCTGACGCAAGCTGGCGTTTCGCGCGAGGACGCCTACCGGCTGGTGCAGCGCAACGCGATGAAGGTGTGGGAGCAAGGCGCTGATTTTCTTGAGGAACTTTTGGCCGACAAGGACGTTGTCGCTGCCCTGCCCGAGGCCGAGATCCGCGAGAAATTCGACTTGGGCTATCATACCAAGCACGTCGATACGATCTTTAGCCGAGTGTTTGGAGAGGCCTGATGATTTCGTCAGCCGGAGATTTCGATTTCCTTGCCCTGCCCGGGCGCGGCAACTCCGGGCCAGATCATTGGATGTCGCATTGGTGCCGGGTGTTCCCCAATTCGAGCCGCGTGCTGCAGGCCGAGTGGGACCGGCCTAAGCCCGGGGACTGGATCGGCCAGGTGGATGCGGCGGTGGCCGCCGCACCGCGCCGCGTCGTGCTACTTGCGCATTCGCTGGCGGTGGCGACGGCGGTGAAGTGGGCTGCTAGTGCCAGTCAAAGCCAACTCGACAAGGTCGCGGCGGCATTCCTGGTTGCCGCGACCAATGTCGAGGATACCGATCCCTCATTCGACGCGGTGCGCCCGTTCGCGCCGATGCCGCTGAAGCGCCTGCCCTTCCCGGCATTGGTGGTGGCGAGCCGCAGTGACCCGCGCGTCACTTTCGACAAGGCGACCGCTTTTGCCGCAGCCTGGGGCGCGGATATCGCCGATGCCGGCGATCTCGGCCATATGGGAAACGAGGCCGGCCTCGGCCTGTGGCCGGCGGGCCTGCTGATGCTTGGCCGCTTGCTTGAAAAGGCGAAGCTCTAACCGAACTACGCCTTGCCGGGAACGGTCCTGATCACCGTGCCCCACGGATCCTCGCGGGTCGTTGCATCAGCCACATTGTCCGAACGCATCTCGACCCAGGCCAAGCCGGAGCGGGCGGGATCGCGGCGGCCGGCACCCGCGCTCTGCCACGCATTTGCGCCAATGTGGTGATGATAGCCGCCGGACGACAAGAACACCGCCGCGCCACCGTATTTTGCCACGGTGTCGAAACCGAACTCCTGATGCCACCATGCTTCGGCTTCTTCCGGTCGGCCGACCCGCAGATGGACGTGGCCGATAATGCTGTTTTCCGGCGCGCCCTGCCAGCCGACATCACCGGCCGGCACTTCGGCAATGACCGACGGAATGTTCAGCCGCTCCGTCGCCATCGCGATCTTGTCGCCATTCCATTTCCAATCCTGGGGGCGGCGGTCGGCATAGATCTCGATGCCGTTGCCTTCCGGGTCGGTAAGATAAAGCGCCTCGCTGACCAGATGATCGGACGCGCCCTCGATGCCAATCTTGCCGGCGATGGCGTGGTTGATCCAGCGGCCGAGATCGACCCGGCTAGGGAGCAGGAAGGCGGTGTGGAAAAGACCGGCGCTGCGCGCGTCATCGGGTTTCGCAGCCGGATCCGCTTCGATGTCGAGCAAAGGGCGATTGACTGCGCCGAGCGTAATCGTGCCGCCGGCGCGGCTCAGTTCCTGCAAACCGACGACTTTGCGATAGTAGGCAGCGAGATTTTCTGCATCGCGCGCCCGTAAGCCGACGCGGGCAACGCTGACCGGGGTCGTTGCGGCAAAAGGCAGTTCGCTCATCAAAGTGCTCCGTTCAGCCGGCGCTCGACAAGCTTCCAAGGGAGGAACCCGGCGCCATCAATCATTCTACGCCGTGTCCGTGCCAAAATCTCGGAACAGCCATTCTTTCCTGGCGACAGATCGTCGATCGGTATCGTTCACACAAGAGCGCAAGAAGCGAACAAGGTGTTCACAATAGCGAGCAGACCGGGCTCATGAGAGGTGCGTTTGCATGTCGCTAATGAGTTTATACCCGGTTGCACCCGACAGCGCCTCTCGCTACATGCGCGCCATGAAAGTCAGGGAAGCAGATATTCTCATCGTGCCGGGCTACACCAATTCCGGCCCCGATCATTGGCAGAGCCGCTGGCAGTCGAAACTATCGACAGCGCGCCGCGTCGAACAGACGGAATGGTCGAAACCGGTGCGCGAGGATTGGACGGCCGGTGTCGCCAAGGCGGTTAACGAGGCCGAGCGGCCGGTCGTCATTGTCGCTCACTCGCTTGGCGTCGCCGCGGTCATCCAGGCATTGTCTCGGTTCGAGCGACCGGTCGCCGGCGCTTTCTTCGTGGCGCCGCCCGATGTCGCCAATCCAAAGATAAAGCCGAGGCACCTGATGACCTTCGGTCCCTATCCGCGCGATCCTCTGCCATTTCCGTCGGTGGTGATCGCCAGCCGCAACGACCCGTTCTGCGCCTTTGGCGTCGCCGAGGACATTGCCGCGGCCTGGGGCTCGCTGTTCATCGACGCCGGCGATGCCGGTCATCTCAACGCGGATTCCGGCTTCGGCCCCTGGCCCGAAGGTTCGATGACGTTCGCGAAATTCCTGACGGATCTCTAGGAAGCGATCGAATCCCTGACGCTGCTCAGCAGGGTCTTTGCCCCAAGCGAAATCAGCGAATGCTCCGAACCCATCGCCAGCAGCCGGTAACCCATCGACACCACGCGACCGGCAATGGCCGGTTCCATTACGTAGATCGCCGCATGCTTGCCGGCCTTGCGGGTGCGCTCGGCGATCGAGGCGACGGTCTCCATCATGCTCTCCAGCGTCGAGCTGACGGTGGTCCCCTTCGACCAGGCGATCGAGAAATCCGACGGGCCGAGGAAGATCCCGTCGATACCCGGCGTGTCGAGGATGCCGTCGAGTGCAGCAAGCGCGGCGCGCGTTTCGACCATGGCGAACGCCATGGTGCGCTGGTTGCTGTCGCGCAGCCAGTCGGCATGATCGCCCTTGCCATGGCGCGGAAAGGCATAGGTGGGGCCCCAGGAGCGCTCGCCGAGCGGCGGGTATTTCATGGCGGCGGCAAACAGCCTTGCGTCCGCCACTGAATTCACCATCGGCGCAATCACAGCCTCGGCGCCGAAGTCGAGCGCGCGGCTGGCCATGTCGAAGCGGCCGACCGGGATGCGCACCAAAGCCGGCTTGTTGGCGGCCAGCACCGGCAGAAGCCCGCGCAGCACGCTGTCCTCGTGATGGCCACCATGCTGCATGTCGAGCGTAACCGCGTCGAATCCTTGTCTGGCCAGTATCTCGACCGTCAAAGCATCCGGCACGCCTGACCATGCGGTGAACAGTGTCTCGTCGGCCGCAAGGCGTGACTTCAGGGACATTGGCGATTTCCTCTTTGGTTGCAACAATTCAGCCGGAAATGACCGCAAAGGCAAAGAAAAACCGCCCGGTTGGGCCGAGCGGTCGATTGGTCCAGCATTCGATCGGTATCGAGAAGGATCAGGTGTTCTTGATCTGCTCGATCGCCTGCGCCATCAATTCATCCATGGTGCGGCGGATCTGATGGTCCGACTGCTCAATGCCGGCCGCATCGAAATCCTTGCGTATCTTGCGGAAAACGTCGTGATCGCCGGCTTCCTCAATGTCGCTGACGACCACTTCCCTGGCATAAGCGTCGGCATCGGTGCCTGACTTGCCGAGCTTTTCGGCAGCCCACAGGCCGAGCGCTCTGTTGCGGCGTGCCGCGGCCTTGAACCGAAGTTCCTCGTCGAATGCGAATTTGCGCTCAAAGCCCTCTTCGCGGTCTTTCATGCTGCTCATGGCATCCCTCCGTGAAATCCGATTCGTCGTGCCAATATGTGTTGCCGGAGCACAAACCAAAAGGGCGCCGGCCGGTCAATATGCTACATTGGTTGCTGCGCTGCGGCATTTCGGTCCCCGAAAGCGGTTGATTGAAAGGATTTGCCGATTGAGCAAACAGTGCGATTGGGATAGACACCGGCATTGAACCCCACCGTCGCCATCTTATTTTAGGCAGACGGACAGGAACTGGTCGCTTGCCGCCTGCCCGCAAATCCAGAGAAAAATCAGATGAAAAATCGCCGCCGCATTTATGAAGGCAAGGCCAAGATCCTTTATGAGGGACCGGAGCCTGGCACGCTGATCCAGTTCTTCAAGGACGACGCTACCGCTTTCAACAAGAAGAAGCATGAAATCGTCGATGGCAAAGGCGTGCTCAACAACCGCATTTCCGAGCACATCTTCAATCATCTCAACCGGATGGGCATTCCGACCCACTTCATCCGCCGGCTCAACATGCGCGAGCAGCTGATCAAGGAAGTCGAGATCATTCCACTCGAAGTGGTGGTGCGCAACGTCGCCGCCGGCTCGCTGGCCAAGCGTCTCGGCATCGAGGAAGGCACCGTGCTGCCGCGCTCGATCATCGAATTCTATTACAAGGCCGATGCGCTCGACGATCCGATGGTCTCGGAAGAGCACATCACCGCCTTCGGCTGGGCGAGCCCGCAGGAGATCGACGATGTCATGGCGCTGGCCATTCGCGTCAACGACTTCCTTTCCGGACTGTTCATGGGCGTCGGCATCCAGCTCGTCGATTTCAAAATCGAATGCGGCCGCCTGTTCGAAGGCGATATGATGCGCATCGTCGTCGCCGACGAGATTTCGCCGGATTCCTGCCGGCTGTGGGATGTGGCGACGCAGGACAAGCTCGACAAGGATCGCTTCCGCCGCGACATGGGCGGGCTGGTCGAAGCCTATCAGGAAGTTGCCCGCCGCCTCGGCATCATGAACGAGAACGAACCGCCGCGTCCGGCCGGGCCGGTGCTGGTCGCATCGACCGACGGCGTCAAAGGCAAGCCGCACTGACGGCTTGCCCGCTCAACAGGTGAACAGGAGCATGTCCAGCGTGATCAAGGCCCGCATTACCGTAACCCTCAAGAACGGCGTGCTAGACCCACAAGGCAAGGCAATCGAGCATGCGCTGTCCGCAATGGGTTTCGGCGGCGTCGGCCAGGTGCGGCAAGGCAAGGTTTTCGATGTCGAGCTTGCCGAGGGCGACAGGGCCAAGGCCGAGGCCGATCTGAAAGCCATGTGCGACAAGCTTCTGGCGAATACGGTGATTGAGAATTACGCGGTGGAGATCGCCTGAGGTGAAATCAGCCGTCGTCCTGCTCCCCGGCCTCAATCGCGACCGCGACATGATCGCGGCGCTGACCAAGATTTCCGGCACGCCGCCGGTCACCGTCTGGCAGACGGACACCGAAATTCCCGATGTCGACCTGATCGCCATTCCCGGCGGCTTTTCCTTTGGCGATTATCTGCGCTGCGGCGCCATTGCCGCGCGCATGCCGGTAATGCGGGCTGTCGCCGAAAAGGCAGCCAAGGGCGTCACGGTCATCGGCGTCTGCAATGGCTTCCAGATCCTGGTCGAGGCCGGCCTGCTGCCGGGCGCTTTGATGCGCAACGCCTCGCTGAAATTCGTCTGCCGCCAGGTGAAGCTGCAGATCGCCAATGCCAACACGATGTTCACCCGCCGCTACCAGCCGGGCCAGATCATCCGCGCACCGGTAGCGCACCATGACGGCAATTATTTTGCCGACGCCGAAACTTTGGCCCGCCTCGAAGGCGAAGGCCAGGTGGTGTTCCGCTATGCCGAAGGCACCAATCCAAACGGCTCGATCAACGACATTGCCGGCATCGTCAACGGCCGCGGCAACGTGCTCGGCCTGATGCCGCATCCCGAAAACCTGATCGAAGCGGCGCATGGCGGCAGCGACGGCCGGGCGCTGTTCGAAGGCGCCTTGGGCATCGCCGCTTGATGCCTTCAATTTTCCTCCTGGAGCGACGGTCATGAAACTCTATTCGCGGCCGTTGTCGCCCTATTCGTCGATCGTGCGGGCGCTGGCCTACATCAAGAACGTGCCGCTCAAGGTCATTGCACCGCCGCCTGGGTTTCCCATCCCCGAGGCATTTCGTGCCATCTCGCCGCTGAACCGGATTCCGGTGCTGATCACCGGCTCGGGCGAAACGATCGTCGAATCGGTGGTGATTGCCGAATATCTGGAGGAGCGCTTTCCCGAGCCAGCGCTGCTGCCCAAGGATTCGAAGGACCGGGCACTGGTGCGCATGTTCGCCCGCATCACCGACCTTGACGTGCTCGCCCCCACGATGAAGCTGTTCGAGCTCTATTTCGTGCCGCAGCGCAACGAGGCGGAGATCAACGCACAGTTCGCCCGATTGCATCACGGGCTTGCGGCAATCGAAGCCCGCATGGCGCATGGCCCGTTTGCACTCGGCGACGACATCTCATTCGCCGATGCGTGGCTGACGCCGACCCGCTTCGTCTTCAACAATTTCAGGGCGACGATCGGCCGCCCCGACCTGCTTGATGCCTATCCGAAATTCGATGCCTATGAGCAAATCGCCTTGCAGCATCCGGCGCTGTCGCGCGTCTGGGGTGAGATGACAGACGGTCTGAAGATCTTTCTGTCCGAACTCGAGATGGGCGCCGCTTGACCATGAGACCGACGACCACGCGCCTCGCCATCGCCACTGCCGCCGGGCTTGCACTCGCCTCCTGCCAGTCAAGCCCGAAGAGCACGCCGGCGCCGGCGAGCAAGAGCGCGTCACTGCTTGCCATGGAGCAGGTGGCAATAGCTGCCCACAAATGTTGGATCGCCAGCAAGGACCCTGCGTTCAAATCCTATCAGATGGCCAACGAGTTGAATTCGTTCAGCGGCACGCCGCGCTTCCTGCTGGTGCCGGCCAAACACTATGGCGGAAAGCCGTTGCTGGTCGTGCAGGCGCAAGGCAATTCGAGCCGCGTCGACGTGTTCGGCCCATTGACGGCGGAACCGCTCGGCGCCCGCATCGGCTCGGACATTGCCCGCTGGCAGGCGGGCAATCCGGCCTGTGGCGCTGCTGCCTAGCCCAATGGGTCGCTTGCTGCAGATCACCGGTCTGGTCGTCGGCCTAGCCGGGCTCGTCCTGCAGCTCTGCATCACCGTCCCGGCATCAATGGAAGCCGGCCGCGGCTTTGTCGGCTCGCTGGTCTTCTATTTCAGCTTCTTCACCATCCTGACCAATATCGGCGCGGTGCTCGTCCATGCCTCGTTGCTGTCGTCAACGGGTTATGCCTGGTTTCCGGCTTTTGCCGCCCCACGGATGCGGGCGGGCGTAGCCGTCGCCATAACGCTGGTTCTCATCGTTTATGCAACGGTCTTGGCGCAGCTTTGGCAGCCGCGAGGGCTGTTCCTGCTCTGCGATGTGCTCCTGCACTATGTGACGCCGGTGTTGTTCGTGCTGTGGTGGCTTGTGGCGGGCGCCGACGGCTCGACGCGGTGGCGTGACATCTCCTGGTGGATGATCTATCCGATCGCGTATCTGGCCTATGTACTGGCGCGGGCGCCAATATCGGGCGAAGTGCCCTACCCGTTCCTCAATGTCGCCAAGAACGGCGCGACGAGCGTCGCCGTCTCGGCCGTGGCCATCACGGGGCTTTTTCTCGTGCTATGTATTGTGGCGGTGCTTGTGGACCGCGGCGTCGCGCGGCTCAGGACGGCGAGCGTCCGCTGAAGCGCTCGAACGCATCAGTCCCAGAACGGCCTCAGACCTTCACGATGGGCATCGCAGCGCGAGATACCGATGTCCTTGAGCTGATCGTCGGTCATCTCGAGCAGGACCAGCCGACTGCGCCGGCGCTCCAGCAGACCATCGATCCATCGGACGAATGACGTGACCACTTGCACGATCCGGCGAACATAGGATCTCCGGCCCGACGAGCGGCTTCCGGTCAATTCAACTGCCGCGTAGCGGATTGTCTCTATTGTACCCATTGTCTTTCTGCCAAGATTGCAATTGTGCCTTTCGTGCGGCCCGCTTCATATGTATTGACTCCCATTTCGGTGCAATGTAAAAAATTGTCACCATGACAACTTGGCTTCCGGACCTGACCGCCCGCACCGGCCCGCTCTATCAGCGGCTTGCCGATTCCATCGAGACGGACATCGACCGCGGCCTGATCGGTGCAGGGGCAAAGCTGCCGCCGCAGCGCGATCTGGCATACGACATCGGCACGACCGTCGGCACGGTCGGCAGGGCCTATCAATTGCTGCGCGAGCGGGGACTGGTCAGCGGCGAGGTCGGCCGCGGAACCTATGTTATCGCTCAACAGTCGGAGAGCGCAAAGCCGGATTTCCTGGGGCCGGTCGAACAAGGCACACGCTATATGGATGCGCCCGGCGACAAGCTGCGCTTCGATAGCACGGCCGCACCGGATGTCGGCCAGGGTGCCATCGTCGCCGACGTGTTGACACGCACGGCGCAAGACCATCCGCATGAGATTTCAAGCTATACTCGTGATTTCCCGGACCGCTGGTTGGAAGCGGGCAGACGCTGGCTGTCGCGCAATTCCTATCGCCCGGCGGCGGATGCAATCGTTCCCACGCTCGGCACCCACGCCGCGGTGATGGCAACCATTGCGGGACTCACCGCCCCCGGCGACTACGTCGTCTTCGAGCACCTCACCTATTCGCAGATCTCCCGCAGTGCCGGCCTGATCGGTCGCCGGACCGCACTGGTGGCGGCTGACGACGAGGGCATAGATCCCCAGGATTTCGAGCGCGTCTGCGCACAAAAGCATCCGAAGATGATTTTTTTGATGCCGACGGCGAAGAACCCGACGCTGACAACGCTGTCGGCATCGCGCCGCGAAGCAATCGCGCATGTCGCCCGTCAATATAACGTCGTCCTGATCGAGGACGATCTCTATGGCGGACTGACCGATGACCCAACGCCTTTAATGGCCGAATATGCTCCCGAACGGACCATCGTTGCCGGCGGCCTGTCGAAATCGGTCGCGGCGGGTGTTCGCGGCGGTTGGCTCGCTTGCCCGCCGGCCTACCGTCACCGCATCCGGGTCGCCCATAAGATGATGACGGGCGGCCTGCCCTTTCTGCTGGCGGAAGTGGGCAGCCGGCTGGTGCTGTCCGGTCAGGCCGCCGAGATGCGCAAGCGCAGCATTGCCGAGATCGGTGCGCGCATCGCGATCGTGCGCGAGACACTCGACGGCTTCGACTTCAAAGCGCTGGACAATGTGCCGTTCGTCTGGCTCACTTTGCCCGACCCGTGGCTTTCCGGCACTTTCAAACAGGCTTGCCTAGAACATGGCGTGCTCATCGATGACGAGGATGAGTTCAAGGCAGGGCGTTCCGAACAGGCCTTTCACGGCGTGCGGTTTGGCATCTCGCAGCCGCGACAGCGGGACGATATCGCGCACGGCGTCGCGGTGATCCGGCGGCTTCTGGACGAGGGCCGCGCCGGCTACGACAGCTTTTCCTGAACCGGCTTGAACCCGGCGGGTCGAGTGGCGATCTTTCGCTACTTGCCGTCAGCTGTTGCTTTCCATCGTTTTAGTCATCCGACGGGGGTGTATCGGCTGCAAAGCTTGCGATAAGACGGGACTCGATCCCAAGGACACAATTGCCGATCATGACCATTTCCAATTCCGTGCCGATCACTCCTGAACTCATTGCCGCGCACGGGCTGAAGCCCGACGAGTACCAGCGCATCCTCGACCTGGTCGGGCGCGAACCGAGCTTTACCGAACTTGGTATTTTTTCGGCGATGTGGAACGAGCATTGTTCCTACAAATCCTCGAAGAAGTGGCTGCGCACGCTGCCGACCACCGGGCCGCAAGTCATCCAGGGCCCGGGTGAGAATGCCGGTGTGGTCGACATCGGCGACGGCGACTGCGTCGTCTTCAAGATGGAGAGCCATAACCACCCCTCCTACATCGAGCCTTATCAGGGAGCTGCGACCGGGGTCGGTGGCATCCTGCGCGATGTCTTCACCATGGGCGCGCGGCCGATCGCGGCGATGAACGCGCTGCGCTTCGGCGCGCCGGATCATCCCAAGACAAGGCACCTCGTTGCCGGCGTCGTTTCCGGCGTCGGCGGCTATGGCAATTCCTTCGGCGTGCCGACGGTCGGCGGCGAGGTCAATTTCGACGCCCGCTACAATGGCAACATCCTGGTCAATGCGTTTGCCGCGGGTCTCGCGAAGACAGACGCAATCTTTCTGTCCGAGGCCAAGGGCGTCGGCCTGCCAGTCGTCTATCTCGGCGCCAAGACCGGGCGCGACGGCGTCGGCGGCGCCACCATGGCTTCGGCTGAGTTCGACGATAAGATCGACGAGAAGCGCCCCACCGTGCAGGTTGGCGATCCGTTCACCGAAAAATGCCTGCTCGAAGCCTGCCTCGAACTGATGGCGTCCGGCGCCGTTATCGCCATCCAGGATATGGGTGCGGCCGGCCTCACCTGCTCGGCGGTCGAGATGGGCGCCAAGGGCGACCTCGGCATCGAGCTCGATCTCGACAAGGTGCCGGTGCGTGAAGAGCGCATGAGCGCCTATGAGATGATGCTTTCGGAGAGCCAGGAGCGCATGCTGATGGTGCTGCGCCCCGAAAAGGAAAAACAGGCCGAGGCGATCTTCCACAAATGGGGCCTCGACTTTGCCATCGTCGGCAGAACCACCGACGATCTGCGCTTCCGCGTGCTGCACCAGGGCGATGAGGTCGCCAACCTGCCGATCAAGGATCTCGGCGACCAGGCGCCGGAATATGACCGTCCCTGGGTCGAACCGAAGAAGCCGGCGCCGCTGGCCGGCGATGCACCTCAAGCCGATGTGGCCGACGCACTGCTCAAGCTGTTGGGGGGACCGGACCTTTCCTCGCGCCGCTGGGTGTGGGAGCAGTACGACACGCTGATCCAGGGCAATTCCCTGCAGCTTCCCGGCGGCGACGCCGGTGTCGTGCGCGTCGATGGCCACCCGACCAAGGCGCTCGCCTTCTCCTCCGACGTGACGCCGCGCTATTGCGAGGCGGACCCTTACGAGGGCGGCAAACAGGCCGTTGCCGAATGCTGGCGCAATCTTACCGCCACCGGCGCTCTGCCGCTCGCGGCCACCGACAACCTCAATTTCGGCAATCCGGAACGGCCGGAGATCATGGGCCAGCTGGTTGGTGCCGTGAAAGGCATCGGCGATGCCTGCCGGGCGCTTGGCTTTCCGATCGTCTCCGGCAACGTCTCCCTCTACAATGAGACCAACGGCCAAGGCATCCTGCCGACACCAACCATCGGCGGCGTCGGGCTGATTGCCGACTGGTCGAAAATGGTGCGGATCGGCTTTGCCGCCGAAGGCCAGATGATCGTGCTGGTCGGCGCGCCGACCATGTGGGGCACGCATCTTGGCCAGTCCGCCTACATGCGCGACATCCATGACCGCGCCGACGGCCCGCCGCCGCCGGTCGATCTCGACCACGAGAAGCGGGTCGGCGACCATGTGCGGGCGCTGATCGGCTCCGGTGTCGTTACCGCGGCGCATGACGTTTCCGACGGCGGCATAGCGGTGGCGCTGGCCGAGATGGCGATGGCCTCCGGCATCGGCGCGACCATTCCCGGCCTGATCGGTACGGATCCGATCCCCGTCTGGTTCGGCGAGGATCAGGGCCGCTACCTGCTGACGCTGTCGATCGATCCGCAGAGCGAGGAATGGGACGCCATTCGCGAACAACAAAGCAGACTCGGCATTTTTGCACCGTGGATCGGCTCGACCGGCGGCAGCGAATTGAAGCTGGGCGAGGCGCGTGCGATACCGGTCAGCGAATTGACCGCCGCCCACGAATCCTGGTTCCCTCGCTTCATGGCAAATGAGGTCGTGGACCCGTGATGTGATCAAGCGGGGCCGTTTCGGTGTGGTTCATCCGCCTTTTCGACCATATCTATGAGATCACGACCTGAACAAGGAATCCTCATATGGCAATGGACGCCCACGACATCGAACGGCTGATCAAGGAAGGCATTCCGGACGCCAAGGTGACCATTCGCGACCTGGCCGGCGACGGCGACCATTATGCGGCTGAGGTGGTGGCCGAAAGCTTTCGCGGCAAAAGCCGCGTCCAGCAGCACCAGATGGTCTATGACGCGCTGAAGGGCAACATGGGCGGCGTACTGCACGCGCTTGCACTGCAGACCAGCGTGCCGGAGTGAGCTCTCTTGCAGTTACCGGCTCGCAAGCTTCTTACCGGTCACGGCAATGATCGGCCCCGCCGGATACTTTCCACCAACAATCATCCGCTCGCCGTTCGACAGCGCCGAAACGGCCCCGTCGAAGAAAAGCGCGTTGGGGCAATCGAGCGCGTCTCGAAACAGTCGCGCGAAGCTGCCGAGGCTGACCTCAGAGCGCGAGATCGCCAGCACGACGGTGTTTTGGTCACGCACGCCGACGCCATTGCGGATATAGCGCGATGTGCCGTTTTGCTCGAAGCGGGGATGAAGCCGGCCGTCGATCACCAGCATCGGGCCGGATTGCGTGGCAAACATCACGTCCAGTCTGGTCGCAGCAAAGGCGCTTGTCTCCATGACCGCCGCCTTGCCGTCCTTCCGGACCAGGAAGACGCCATTCGGTTTCAGGAAGAAATTGCCTTCGCTGTCGGCGACGTTGATCGGCGCCTTCTCCCGGCCGTCTTCGACGAGAAGGCCGACCGGAGTCAGGTCTTGGTGATACATGCCGGCGTTCATGGCGAGCAGCACCGGCCGGCCCTGATCCGCCATCGCCCTGTCGAATTTGTCCAGTGAACCGAAAGCCTTGCCGTCAAGGTCTGCGTGGAACACACCGATGTCATAGTGGCGCAGATCGATTTCGCAGACGACATAGGTGACCGCCTCGAAGCTCGCGTCGCGGCACGGCGCCGGTAATTCACCGCCGACGACGAGAGATGGCTGTCTCGGCGACCTGGCCCACCAGATCAAGGACAGTGCGGCGAACAGAACGGCGAGGAGGAACCCGGCGAGATATCGTCTTTTCATCGCGCCTCGGGAAAGATGGTGGCCAACGCTCTTGGCCCAAGATCAGACGTTCCTTTGCGCCATTTGCATGGCAAGGCGGCAAACATCTTGTTTCGCGCAACCCATGGGTTTATTTGAAGGGTAATGTTCGAGCCTGACTCCCACAGGCATGAAAGGGTATTCCATGAGCGGCATCAACGACTACATCGACAATGAAGTGAAGGGCAACGACGTCGTTCTCTTCATGAAGGGCACGCCCGGCTTCCCGCAATGCGGATTTTCCGGCCAGGTCGTGCAGATCCTCGACTATATCGGCGCCGACTATAAGGGCGTCGACGTGCTGACGTCGGCCGAACTGCGGCAAGGCATCAAGGACTATTCCAACTGGCCGACCATCCCGCAGCTCTACGTCAAGGGCGAGTTCGTCGGCGGCTGCGACATCATCCGCGAGATGTTCCAGGCGGGCGAATTGCAGACCTTCCTCGTCGAAAAGGGCGTCAGCGTCAAAGGCGCCGCCTAACTTCTGTTTCTCGTATGACCTTCCGCCTGCGATTTTCGGGGGTCATGCGCTAAGCGCCGGGGCAGCCCCACCTTGGCAAAAAGTTCTGCCCGCTATCGGGCAATCAACGAATGGATGCGTCGGCCAGCCGGCGCATTTTCGTTTGAGGATCGGACTGGCCGTGGATCAGCAAGCGCAAGCGCAGCAAAAGGCAAGCACCTTGCCCATACCGCGCTGGGAATTCATTGCGCTGTGCGCGGCGCTGATGGCGCTCAATTCGCTGGCCATCGACATTATTTTGCCGGCGCTGCAGCAGATCGGCGCTTCGCTTGGCGTCGAAAACGAAAACCACCGGCAATATGTTGTCACCGCCTATATCCTTGGCTTTGGCGGCGGACAGCTGTTCTTCGGGCCGATCTCGGACCGCTTCGGGCGCCGCGCGCCGCTTGTCGCAGGGCTGGTGATCTACGTCGTGGCGGCCGGCGCTGCGGCAATCGCCCCGTCATTCGCCACGCTTCTGCTATGCCGGGCGGTGCAAGGCATCGGCGCGGCGGCGACGCGCGTCATTGCCGTCTCGATCGTGCGCGATACGTTCGACGGAAGGCGCATGGCCGAAGTCATGTCCTTGATCTTCATGGTGTTCATGGCCATTCCGGTGGTGGCGCCCGGTATCGGCCAGTTCATCATGCTGTTTGCGACCTGGCATGTGATCTTCGTCACCATGGCAGCCGGCGCGCTGATCGTGTCCGCCTGGTCGCTGCTGCGCCTGCCCGAGACACTACACCCCGAATATCGCCGGCCGCTGACGCTGTCCTCCATCATCGGCGGCTTCCGCATCGTTCTCACCAACCGCATCGCGCTCTGCTACGCCTTTGCCAGCACCTTCATCTTCGGCGCCATGTTCGGCTTCATCGCCTCGGCCCAGCAAATCTATGTCAGCGTATTCAATGTCGGCGAGATGTTCCCCGTCATCTTCGCGGGGGTTGCCGGCGTACTTGCTTTTTCGAATTACCTCAACTCGCGCCTCGTCGGCCGCATCGGCATGCGCCGCCTGTCGCAAAGCGCGTTGCTGCTGTTTCTGGCCATCAGCCTTGCCTGGCTGGTCGTTTCCATCGAAATAAAGATGCCGCTCTGGCTCTTCATTACCTTCTTTGCCTGCGCCATGGTCCCGTTCGGCGCGCTGGGCGCGAACTTCAACGCGCTCGCCATGGAGCCGCTGGGTCACCTGGCCGGCACTGCATCGTCGATCCTTGGGTTCATGCAGACATTTCTTGGCGGCATTCTCGGCACGCTAATCGGCCAAGCCTTCAACGGCACGGTGACGCCGCTGGCCGCCGGGTTCTGCAGCGTGTCGGTGGCGGCGCTGCTGATGATCCTGCTGGCCGAGCGCGGCAGACTATTCCAGCCGCATAACCCGCCGGTTTAATACACATTGCGCGTGCGCCTATGATGCACCCTCACTGACCGCGGTGAAGCGAGGGAACAGCGTACGTCCTGCGATTGCTCCACCCATACTGTCGGAAACGGGCAGTGGAAGAGCCTTGTCGAGCGCCTCGAGGACGGAAGCCACAAAGGCCCGGTTGAGCGGACCATCGTCCCCTAGATGGGAGAAAGTGGCGCGCGGCTTGCCAATAAGCGTGCCGTTTCGGCGAATTGAGAACTGCAGCGTCAGGGTCATGCCCGCGGTTCCGGGCGGCGGCTTCCAACAGGCGAAGATTGCGGAGAACATCTCGTCTATGGTGTCGACGGAGTCGGGACTGCGACATGCGCGTTCCCCAGCTCTTGCTTCATTGACACCGGCAACCAAGGCAAGGGCAAAGGCCGTTGCAACAATTGCGGACCGAGGTTTCATTCGAGATCTCCGGTTTCGCACAAGATTGGACACCTTTGGCAGCGAAGAGCTATTCCGCCCAGAGCTCGCGGCGCAGCTCCCGCCAGCTCTCACGGTCCGGCGCGACCAGCAAGCCACCCCCGACATGCGACGGCAGATAGGCGCTGCCGTCGAAGCGCGCGGCATGGCCGCCGGCCTCCGCATGGATCAGCACGCCGGCCAAGTGGTCCCAAGGCATCAGCTTGTTGTAGACGACGAAATGGCCGTGGCCGCTGGCCAGCAGGCGGTATTCGTGGGCGGCGCAGCGATAATTGAACTGCGATAGCGACTTAGTCTGGTTGCGCGCCAAACGTGAGCGGTCCGGCTCGGGCACATAGTGCCATGAGACCGCACCGGTCATTTCCGACATCGGCGCCGGTTTGGCGACATGGACCTTTTCCAGATTGCCATGGGCATGGCGGATATGGCTGCCGGCGCCACTAACGCCGATCAGCCAATCCTTGCCGACGGGGTCGTGAATGATGCCGGCGACCGTCTTGCCCTTGACCACGACGCCAAGCATGACGCCGAACAGCGGCACGCCGGAGGCGAAGTTGAAAGTGCCGTCGACCGGGTCGATGACGAAGGCGAGTTCGGCATCGCCGAGACCGTCGAGCAGCGTCGGGTCGTCGGAGCAGGCCTCCTCGCCGACGATCATTGCGTGGGGATAACGCTGGCGCAGGCTGGCGGTGATGAGCCGTTCGGCATTGACGTCGGCCTCGGTGACGAGATCGGCGGCCGAGGTCTTGCGACGGACGTCGCCCTCGCTCAAACGGCGAAAGCGCGGCATGATCTCGGCGACGGCGGCTTCCGACAGAAGGTCGGCAAGCCAGTCGATCGCGCTATCTTCAAATGTCATCGGGACGCCTGGTGGTGAGGGTTTCGTTGAGGGCGGCGAAATCGAACAGTTTCCTGTCGAGCAGATGCGAACGCCGCACATTGGTCATGGCGCGGATCATCGTGTCCTTGCGGCCGGGCATGCGCTTCTCGATGTCGTCGAGCATCGCCTTCATGGCGTTGCGCTGCAGACCTTCCTGGCTACCGCACAGATCGCACGGAATGATCGGGAATTTCATGGCGCCGGCGAATTTCTCGAGATCGGCTTCCGCACAATAGGCGAGCGGCCGCAGCACCATGACATCGCCTTCGTCATTGAGCAGCTTCGGCGGCATGGCGGCCAGGCGCCCGCCATGGAACAGGTTCATGAAGAAGGTTTCCAGTATGTCCTCGCGGTGGTGGCCGAGCACCAGCGCCGAGCAGCCCTCCTCGCGGGCAATGCGATAGAGATGGCCGCGCCGCAGCCGCGAGCACAGCGAGCAATAAGTGCTGCCCTCGGCCAGCTTGTCGGTGACCACCGAATAGGTGTCCTGATATTCGATGCGATGCGGAATGGCATAGCTGTCGAGATAATCGGGCAATATGTGCTTGGGAAAGTTCGGCTGGCCCTGGTCGAGATTGCAGGCCAACAGCTCGACCGGCAGCAGCCCGCGCCATTTGAGATCAAGCAGCACGGCAAGCAAGCCGTAGGAATCCTTGCCGCCCGACAGAGCGATCAGCCAACGGTCGCCGGGTCTCACCATGGCGAAATCGTCGATCGCCTGGCGGGCAAGCCGCAACAGCCGCTTGCGCAGCTTGTTGAACTCGACGGAGGACGGCACATCGGCAAACAGCGGATGAAAGCCGCCTTCGGCCTCGGCGATCGGGTCAAGCGTTTTGGCGTCTGGCTGCATGTTCACGGCGCGTCGGCCCTAAAGTCCTGTTGCCGCCCGCAGTAGCGCATCGGATCGAAAATCGAAATCGATTTCCGACTCACGTCCCTGAAAAGGACGAAGAAAGAAAAGGCCGCCTGGAGGGGCGGCCTTCGGTTTTGTCGTGACGAACGCGCCGATCAGCGCGAATAGAATTCGACGACCAGATTCGGTTCCATCTGCACGGCAAACGGAACGTCCGCCAAGCCGGGGATGCGCGTGAAAGTCGCGGTCATCTTGTTGTGGTCGGCCTCGATGTAATCGGGCACGTCGCGCTCGGCCAGGCCCACCGATTCCAGCACGATGACCAGCTGCTTCGACTTCTCGCGCACTTCGATGACATCGCCCGGCTTGCAACGGTACGAGCCGATGTTGACGCGCTTGCCATTGACGTTGATGTGGCCGTGATTGACGAACTGGCGCGCCGCAAAGATGGTCGGCACGAATTTGGAGCGGTAGACGACGGCGTCGAGGCGCGATTCGAGCAAGCCGATCAGGTTCTCCGAGGTGTCGCCCTTGCGGCGGTCCGCCTCTTCATAGACCTTGCGGAACTGCTTCTCCGAAACGTCGCCATAGTGGCCCTTCAGCTTCTGCTTGGCGCGCAGCTGCAGGCCGAAATCGGAAAGCTTGCCCTTGCGGCGCTGGCCATGCTGGCCGGGGCCGTATTCACGCTTGTTGACCGGGGACTTCGGGCGGCCCCAGATGTTTTCGCCAAGACGGCGGTCGATCTTGTACTTCGCGGATTCGCGCTTGCTCATCGCATTCCCTTTCAAAACAACACACCCGGAACCTTATGGTCCGGGTGAAGGAAACGCGCCCTCCTCTGGCCTCCGTTTTCGAGACCTGACAGGGTTTTCCACGCAACGCGACGGAAAACCCACGGGACACGTCATTTCAAACAAGACATAGGGAAAGTAAAACCGGCTGCCCAAACGTCTTGCACACATAAAGAAAACCACCGGGCATTGCGGCCCGGTGTTGGTGGGCTGGTTAAACGGAGATTTAACCGCTGTCAAGCTTCTGGCTGGCGCGAGTCGCCGAACCGGATAGTGTTACGGTTGTAGAACGTGCCGGATGTGGCGGGAGGTTGCGCCAGCGGCATCAGGAAGGGACTGAAGTCAGAGGAGCAGGAATTCGCATGAAGAAGTTCTTCCTTACGTTGGTAGGAGCCGCGGTGATGGCCGGCACGATGGCGGTCGCGCCCGAGCCAGCGCAGGCCCGGCATTGGCATGGGCACAGGCATCACCAGGTCTGCCGCATCGTGGTCAAGAAAAAGGTGGTGTGGCGTCACGGTCATCGCAAGGTCATCCGCTACAAAGTGCGGCGCTGCGGGTGGGGCTGGAACTGGTAATTTTCGCCCTCGCCCGTTGAGACTTCATGGCCCGCGGCTCAGCCGCGGGCCTTTTATTGACCGGCATCCGCCGCCAGAATGGTCAGTCGATCAGTGTTTCGACTTCTTTTCCGGCAGGCCTTTGCGCTTGGTCTCGGCGAATTCCTCGAGCTGTTTTTCGCTCATGGATTTATACATTCCCTTCGACGCACCTTTGAGCGCGCCCTTCTTGGTCTCGCCGCGCTTGGCTGACAATGCCGCGCCGGCCGCTTTCTGCTGGGCTTTTGAGGTGGCTGGCATGATGGTTTCTCCCGTTTCCGATGAGAGGAAAACGCATTGTCTGGTGTGATGTTCCCAAAGCGAAAATTGCTTGCGGTCAGGATATCGCCAGGCCAAATCCCTGCATCAGCCGGCGCGTCGGAAAATCGGCGCTGTTCGAGGTGAAGAACGCAAGGTCGGCCCCTTCCGGCAGTGCCTCTCTGCGATAAGCGGCCTCGGTATCGGCAAGCAGCGACAGCGCGCGGCGTGCGATCGCCTCGGCCGGGTCGAGCCAGTCGACCGGCCAAGGTGCTGTCTTGCGCATGCGGTTGGCCAAAAAAGGATAATGGGTGCAGGCAAGCACGACGATGTCGGTGCGCAGCCCGTCATGCTCAACGAAGCACGGCGCGATCTCGGCGCGCACGGCGTCCTCGTCGACAAAACCATCGCGCATATAGGCTTCGGCCAATCCAGCCAGCCTGTCGCTGCCGACCAGGCGGACGTGGCATTTCTGCGCCCACTTGCTGATCAGGTCGCGCGTGTACTGGCGCTTGACGGTGCCGGGCGTCGCCAGCACCGAAACCAGGCCTGAGCGCGTGCGTTCCGCCGCCGGCTTGATGGCCGGCACGGTGCCGACGAAAGGGTGGCCGGGAAACCGCTCGCGCAACGCATCGATGACCAGTGTCGAGGCGGTGTTGCAGGCGATGACCGAAATGGCCGGCGAAAACCGTTCGAGCAGCCTAGCGAACAACTCCAGAATATGTGTTCTCAGCGCCGTTTCCTCCCAGGCGCCGAAGGGGAACGCCGCGTCGTCGGCGACATAGATGAAGCGGCGGTCAGGCATCAGGACGCGCGCCTCACGCAGCACGGTGAGGCCGCCAATGCCGGAATCGAACATCAGGATCGGACGGGCGCTCGACGGATCGGTCATGGTCATTGAGTCACTAAGGGCTGGGAATCACTAAGGGCTGGGGAATTACAAAACGAGATCACGAGAGAAGGCCGGCCTATGCATTTTGCTTCGGCCAATGATGCTTTGTCCCGGCCGCTTCTATGTGGAACCATCATGGCCTTGATGCGGCGAGACGGGTCACACAAGGCCCCGCTTGCCGAAGCCGCCGGCCCGCGGCCGGCCGATTGCCGGAGATGCAGGTTGAGATGCGCGATGGTTCGACGGCACCGGTGCGGCGCGCATGGCGTAGGGCGGAGCCTGGGCCGTCACGCCGGCGGCTGACGCTGAATGGAGCGCCGCGGTGCCGCGTAGCGGCCCGGGCGGGTCGAAATCGTCGAAACTCAGGGATGACGCTATATCGGAAGAGCGACCGCCCGCCGGCCTGGCCGCCAAGATGACGGCCCACAGCCCGACAAGAGCTAATCCCAGCAGGTTAAGACCGGAATGCGAATCTTCGCCGTCGAATTTTACGACAAGAACAGTGCCGGCCTGCAGGATCGCGAACAGCGTCGAGAACACGATATACGACCAAAGGATCCAACCGGACCCTTGCGCGTCGCGGCTTCGACGCCAGGCGAAATTCGCGCGGAACAGAACGATCACCAGCGAGGCGACGAGAACGGCCGCGGCCAGCCCTTCCCTGGAAGGACCTGGTTTCGAATTGGCCAAGCCCTCGATGCCGATGGTCAGCACGACACACAGCACAAAGGTCGCGATTTCCGCAACCAGCAGAGTCACGGAATAGAAGAAAAAGCGAAGACGACCGATATTTGAGCTAAACATTCGAGATCCATCGTTTCGAAAACCATGGGTCAAACCAAATAAAATTCGGTTACTGGTAAGACAGCTGCATTTGCGCGCCTAGTCTTTGTCTTTCGCCCTCGCAGCGCGTGCCGCGGCCGCCGGGAGCCGCCTTGGATCGTCGCCGGGCGATCCGTCGCCGCGCGGCATGGCCGGCGAGAACCTGTCCAGCGATGATATTATTCCGCGCAGCACCTTGAGCTCCGGCTCGGCAAAGCCGGGGCGGGTCAGCACTGCGCGCAAATTGTCGACCATCTTCGGCTTCTTCGCT
Source organism: Mesorhizobium sp. M0174 (assembly GCF_040322275.1). NCBI lineage: Bacteria > Pseudomonadati > Pseudomonadota > Alphaproteobacteria > Hyphomicrobiales > Phyllobacteriaceae > Mesorhizobium > Mesorhizobium sp. M0174. The sequence goes on from NZ_JAMYTB010000008.1 coordinate 143,513, forward strand.
GCCGGGCGGAAATAGCCGCGCGCCTCCAGTGCACCTTCCAGATACGCAAACAGGCCGTGCAATTCTTCCTTGGCAGCCGGCGGCATTTCAGGGCCGGAAAAGTTGGTCATGGTCTCGTTTTCCAGGCCGGACTTCATCCATTCATAGGACATCAGCAGGGCCGCCTGGGCGATGTTGAGCGAGGAGAAGGCTGGATCGACGGGGAAGGTGACGATCTCGTCGGCAAGGCCGACCTCGTCATTATAGAGGCCGAAGCGCTCGCGGCCGAACAGGATGCCGGTGCGCTGGCCGGCCCGCTGCCGCGCCCGCAGCGCCCTGCCCGCCTCGACCGGACCGCGCACCGGCTTGAAATTGTCGCGCGCGCGCGCCGTGGTGGCGAAGACGAAGTTCAAATCGCCGACCGCCGAGGCCAGGTCGTCGAACACCGTGACGGCATCGATGAGGTGGTCGGCGCGACTTGCGGCGGCACGCGCCTTGTCGCTCGGCCAGCCGTCGCGCGGATTGACGAGCCGCAGCTCGGCAAGCCCGAAATTGGCCATGGCGCGCGCAACCATGCCGATATTCTCGCCGAGCTGCGGCTCGACCAGGATGATCGCCGGTCCGGACGCAGGCGTTCCGGAGGCAAGAGGGGTGTCGGGATCCTGGGTAGCGGCCATGGTTGTCAGTGAACTGCTGTTTGCGGCATTTCGCAGTCCCCTGCCACATTTGGCGGCGAAAATGAAGCTTTGGCAAAGAATGCCGGCACTACGGCGCGGTTCGCCGTTTGCGCGGCCAAAAAGCCTTTGATATACGGGCCGCATCCCAGGGCCGGCAGCCGTGCGGGCAAGGCCGTTCCGTTCCCCAAAAGCGAGGCATTCTTTTCATGGCGAAGATCAAGGTGGCGAACCCGGTCGTCGAACTCGACGGCGACGAGATGACCCGCATCATCTGGCAGTTCATCAAGGACAAGCTGATCCACCCTTATCTCGACCTCAAGCTCGAATATTACGACCTCGGCATCGAGCACCGCGACGCCACCAACGACCAGGTGACCATCGATTCGGCCAACGCCATCAAGAAATACGGCGTCGGCGTGAAATGCGCGACGATCACGCCCGACGAGCAGCGCGTCGAGGAATTCAAGCTGAAGAAGATGTGGAAGTCGCCGAACGGCACCATCCGCAACATCCTCGGCGGCACCATCTTCCGCGAGCCGATCATCATGAAGAACGTGCCGCGGCTGGTGCCCGGCTGGACCAAGCCGATCATCGTCGGCCGCCACGCCTTTGGCGACCAGTACCGCGCCACCGACTTCCGCTTTCCCGGCAAGGGCAAGCTGACGATCAAATTCGTCGGCGAGGACGGCCAGGTGATCGAGCACGATGTGTTCGACGCACCCGGCCCCGGCGTCGCCATGGCCATGTACAATCTCGACGAATCTATCCGCGAATTCGCCCGCGCCTCGCTGAACTATGGCCTGCTGCGTAATTACCCCGTCTACCTCTCGACCAAGAACACAATCCTCAAGGCTTATGACGGCCGCTTCAAGGACATCTTCCAGGAGGTCTACGAGGCGGAGTTCGAAGCCGAATTCAAGGCGAAGAAGCTCTGGTACGAGCACCGGCTGATCGACGACATGGTGGCCTCCAGCCTGAAATGGTCGGGCGGCTATGTCTGGGCCTGCAAGAACTATGACGGCGACGTTCAGTCCGACACGGTGGCGCAAGGCTTCGGCTCGCTCGGCCTGATGACCTCGGTGCTGATGACGCCGGACGGCAAGACCGTCGAGGCGGAAGCCGCGCACGGCACCGTTACCCGCCACTATCGCCAGCACCAGAAGGGCGAGGAGACCTCGACCAATTCGATCGCCTCGATCTTCGCCTGGACGCGCGGCCTCACGCACCGCGCCAAGCTCGACGACAATGCCGAACTGAAGCGCTTTGCCGAGACCCTGGAAAAGGTCTGCATCCAGACGGTCGAGTCCGGCTTCATGACAAAGGATCTGTCGCTGCTGATCGGCCCCGACCAGCCATGGCTTTCGACCACCGGCTTCCTCGACAAGATCGACGAGAATTTGCAGAAGGCGATGGCCTGAGCCCGCGACATGGGCAAGCCCGTCGTCTACGGCGCGGACTACAGCGTCTATGTGCGCATCGTGCGGCTGGTGCTCGAGGAAAAGGGCGTCGGCTACGAGCTGGTGCCCGTCGACGTCTTTGCCGCGGACGGCATTCCCGGCTGGTACTTCGAGCACCAGCCGTTTGGCCGCATCCCGGCCTTCGAACATGACGGCTTTTGCCTCTACGAGACCGGCGCGATTGCGCGTTATGTCGACGAAGCCTTTGACGGCCCGGCGCTGCAGCCGGTCGGAGCCCGGCCTCGAGCACGCATGAACCAGATCACCGGCCTGCTCGACGCCTACGCCTACAGGGCCATGGTCTGGGATGTCGCGGTCGAGCGGCTGGAGAAAACGCCACCCGACGAAGCCGTGATCGCCAACGGGTTGCGGCAGGCGAGAACGGCATTGCAGGCGCTGTCGTCGCTGAAAGCCGGAGGGCCTTGGCTGTTGGGGACGGACCTGACGCTGGCCGACCTGCACGCTGCGCCAATCATCAGCTATTTCGTCAAGGTCGCCGAGGGGCAAGCCCTGCTGGCCGAGTCTGCCGAGCTTCGGGATTGGTGGACCCGCATTGCTGCGCGTGCGAGCGTTGCCGGCAGGCTGACTTAACTCTCGGGCGCATTCATGACTGAACTCTCCCACCAGGACGTACTGACGGTGGCCAGAATAGTCAGAGTCAACCACGCCGGCGAATACGGCGCGATCAGAATCTACTCTGCACAGATTCTTGTCGCGAAGCGTTTCTGGCCGGACTGCGTGCCGTCTTTGTCGCAGATGCTTGGGCACGAGCGCAGCCATTGCGCGGCTTTCCATGCAGCCATGCCGCTGCGACATTCCCGACCGTGCCGCGTGATGCAATTCTGGAGTTGGGGCGGCTGGCTGCTAGGCTTCCTCACTGCCCTGCTCGGCCCGCAAGGCGTCTGGGCCTGCACCGCAGCGGTCGAAGCGGCGGTGCACCGACATCTCGATGATCAGCTGTTCTTTCTAACCGGACGCGATCACGAGTTGCACGGCATCATCCTGTCCATCCGCGAAGAAGAGCTTGCCCATCTCCGTCACGCCGAAGAGCAGTTGAGGTCGCCTGGACCGTTGCTGAACTGCCTGCGCGCAGCGATCTCCGTTACCACCGACTGCCTGATTTGGCTGTCGACCTGGGGCGACTCGACGCGAATGACGCGTGCCCTGAAGGCATCAAGGCATCCCTGATGAGCGCTATGCCGTTCCAGCGGCGCTTCTTCCAGGCCACTGGCCTGCGCCATCTGGCCGCCGCCACGGCCCAAGCGCCATACCGTGATCTTGGCTGAGGCGAAGCAGCCACCGAATTGGCGAGCCGCTCAATCGGGAAGGTAGATTTCCGCCTTCATGAAGGTCTTCGCACGGCCTGTGATCAGCACGCGATCTCCGGCCAGTTCGCATAGCAAATGCCCGCCGCGCTGCGAGCATTGGAATGCCGATACATGCGTCTTGCCGAGCTTTTCAGCCCAGTACGGCACCAATGTCGCATGAATGGAGCCAGTCACCGGGTCCTCGGGAATGCCAGCTCCGGGTACGAAATAACGCGAGACGAAATCATGGGCTTGCCCAGGCGCGGTAATGACCAGGCCGAGAGGATGAAAACGTCCGATCCTGAGCAGATCGGGAACGAAAGATCGCACGGTTGTCTCGTCGGCAAGCTCGACAAACAGGTTCTCGAAATTGCGGAAGCTCGCAACCGGCCGCTGAGGCAATATCGCTTGCAGCGCCGAGGTCAGTTCGTCCTCGACGGGCCGCGGCGGAAAACACGGCAGATCGAGCTGATAGGCGCCTTCCCGCCGGGAAACCCGCAGCTCGCCCACCCGGGTGGCGAAGGCCATTTCGCCCTGACCATCGTATTCCGTAGTCAGCACATGGGCGGCCGCAAGTGTAGCATGGCCACAGAAGTCGACTTCATGAACCGGCGTGAACCAGCGCAAATCCCAACCCTCGCCACTCGGCCGCGCAAACGCGGTTTCAGCAAGATTGTTCTCGTTTGCGATGGCCTGCATCACGTCGTCCGATAGCCAGTCCTCCAAAATGAGAACGGCAGCGGGGTTGCCTTGGAAAGCCCGTTCGGCAAAAGCGTCGACTTGATACATGGTCAACGTTGCCACATCATCCCCGCTGCCACTTCGGCCTGGCCTTACTGGTGCAGATTCACGCAGCTTCCAGCGCCGCCTTCACCGCAGCGATCGCGTCTTCGGCCTTCGAGGCGTCCGGGCCGCCGGCCTGGGCCATATCGGGTCGCCCGCCGCCGCCCTGCCCGCCCAATGCCGCGGACGCGACGCGCACCAGATCGATGGCGCTGAAGCGGCCGGTCAGATCATCGGTAACGGCGACGACGACGCTCGCCTTGTTGTCCTCGCCGGCGCCGACAAAGACGACCACGCCGGAGCCGAGGGACTTCTTGCCGGCATCGGCCAGTGGTTTCAGATCCTTTGGCGAGACGCCCGATACCGCCTTGCCGAGAAAACCGACACCGGCAATGGTTTCGTTTTCCGCAGGCACACCAGCTGGCGAGCGATCGCCCAGCGCCAGCTTCTTGCGCGCCTCTGTCAGCTCCTTTTCGAGCTTCTTGCGCTCGTCGAGCAGCGCCTCGACGCGGGCCGGCACATCGGCCGCCGAAATCCTCAGCGCGGCGGCGGCCGCCTTCAGCCGTTTGTCCTGTTCGTCGAGATGCTTTCTGGCGGCCTCGCCGGTCAACGCCTCGATGCGGCGCACGCCGGCAGCGACCGCGCTGTCGGACACGATGCGCACCAGGCCGATATCGCCGGTCGCCCTGACATGCGTGCCGCCGCATAGCTCGACCGAATAAGGCCGGTTGGCCTTGGCGCCATGCAAGCCCGTGCCCATCGAAACGACGCGCACTTCATCGCCATACTTCTCGCCAAACAGCGCCATGGCGCCCTCGGCGATGGCGTCGTCGACAGACATCAGTCGTGTGATCACCGGGCCGTTCTGAACGACGATCTCGTTGGCCATGCGCTCGACCTCTTCGATCTCGTCCGGCGAGATCGGCTTGTTGTGCGAAATGTCGAAGCGCAGACGCTCGGGCGCGACCAGCGAGCCCTTCTGCGCCACATGGGTACCCAGCACCTCGCGCAGCGCCTCATGGATCAGATGTGTGGCGGAATGGTTCGCGCGCAGCCTGGAGCGCCGCGCGTGGTCCACCTTCAGCTCGACGGTCGCGCCAGTCTTGACAGTGCCATTGGCCACCCTGCCGAGATGGACGAAAAGCCCATCGGCCTTCTTCTGGGTATCGGATATCTCGATCGAGAACCCGTCGCCCGAAATGACGCCGGCATCGCCCATCTGGCCACCGGACTCGCCATAGAACGGCGTCTGGTTGACAACCACGGCAACGGCGTCGCCTTTGCCGGCACTGTCGACGGTCTTGCCGTCCTTGACCAGCGCCTCGATAAGGCCTTCCGCCTGCTCGGTCTCATAACCCAGGAATTCGGTGGCGCCGGTCTCCTCACGCACCGCGAACCATACCGTCTCGGTTGCGGCCTCGCCGGAACCAGCCCAGCTTTTGCGTGCCTCCGCCTTCTGCCGCTCCATTGCCTCGGTGAAGCCGGCAAGGTTGACCGAGATGTTGCGCCGGCGCAGCGCGTCCTGCGTCAGATCGAGCGGAAAGCCATAGGTATCGTAGAGCTTGAACGCTGTCTCGCCATCCAGCATGTCGCCGGAGGCCAGCTTTTCCGTCGCCTCCGAAAGCAAGCCCAAGCCGCGCACCAGCGTCTTGCGGAAACGAGTTTCCTCAAGCTTCAGCGTCTCGGTGATCATCTGTTCGCCGCGCACCAGTTCCGGGTAGGCTTGCCCCATCTCGCGGACCAGCGCCGGCACCAGGCGCCACATCAGCGGATCGCGGGCGCCGAGCAACTGCGCGTGGCGCATGGCGCGGCGCATGATGCGACGAAGCACGTAGCCGCGTCCTTCGTTGGACGGCAGCACGCCGTCGGCGACCAGGAAGCAGGACGAACGCAAATGGTCGGCGATGACCCGGAACGATGCGACGGTGTCCGCATCCGGACCTTTGCCGAGCGCCGACGATGCAGCGTCGATCAGGTGGCGGAACAGGTCGGTTTCGAAGACGCTTTCAACCCCTTGCAGGATGGACGCCATGCGCTCGAGGCCCATGCCCGTGTCGATCGACGGACGCGGCAGGTCGACGCGCTCTTCCTTCGTCACCTGTTCATACTGCATGAACACCAGGTTCCAGAATTCGAGGAACCGGTCGCCATCCTCCTCGGGGCTGCCGGGGGGACCGCCCCAGATATGCTCGCCACGGTCGATGAATATCTCCGAACACGGCCCGCAAGGCCCGGTGTCACCCATTGCCCAGAAGTTGTCCGAAGTCGCGATGCGGATGATGCGATCGTCCGAAAGGCCGGCGATCTTCTTCCAGTACGAGGCCGCCTCGTCGTCGGTGTGGTAGACGGTGACCAGCAGCTTGTCCTTCTTCAGCCCGAACTCCCTGGTGATCAGGTTCCAGGCAAGCTCTATGGCGCGCTCCTTGAAATAGTCGCCGAAGGAGAAATTGCCGAGCATCTCGAAGAAGGTCAGGTGGCGCGCAGTGTAGCCGACATTGTCGAGGTCGTTGTGCTTGCCGCCGGCGCGAACACTCTTCTGGGCAGTCGTGGCGCGCGAATAGGGCCGCTTCTCCAGACCGGTGAAAACGTTCTTGAACTGCACCATGCCGGCATTGGTGAACATAAGCGTCGGGTCGTTGCGCGGCACCAGCGGGCTTGACGCGACGACCTCGTGACCTTCCTTGCGAAAATAGTCGAGAAATGCCGACCGGATCTCGTTGACGCCACTCATGAATACTGCCTTTTCGAGAGAACCGCCGGCTGCCGGCGGAAAATAGACATGGCCTTTTAGCGGTCGCACCGCAGCCTGTCCAGAAACACCAAACGGGCTCAAATCCCCGCTTTCACCAGCGCTTTGAAATGGCTTCTGCCCCGCCGTCAAACGCAAACCGCCGGCACGGGGCCGGCGGTTCGAAACGCATCGATTACGCAAACTCAAAATCAAAACATCAAATCGAAACCCGGCTGAGGCTCCGCGAGGCGTCGCCTGCCCTACATCACCCCAGCGTCGTCCTCGAAACCGTCGTCGCTGCTTTCGGAGCCGCCGTTTTCAAGGAATTTCTCGGCGATCAGCCCGGCATTCTGTCGCAGCGCCAGCTCGATCTCGCGCGCCGTGTCGGGATTATCGCGCAGGAACAGTTTTGCGTTTTCGCGGCCCTGGCCAAGACGCTGCGAATTGTAGGAGAACCAGGCGCCCGACTTTTCGACCACGCCGGCCTTGACGCCGAGATCGACCAGCTCGCCGGTCTTGGAGACGCCCTCGCCATACATGATGTCGAACTCGACCACCTTGAAGGGCGGCGCCAGCTTGTTCTTGACCACCTTGACGCGGGTCTGGTTGCCGACGACCTCGTCGCGATCCTTGACCGAGCCGATGCGGCGGATGTCGAGGCGGACCGAAGCATAGAATTTCAGCGCATTGCCGCCGGTCGTCGTCTCGGGCGACCCGAACATGACGCCGATCTTCATGCGGATCTGGTTGATGAAGATGACCATGGTGTTGGAGCGCGAGATCGAGGCGGTGAGCTTGCGCAGTGCCTGGCTCATCAGGCGCGCCTGCAGGCCGGGCAGCGAATCGCCCATCTCGCCTTCGATTTCCGCCCGCGGCGTCAGCGCCGCCACCGAATCGACCACCAGCACGTCGATGGCGCCGGAGCGCACCAGCGTGTCGCAGATCTCCAGCGCCTGCTCGCCGGTATCGGGCTGCGAGATCAATAGGTTTTCGAGATCGACGCCGAGCTTGCGGGCATAGACCGGGTCGAGCGCGTGCTCGGCATCGACGAAGGCGCAGATGCCGCCCTTCTTCTGGGCTTCGGCCACCGTGTGCAGCGCCAGCGTCGTCTTGCCCGAGCTTTCCGGCCCGTAGATCTCGACGATGCGGCCGCGCGGCAGGCCACCGACGCCAAGCGCGATGTCCAGCCCAAGCGAGCCGGTCGGCACTGTTTCGATCTCGACGACCTGCTCGTTTGCGCCGAGCCGCATGATCGAGCCTTTGCCGAAGGCACGCTCGATTTGCGACAGCGCCGCATCCAGAGCCTTTGATTTGTCCACCGCTTTGTCCTCTACAAGCCGCAAAGAATTCTGAGCCATGATACATCACCCCGTGGTCGTCAATGGAGGCCGGACAATCCCGCAATCCTTAAAAGAATGTACCTCGTTTGTTCTCATTTGTCAATGAGCGGCAAGGATTTGAAAAATAACGGATATCCATATTTGTTCTATTTTTGTTTCGTAAATTTGCTTCCCAATGCCTCCCGCCTCGCATGCGGCGCCGCTGCCGTCACCAACCGAATCGCACCCGCGATTGCAGGGTTCCGCCCAGCGACCTAGTCTCCTCCCGCGCAACAGCAAAGGGCATTTTGCCGGCATGATGAACTCCCCGACGATCCTGGCCGTGGGCGGCGCCTATATCGAGCGGCGCGGCCGGGTTGCCGGCGCCTTCGTGCCAGCCGCCTTGAACCCCGGCACGATGCGCGAGCATGTTGGCGGCGCCGTCTTCAACGCCTTGCGCTGGGCGGTGCGACGCGGCGCCTCGGCCTCGCTGCTTTCGGTGCGCGGCGGCGATGCCCTTGGCGACACGGTCTTGCGCGCCGTCACCGAGGCCGGCATTGCCGACCTGTCGGCGGTGTTCCTCGACCGGGCAACGCCAAGCCATACGATGCTGATCGATAGCGATGGCGGACTGATCGCCGGCCTTGCCGACATGGTGCTCTACGAGCTGGCGCTTCCCAAGCAAATTCGCCGCGCCAAGGTGCGCGAAGCTATCGGTTCGGCCGATGCGATCCTGTGCGACGCCAACCTGCCGTCGACCGCGCTGGAGCGGATGGCGGCACTCGCCGCCGGCAAGGCGGTGTTTGCGCTTGCCGTCTCGCCCAACAGAGCGGCGCGGCTGACGCCGGTGCTCGGACTTCTAGCGCTGGCCTTCATGAACCGGCACGAGGCCGGCGTGATCGCCGGCGTTGACATCGATGCTGACGATCAAGGCGTCATCGACGGCCTGAGACGCGCCGGCCTGAAAAGCGGCGTGGTCACCGACGGCGACGGTCCGGTGCTCGGTTTCGACCAAACCGGCGCGTTCTCGATCTCGCCACGGCCGCTACAAAAACGGACCGACGTTGCCGGCGCCGGCGACGCATTGGCAGGCGCCACGATCGCTGCCCTGCTGCGCGGCCTGACGCTGCGCGCGGCACTGCGCGAAGGCATTGCCGCCGCGGCGCTCGCCGTCGAGCGCGCCGCCTTCACCAGCGCCAGCTTTGCCGAGGCGCTGGCGCTCGTGCCCGCGGCGCGGGAACTGGCGTGAAATGCGGCCCGGAATTGCCGAAGCATGACGCAGCCTATTTGCCGGCGCGCCGTCCTGCCTCGTAGGCACGCCGCGCCCAGATCGCCATCTCGTCTGGATCGTCGAAAGCGCTGTCGGGAACGCTCCAATAGGGCATAGACACGAGCTTGCCGTGGCGCGAGTCGGTGTAGGTCCATTGCCGGCACCCGGCCGCTTCGAAATCCGGCGCGCTTTCGGCGTCCGCCTTCAGCATCAGTTCGCCACGGACGACGATGGCGACGATGACGCCGTCGAAATAGATGCCCTTGCCGCCGAACATCCTGCGGATGCTGACCGGGCCGAGGCCTTCGAAAAGCTCTTCTATGCGCTCGTTGTCCATGCGGCGATCATGTCACCCGGATTTCCCCTTGTCATCGACGTAACCGGCACCATCCTGACAAGTTCAGAATCAAATTTCGTCGGAGTTTTTCATGCCGCTTCTGCTCAAAGGATCTTGCCGGTGCAATGCCGTGCGTTTCGAGGTGGAAAGCCACACGCCCGTGCCGTTCATGCTGTGCTATTGCTCGATCTGCCGCAAGCAGCAGGGCGGCGGCGGTTTCGCCATCAATCTCGGCGCCGATTACGAGACGCTGAAAATCCATGGCAAGCGCCATCTCGGTGTCTATCGCGCCGAGATCGAGGACGACGAGCACCCGCACCGCGAAACCTCGACGGGCGAGCGGAACTTCTGCACGAAATGCGGGACGGCGCTCTGGCTCTACGACCCAACCTGGCCGGAGCTGGTGCATCCCTTCGCCTCGGCGATCGACACAGACCTGCCAAAGCCGCCGGAGAAGGTGCATCTTATGCTGAAATACAAGGCGAACTGGGTCGAGCCGGAGATCGGCAAAAGGGACAAGGTCTTCGACGTCTACCCGGAAGAATCAATTGCCGACTGGCACAAACGAACAGGAATGTGGGTGGATTAGGTCCCTTCTCCCCGTGAACGGAGGAGAAGGAAAGATCAGGCGGAAGCGCGCGCTTCAGCCAAGGCCTTCAAATCGGCCGGCTTCAGTTCGACCGATTCGCCGCAGCCGCAGGCCGAGCTCTGGTTCGGGTTGCGGAAGGTGAAGCCGGTGCGCAGCGTCGTCTGCTCGAAATCCATCTCGGTGCCGAACAGGAAAAGCGCTGCCTCCGGCGCGACATAGACGTGGGCGCCGTCGCGCTCGATGTGGTCGTCCTTGGTGTTGGGTTCGGTCACCAGATCGACGGTATATTCCATGCCGGCGCAGCCACCCTTCTTGATGCCCAGGCGGATGCCATGCGCGTTCTCGCGGGTCGCGACGATCTCGCGGACCCGGTCGGCGGCCTTTTCGGTCATGGTGATGACGGCGAAGCGTCCCATATCGTTCTCCACTTTCACGCGGGTTCAAGGCCTGCGGATCATTCTTACCTAAGATGGTGAAGTTTTCTGCTTACTGCAACCAATTTGGATGTAATTTCAGTTGGCGACAATCGAAGTATGGCGAGAGGCTAAATGCTTGACACCAATCAAACAGTTGAATTTCGGTCATCTCCTGCTCGGCTCGGCCTGCTGGCTGTTATATCGGTAGCGATGACAACTTTAGGCATTGCGCTTGGATGGCGCCTAGTGCCGAATATCGCTCCAGGTAGCTTCAAGCAATTTCTCGGTTGGATAACGGCTATATTGTTCACCGGCACTTTTGTGATCGCTGTGGTGCGTCTTTTCGATTTGAAACGGCCGACGCTAGTTTTGTCGCCTAAGGGCTTTTGGGACGTCCGCCTGTCAGCAGAGTTCATTCCATGGAGTGTCGTGAAGCACATTTCTGAGCGGAGTTACCGGCGACAAAAGTTCCTTTTGGTAGAAGTCCTAGAGAGCGTCTGGCAGAGCCCATCTTTGACCAAAATGGCGCGCTGGAGTCGGGGACCCAATAGAGCGATGGGTTTAGACGCGATGTGTATTGGCACGGGAGACCACGACGTCAAGTTTGACGAGCTGTTCTCAGCGATCACGGCTTATGCCAAAGCATACGGTGCAAGGTCGACTGATCTCAATACCAGCCCACCGCCACCTGTGCCTCTTCCGACATGCGGTCGGGCGACCAGGGCGGGTCGAAGGTCATGTTGACCTCGACACCGGAAACGCCTTCGACGGCGCCGACGGCATTTTCCACCCAACCCGGCATTTCGCCGGCCACCGGGCAGCCGGGTGCGGTCAGCGTCATGTCGATCTTGACCGAGCGGTCGTCCTCGATGTCGATCTTGTAGACAAGGCCAAGTTCGTAGATGTCGGCCGGGATTTCGGGGTCATAGACCGTCTTCAGCGCCGAGACGATGTCGTCGGTCAGCCGCGCCAGTTCGTCGGCAGGAATCGTTGACCCGGAAACCGCCGCATTGGTGGTCATATCCAGTGCCGTGCTTTCGGCGGTGTGGCTGGCATCATCCATGATCGTCACCCGAAGAACTTTCGCGCCTTTTCCAGCGCATCGGCCAAAGCGTCGACTTCGGCCCTGGTATTATACATGCCGAACGATGCCCTGCATGTGGATGTTACGCCGAAGCGTTTCAACAGCGGTTGGGCGCAATGCGTGCCGGCGCGGACCGCCACGCCCTGCCGGTCGATAACCATCGACACGTCATGGGCGTGAATGCCCTGCAGCTCGAACGAGATGATGGCGCCCTTGCCGGGCGCATCGCCGAAGATGCGCAGCGAGTTGATGGCGCGCAGCCGCTGATGCGCATAGTCCTTCAAATCGGCCTCGTGCGCTGCGATGCGCTCACGGCCGATCTTTTCCATGTATTCCAGCGCAGCACCAAGCCCGATCGCCTGCACGATCGGCGGCGTGCCGGCCTCGAAACGGTGCGGCGGGTCGTTGTAGGTGACGATGTCTTGCGTCACCTCCTCGATCATCTCGCCGCCGCCCATGAACGGGCGCATGCGCTCCAGAATATCCTTCTTGCCGTAGAGCACGCCGATGCCCGACGGGCCATAAACCTTGTGGCCGGTGAAGACGAAAAAGTCGCAGTCGAGGTCCTGCACGTCGATCGGCATGTGCACGGCGCTTTGGCTGCCGTCGACCAGCACCGGAATGCCGCGGGCATGGGCGATGCGCACGATCTCCTTGATCGGCGTCACCGTGCCCAGCGCGTTCGACATATGTGTGATAGCAACCAGTTTTGTGCGGTCGGTCAGCCGCTTCTCGAATTCCTCGATGTGGAAGACGCCGAGATCGTCGACCGGCACCCAGACCAGTTTCGCGCCCTGCCGTTCGCGGATGAAATGCCACGGCACGATGTTGGAATGGTGCTCCATGATCGAGAGCACGATCTCGTCGCCTTCGCCGATATTGGGCATGCCGAAACCATAGGCAACCGTGTTGATCGCCGCCGTGGTGTTCGAGGTGAAGACGATGTTGTCGGTGCTCGGTGCGTTGAGGAAACGGCGCACCGTCTCGCGCGCCTTCTCATAGGCGTCGGTCGCAGCATTGGACAGGAAATGCAGGCCGCGGTGGACGTTGGCATATTCCTGGGAATAGGCGTGCTGGATAGCGTCGAGCACGGCCTGCGGCTTCTGCGCCGAGGCGCCATTGTCGAGATAGACCAGAGGTTTGCCGTAAACTTGCCGCGACAGGATCGGGAAGTCGCGGCGGATCGCCTCGACGTCGTAGGGGATGTTTTCGACTTTCTGGTCCATCACAAGCTCTCTCGAGGCATCGCCTCATTCCGTCCAGCACCCCTCATCCGACCGAGCTTCGCTCGGCCACCTTCTCCCACAAGGGGAGAAGGAAGAGCGCCTCTCCTTCTCCCCTTGTGGGAGAAGGTGGCGCCGAAGGCGACGGATGAGGGGTGTTGGCACCAACCCCTCAGTCACCTCTACCCGTGCGTCAAAAACCAATCGTCGAGCCGACGTTCCAGCGCCTCGACGATGGCCTCGTCGTCCAGTTCCTCGATCACTTCGGCGACGAAGGCCTTGACCAGCAAGCCGCGCGCGGTCTTCTCGTCGACGCCGCGCGCCATCAGGTAAAACAGATGGCTGTGGTCGATCTCGGTGACGGTCGCGCCATGGCCGCAGACGACGTCGTCGGCGAAGATTTCGAGTTCCGGCTTGGTCGAGAACTCGCCGTCGTCCGACAGAAGCAGCGTGTTGCAGGCCATCTTGGCGTTGGTCTTCTGCGCATATTGGTGGACGTTGATGCGGCCCTGGAAGACGCCGCGCGCCTTGCCGGTCACCACATTGCGGATGACTTCGGTCGATGCGGTATGCGGCACGGCGTGGTCGAGCACCATGGTGACGTCGGTATGGGTGTCGCCGGCGAGCAGATTGATGCCGCGCAGCGTGAATTCGGCGCCCTCGCCGGTCGTCTTCACAACGACCTCTTGGCGCACCAGTCTGCCGCCGGCATTCATGACGAACAGCGTCAGCTTCGAATTCTTGCCGAGATGCGCCTTGAACTGGGCGAGATGCGTCGCCGTATCCGGCTGCTCCTGCACGACAAGCCATGTCACTTCGGCGCCCTCGCCAAGCACAAGCTGGCTGACCGAACTGACCAGCGCCGCCCCCTCGCCCGCCTGGCGTTCGACGATGACAGCGTTGGCGCCGGCACCGACACGGACGGCCAGGCGTACATGCGTCTGTCCACCGGCCTGCAGATTCTGCAGCTCAAGCGGCTTTTCCAGTTGGGCGCCGTCGGCGATGTCGACGAAATAGCCGTCGGCGACAAAGGCGGTGTTGAGCGCGCCGATGGCGTCGTCGCTGCCATAAGAATCAAGCCCAGATGCTGCGCTGCCGTCGGTCAGCTTCTCCGACAGGCGCTGCACGGCAACGCCTTCGATATCGGGCAGTTTCATATTCGAAACGCCGTTCAGCACCGGCAAAACGCTGGAGCCCTCGACGATCGGCGCAACGGCTTTCGCGACCGCTGCCGGATCGAAGTCCGGCACCGAGATCAGCAGCCGGCGCAGGTCCGTATAGTGCCAGGATTCGACGCGCCGCGTCGGCAGGCCGCTCTTGATCGCCTCGATGGCGTCGTCGCGCTTCAGCATCACCGCGCCGTCGCCGGGCAGCAGCGACAGCCGCTCGCCAAAGGCGTCGATCAGCGCCGTTTCGGCCGGTGTCCGCTGGGGTGTCGTGTGCATATTCATCAGTATCGCCTTGTTTGGCTTGCCTTCCGGGCCTGCTGGCATCTCACGCGGCTTGCCCGATCACGCCGGCATAGCCATTGGCCTCGAGATCGAGCGCAAGCGACTTGTCGCCCGACTTGATCACCTGGCCCCTGTAGAGCACGTGCACCGTATCGGGCACGATGTATTGGAGCAGGCGCTGGTAGTGGGTGATGACGACGATGGCGCGGTCCGGCGAGCGCAGCGTGTTGACGCCGTCCGCGACGATCTTCAGCGCGTCGATATCGAGGCCGGAATCGGTCTCGTCGAGGACGCAAAGCTTCGGCTCGAGAAGCTTCATCTGCAAGATCTCGGCGCGCTTCTTCTCGCCGCCGGAAAAGCCGACATTGAGCGGCCGCTTCAGCATCGCCATGTCCATGTTGAGCGAGGCCGCCGCGTCCTTCACGCGCTTGAGGAATTCCGGGATTTTTAGCGGCTCCTGGCCGCGCGCCTTGCGCTGCTCGTTCATCGCCACTTTCAGGAATTCCATCGTCGCCACGCCCGGTATCTCCATCGGATACTGGAAGGCGAGAAAGATGCCGGCGGTAGCGCGCTCGGCCGGATCCATTTCAAGGATCGACTGGCCGTTGTAGAGGATGTCGCCCTCGGTGACCTCATAGTCCTCGCGGCCGGCGAGGATATAGGACAGCGTCGATTTCCCCGAGCCGTTCGGCCCCATGATGGCGGCGACCTCACCGGCCTTCACCGAAAGATTCAGGCCGCGGATGATCTCGGTGCCGTCATCGACGATACGGGCATGGAGGTTTCTGATTTCAAGCATTATTTTCCACTTTCTTGTTCGCGGTGCCCGGCCTGCGACGGAACTTTTCTAAAAGCTCGAAAAGCGCGTACAAACTTGCTGGTGACCAACATCCAGCCAAAAAACCCAGCCGCGCTTAAGCCTGCAATCGAACCACCAATAGTTTTTGTCGAACTCAAGCCAAACACTGCGCCTATCAACGCCATCACAGCACCACCAACAGCCAATGTCAGCAAGAGCATCAGAACGGCAAATATCAAGCCTTCCACCCGCTTGAACAAATCCATGATCGCCGTTCCAGTTAACTCACCCAACACTCCCCTCAAGACTAATCCCGATCAGCTTCTGCGCTTCGACCGCGAATTCCATCGGCAGTTGCTGGATGACGTCCTTGACGAAGCCGTTGACGATCAGCGCAATCGCCTCTTCTTCCGGGATGCCGCGCTGCATGACGTAGAACTTCTGGTCCTCTGAAATCTTCGAAGTGGTCGCCTCGTGCTCGAACTGCGCGGTCGAATTCTTGGCTTCCATGTAGGGCACGGTGTGTGCGCCGCACTGATCGCCGATCAGCAGGGAATCGCAATTGGTGAAGTTGCGGGCGTTGGTCGCCTTGCGGTGCGCCGAGACCTGGCCGCGATAGGTGTTCTGCGAGAAGCCGGCGGCAATGCCCTTGGAGATGATGCGGCTCGACGTGTTCTTGCCGAGATGGATCATCTTGGTGCCGCTGTCGACCTGCTGATAGCCGTTGGAGACGGCGATCGAATAGAACTCGCCACTAGAATCGTCGCCGCGCAGGATGCAGCTCGGATATTTCCAGGTGATGGCCGAACCGGTCTCGACCTGTGTCCACGAAATCTTCGAGCGATGGCCGCGGCAGTCGCCGCGCTTGGTGACGAAATTATAGATGCCGCCCTTGCCTTCGGCGTCGCCGGGATACCAGTTCTGCACCGTCGAATATTTGATTTCGGCGTCATCGAGCGCGATCAGCTCGACCACCGCGGCATGAAGCTGGTTCTCGTCGCGTTGCGGCGCCGTGCAGCCTTCGAGGTAAGAGACGTAAGCCCCCTCCTCAGCGATGATCAGCGTGCGCTCGAACTGGCCGGTATTCTTCTCGTTCATGCGGAAATAA
Organism: Mesorhizobium sp. M0174; assembly: GCF_040322275.1. Taxonomy (NCBI): domain Bacteria; kingdom Pseudomonadati; phylum Pseudomonadota; class Alphaproteobacteria; order Hyphomicrobiales; family Phyllobacteriaceae; genus Mesorhizobium; species Mesorhizobium sp. M0174. The sequence continues at coordinate 160,043 of NZ_JAMYTB010000008.1, forward strand.
GTCGACAGTTCCATCGGGCAGCGCACGCCCCTGGGCACGAAGACGAAGGAGCCGTCGGTGAACACGGCCGAATTCAGCGTCGCGTAGAAATTGTCGGAGGTCGGCACGACCGAGCCGAGATACTTCTTCACCAGCTCCGGATGCTCGCGGATGGCTTCCGAGATCGAGCAGAAGATGACGCCGGCCTGCGCCAGCTCCTTCTTGAAAGTGGTGACGACGGAGACGGAATCGAACACCGCATCGACGGCGACGCGGCCCGACTTGTAGACGTTGTCGCTGGCTTCCTCGAGCTCCGACGCATCGGTCTTCTGCACGCCGGCGAGGATTTCCTGTTCCCTGAGCGGAATGCCGAGCTTCTCGTAGACCTTCAGCAGTTCGGGATCGACCTCGCTGAGCGAAGTCGGGCCGGGCGTGCTCTTGGGCGCCGCGTAATAATAAATGTCCTGGAAATCGATTTTGGGATAGTGGACGCGCGCCCATTTCGGCTCGTCCAGCGTCAGCCAGCGGCGATAGGCTTCCAGGCGCCATTCCAGCATCCAGGACGGCTCGTCCTTCTTGGCCGAAATGAAGCGGATAATGTCTTCACTCAGGCCCTTGGGGGCCTTGTCCATCGCGATTTCGGTCTGGAATCCGTATTTATACTGGTCGACATCGATCTTTCGAACTCGATCGATCGTCTCCTGCACAGCAGGCATCAGCGTTCTCCATCCACGCCGGGGTCAAGGCCCGGCAGTTTTCAAACTATGGCACCGCGAACGAGCACCCTTGAGCACCCGCGGCGGCGTAAGTTTCATATAGTGCGTTCATGCCGGAAATTCACCCGGCCAAATTCGAACGCACGGCTCTACCAGGCCACAAGGCCCAAATATTCCTTCGCCGCGCTCAGGCGGCCTTTTCCCTGTTCACCTTTTCCCTACCGGCTTGCCGTGCAACGATCGTCGCCAGCGCCGCGCGAAACAGCTCGATATCCTTGGCGCTGGTCGCGTGGCCGATGGACACACGCAACGCGCCAACGCTATCGCCGTAACCCATGGCTTTCAGCACGTGACTCGGCCCGACTTTGCCCGACGAACAGGCCGATCCGGCCGACAGCGCCACACCGGCAAGGTCGAAGGCGATCTGCGCCGTCTCGGCCTTGATGCCGGGAATAGCGAAGAATGTGGTATTGGCAAGCCTTGCAGCGCCGGTCCCGAAGATTTCGGCGTCCGGAACAAGCGTTTTAACGATCGCCTCGATTTCGTCGCGACGCTGCCGCACCGCTTCGATCGTTTGCAAGCCGGCAGACGCTTCGCTAGCGGCCGCACCAAACCCGGCAATCGCCGCCAGGTTTTCGGTGCCGCCCCGATGGCCCTTTTCCTGGCCGCCGCCGCTGACCAGCGGTTTTGGCATCATCAGGTCCGACGCCGCGACAATGGCGCCGACGCCCTTGGGGCCGCCGATCTTGTGCGACGAGAGAATAAAATAGTCTGCGTAAGCCTCTGATATATCGAGCGGAATGCGGCCGGCTGCCTGCACGGCATCGACGACCAGGATGCCACCCGCCGCCTTGACGATTTCGGCGATGCGGCCGACCGGCTGGATTACGCCGGTTTCATTGTTGGCAGCGTGGATGGCCACCAGCGGTAAGCCTTCGGCCTTGTCATGCTGGGCGAGAGCCTCGGCCAAAACGTCGAGCCTGACGACGCCGTCGGCGTCGACGCCGATCCGTATCACCTGCGCCGCTGGGAAACGCCCGCCGTTCAGCAGGCAAGGATGATCGGCCTCGGACACATAGAGCCGGCTCATACGGACAGCACCGCGCCCCATCTGCCAGTCCGGCGTCAGCAGCGTCGAGGCCGCTTCCGTCGCGCCGGAGGTGAATACGACATGCTCGGCCCTGGCGTTGGCCAGTCGCGCCACATTGCGCCTGGCATCCTCGATCAGCCGCCGCGCAGCGCGGCCCTCGGCATGGACGGAGGACGGGTTGGCGGCGACGTCGAGCGCGGCGACCACCGCCGCGCGCGCGGCGGCAAGCAGCGGCGCGCTGGCATTGTAGTCGAGATAGGCGCGTGCTCCGGCCATTTCCGTCCAACTGGTCCCTTCAAAAGCCGTTCCGCGAAGATAGCGCGTTATTTCCTTGAAATTGCAAGGCAAGACGTCCTATTTACGCGGCTTGCGGCGCGGGTGGCCGAGCCACAGTTTTGGCCGCCCAGTTTTGAACAATTCTAAACTAGCTTCTAGAAAGACGCTCGCCCTGCGTCAAGGCCTAGGGAAAACTGGGGCCAGAGGAAAAGTTGTTCCGGGCGCCGCGCAATTTATGCCAAGTGGAGTATTTCATGCCTGAGGTCATTTTCACCGGTCCGGCCGGCCGTCTGGAGGGTCGCTATCAGCCCTCGAAGGAAAAGAGCGCGCCGATTGCCATCGTCCTGCACCCGCACCCCCAGTTCGGCGGCACGATGAACAACAAGATCGTCTACGACCTCTTCTACATGTTCCAGAAGCGCAATTTCACCACGCTGCGCTTCAATTTCCGCGGCATCGGCCGCAGCCAGGGAGAGTTCGACCACGGCACCGGCGAGTTGTCCGACGCCGCGGCGGCGCTCGACTGGGTGCAGTCGCTGCACCCCGATTCGAAGAGTTGCTGGGTTGCCGGCTATTCGTTCGGCTCGTGGATCGGCATGCAGCTTCTCATGCGCCGGCCGGAGATCGAGGGCTTTATCTCGGTCGCGCCCCAGCCCAATACCTATGATTTCTCGTTCCTGGCGCCATGCCCGTCGTCCGGCCTGATCATCCACGGCGACGCCGACAAGGTCGCGCCGCCCAAGGACGTGCAGGGCCTGGTCGACAAGCTGCACACGCAAAAAGGCATTACCATCACTCAGAAGACCTTGCCCGGCGCCAACCATTTCTTTGCCAACCATGCGGAGCTTCTGATCGAGGAATGCGCGGACTACCTCGACCGCCGGCTGGCCGGGGAACTGTCCGACCCACGGCCGAAGCGGCTGAGATAATCGGCGATGTACCAACCGCCTCACTTCCAGGAAACACGGCCGGACGTCCTGCACGGGCTGATCCGGGCGCATCCGCTTGGCCTGCTGGTGTCGAACGGCACCGAGGGGCCGATCGCCAACGCAATTCCCTTTCTTCTAGACGCGCCCTCCCTGCTCAACGCGGATGTGCCGCCGAACGGCAGGCTGCGCGCCCATCTGGCCAAGGCCAATCCGCAATGGCGGCTTTTGGCCGACAGTCCCCTGGTGCCGGTGCTGGTCGTCTTCCAGGGCGCCGATGCCTATGTGACGCCGTCCTGGTACGAGACCAAGCGTGAAACCGGCAAGGTGGTGCCGACCTGGAACTACGCCATCGTCCAGGTGCGCGGCATCGTCACGGTGATCGAAGACCAGGATTGGCTGGCCGAGCAGATTTCCGATCTGACGATGTCGCAGGAGGGCAGCCGCCCGGCGCCGTGGGCGGTGACCGACGCGCCGGCACCCTTCATCCAGTCACAGATCAAGGGCATCGTCGGCCTGGAAATCGAAATCACCGAAATCAGCGGCAAGTGGAAAGTCAGCCAGAACCGCCCGGCCGGCGACCGCGTCGGTGTCGCCGAGGGGCTCGAGAGCGAGACCGCCAACTCGGCCGACATGGTCCAGTTGGTAAGGTCCTACGGCGGGCTGGACGGCAAGTAGTCTTGCTTGCTTGCTCGACCGGTTCAGGCCGGTGGCGGGCTCAATCGACCTTGGTCATCGCCGCCTTGCGCTCGTTGGCGATCAGCCAGAGATTGCGGATATAGATCAACAGGCCCATGGCCTGGCCGGCGATGAACACCGGATCCTGACGCTGGATGGCGTAGATCAGCAGCAGGCCGCCGCCGAACAGCGAAAAGAACCAGAAGGCAATCGGCACGACGCTGCGCTTGGCTTTTTCCGACGCCACCCACTGCACCAGAAAGCGCATGGTGAAGAAGAACTGGGCGACGAAGCCGAGCAGCACCCAGGCATCGAATTGCTTGACGAAAACATCGTGAAGCCAGGTCGCCAATTCCTGAAGCACGTTACCCATGCCTGATTTCCTCTACTTTGGGCATTCTGCGGCGCCTGCGGCGCAGCCACCAGACGCCGGCAAGATCGAGCACGCCCTGAAGGCCGCGATCGAAGATGCCGTAATTCGATTTGCCGTGACGGCGGGAGCGGTCGACGACATCGCAATGGACGACGCGGTAGCCCTCCTGGATGACCAGCGCTGGAACAAAGCGATGGGTGCCGTCGAAGAAGGGCAATTTCCGCAAAATGTCGGTGTGAATCGCCTTGAGGCCGCAGCCGGTATCCCGCGTCTCGTCGTGCAGGATGGCTTTTCTCAGCCCGTTGGCGAAACGCGACGCCAGTTGCTTGATCTTGCTGTCGCGGCGCTTCAGACGCTGTCCCTGCGCGGCCCCGACTTCGGGACCAGCCTGCCGCAGCGCGTCGATCAACACTGGGATATAACCGGGGTCGTTCTGACCGTCGCCGTCAATGGTGGCGACTATATCGCCCCGCGCCGCCCAGGCGCCTGAGCGCACCGAGAGCGACTGTCCGGCGGATTTTTCATGCCTGAGATGGCGCAGCGGAAACCGGCGAAGCGCTGCCTCTGCTGCAAGCACCGAAGGCGTATCGTCTGTCGAGCCATCGTCGACGACGATGACCTCGAAGTCCCGCCCGGCCATGGCAGTGCCGATCTCGTCGAGCAGAAGCGGCAGGTTCGCCGCCTCGTTCCGGCAAGGAATGACGATGGATATCTCCGGCATCTCGACTCTGTCACAGGATATGGCATTCGATCGATGCCGCGCGGTCCAGAGGAAGAGCCCCGCTGGCGCGGCGCCTCATTACGCCAGCCGAAACAATGACGCAAGCAGGCCGCACGCTATCCGCGCGGACACAAAACCGGATTCCACTTTTGCTGATCGCGCAAAACCATCCGAAGCGTGATCGGACGCAAAACCGGATTCCACTTTTGCTGATCGCGCTTGAGTGCTAAACGCCCGCCTTCATGCACAGCCGGGCCGCGTTCGGCCGGAAGCTTTTCGGGAAAGAAAATGTCCGCCTTCAAATCCGATTTCCTGCGCACCATGAGCGAGCGCGGTTTCATCCACCAGACCTCGGACGATGCCGGCCTCGACCAGCTTTTCGCCACGGAAACGGTGAGCGCCTATATCGGCTTCGACGCCACCGCGAGGAGCCTGCATGCCGGGTCGCTGATCCAGATCATGATGCTTTACTGGCTGCAGCAGACCGGCCACCGGCCGATCGCGCTGATGGGCGGCGGCACCTCGATGATTGGCGATCCGTCGTTCAAGGACGAGGCCCGCAAGCTTTTGACGCCGCAGGATATCGAGAACAATCTCGCCGGCATCCGCCGCAACTTCATGCCCTACCTCAAATTCGGCAGCGGCCCGAACGGCGCCGTCATGATCAACAATGCCGACTGGCTGATGGATATCAACTACGTCAATTTTCTGCGCGATGTCGGCCGGCATTTTTCGGTCAACCGCATGCTGGCCTTCGATTCGGTCAAGCTCCGGCTGGATCGCGAGCAGTCGCTGTCGTTCCTCGAATTCAACTACATGATCCTGCAGGCCTACGACTTCGTCGAGCTCTACAAGCGCCTCGGTTGCCGGCTGCAGATGGGCGGCTCCGACCAGTGGGGCAACATCGTCAACGGTATCGATCTCGGCCATCGCATGGAAGGCGCGCAGCTTTATGCGCTGACGACGCCGCTGCTCACCACCTCGTCCGGCGCCAAGATGGGCAAGTCGGCCTCGGGCGCGGTCTGGCTCGATGCGGAGATGTTGAGCCCGTACGACTTCTGGCAATATTGGCGCAACACCGAGGATGCCGATGTCGGCCGTTTCCTCAAGCTCTATACGACCTTGCCGCTCGCCGAGGTCGCGCGCCTCGAACGGCTCGGCGGCTCGGAGATCAACGAAGCCAAGAAGATCCTCGCCACCGAAATCACCGCCATGCTGCATGGCCGCGGGGCGGCAGAGGAGGCCAGCGAAACGGCGCGCAAGACGTTCGAAGAAGGGGCGCTCGCCGAAACACTGCCAACAGTCGAGGTGGGCAGGGCCGATCTTGAAGCCGGCGTCGGCATATTGTCGCTGTTCGTCACCGCCGGGCTGGCTGCGTCCAACGGCGAGGCACGGCGGCATATCCAGGGCGGCGCCATGCGCCTTAACGATCAGCCCGTGTCAGACGATCGCAGGATGGTGACGCTGCAGGATCTGGGGCCGGAAAACGTCGCAAAGCTGTCGCTCGGCAAGAAGAAGCACGTTCTGGTGCGGCCGGTCTGACCAGGGCCCGCCCTTCCTGTTAGATCTTTTCCGAAACCGGTTTCATCTTGCGGCGCTGGACCTTAGGTTCGGAATCACGGCCGAGGTTAATCGGCTAGCTCCCGAGAATGGCCGAGATGCCATTCGTCTCATCGATCGGAAGGAGCAGGTAGCGCAAATTGCGGACGTTCTGCGGCGCTTCGATGAACGTCTTGTTCGGGGCCGGAAGCGGACCGCCTGCTCGTAGAAGCGAGATCTATACAAGCTGACATTAAGTTCCGCGCGAGCAGCCTCCTGATCTGATCCAAAACGGTCCTTGCCGAGACTGATCCATTGCCTGAAAGCGGACGTAGGTAGAATCGGTGCGCCTGCCCCGGCTTAGGCGACGTTGCGGACGTCCGTTCTCCAAAGTTGTTACGCCGGGTGGACGGGGATGCACGTGCAAGCTGGGGTCAGAACGGGTTATCAACGCGCTTGTCCGCAGCAAGCGCTTCATAATCATGCAATCGCCTCTGTTGTGCGTGACAGGAGGTCTTCCGCCAGCCGTGACGCGGCCTCTCGCGCATCCTGGCGAGCCGCATGATCAATATCGGGTCCAAAGAGGGTCTTCTGGATGATTAGACTGCGGACATCTTCGATACCGATGAAGCGCAACCACGCTTGTATATAAGGTTTTTGAAAATCGAAGCGCTGCGCCGGAGTGATAGATTGCGCTGCATAGTCGAGACCTCGCGCGTAGACTACCACTGCGATCTTATCCCGGAGCAGTCCTCCGAACCCGTGTTCAGGATCGAACGAGAAAAGGATGTCCTTCTGCGATACCAGGTCGATGAAGTGCTTGAGCTTGTAGGGAATGCTGAAATTCCACAGAGGCGTCGACAGCAGGACAATATCCGCCCAGTGCAGTTGTTGCGCCAACTCTTGCAATGTGGCCCATGCCTGCTGTTGAGAAGGGGTAAGCGGCGCGCCGCTGAGCCCCGCATATTTGGCCAACATCGCGTCCACACCGAATTCTGGGAGGTCGACATCCCATAGGTCGAGCGTTGAAATCTCCAAGTCGGGTCGTCGAGCACGATAGCTTTGAACAAAGGCGTCGGCGACCTCACGCGAGGCGGAACGCTCTTTGCGGGGCGAGGAAACGATATGCAGTAGCTTGGTCATGGATCACCCTTGCTCATTGTGACGAACCACATTGCGTCATATTTCAATTCGATATAGAAATTGAGATTATCGACGATATTAATCATGGATCAGAATATATGTTGGAATTGGTCCTGCTCAGGACGTTCGTCGCCGTGTTCGACGAAGGCGGCTTCAGTCGGGCAGGAGCGCGACTAAACCTTACGCAGTCGGCCGTCAGTGGGCACCTGCGCCGTCTCGAGGAGCAGGTCGGAAAGCCCTTACTCAACAGGACGACGCGCTCGCTGGAGATGACACCCGATGGCGAGCGCCTGCTCGCCTATGCCCGGGCGATGCTCGCCCTTAACCGGGATGCTTTGGCCGATCTGGCGCAGGCACCCTTTCACGGCAGGGTTCGCGTCGGCCTCTCGGAAGACTTTGCACAGGTCCCCATCCTTCGCGCCTTGCAGGCATTCGGCGCTGATCGCCCCGGATTGCAGGTCGAGGTGCAAGTCGGGATTCCGAGTGCGCTCCTCTCGAAGATGAAGGAGGGCAACATCGAACTGGTGCTCGGATCACAATGTGAGGGTGAGGAGATGGGGCGCCTCCTGTGGCGCGAGCCTCTTGTCTGGGCATGGGGGGATCGTACCGGCGTGAATCTTCCGGACCCGCTGCCGTTGGCGGTGTTGCCGGAACCTTGCCCCTACAGGGAAGTTGCTCTTGAACGGCTTGCCAAGGCCGGGATCAGCCAGCGCACGGTGATGATCTGCGCAAGCAACTCCAGCCTGAGGGCGGCTGCCATCTCAGGCTTTGCTGTAGCGCCGATGATCGCCAGTCAGCTGAGAAACGGCCTTGTCAGGGTACCCGAAAGCTACGGTCTGCCAGAGTTACCAGAAGCGGAGTTCAGGCTATTTGCCGCATCGAACGGCGATACCTCCGTCCTCGAAGAACTGGCGGAGGCCATCATGAATGCCGTTCCTCGAAGGCACGCTGGCGAGGACTGATCCTGAACTCGCACCGACGTCTGCTTTATGGCTAGTTCCGAATGTCCAGAAATGGCGCAACCGCGCGACCTCCATCATGGTCACAACAATGTCTGCTGTCAGGCAATGGTAACGGTCACCTCAATGGCCGAGATTGCGGCGGGAAGCGGCCATTTAAACCCGGGCTGACGTCAGTCGCCTTTGGATCATGGGCGTGAATTCGCGGGCGGACGAGCGGCCGCTTGAGATCAAAACTCGGTCGCTCGAGGTAATTGGGTTTTGACCTCACCGATACTCGAAGATCGACCTGAAGATCCCGGGCGCTATCACCGATAGCGGATTGACCTCCAGGTTGGGCTTGTTGGCGTTGCCCTTGAGCCTGTAGGTGACGCCGATCAGGCCGCGGTCGCGGCCGTTGCCGAGCAGCGCGCCTATCACCGGCAGTTCGCCGAAGATGCGGTTTACGCCGTAGGCCGGCATGAACGTGCCGGTCATGTCCATGTTGTTGTTCTGGTCGTAGAGCGTGCCCTGGAAGGTGGTGCCGATGCGCGGGCCGCGCAGCACGCCGTTGCGCAGCTTCAGATAGCCACTGCCCTTGTCGATCTCGCTGAAGCCGCGCTCGAATTTCACCCTCGACGTGTCGAGATTGCCCTTGACCGCCTCGTTGAGGCTGCGGCTGTCGCCGGCCGGCGTCGTCGACACGATCGAGGCGAGCTTCGGCTCGTTGACGACAACGAAATTCCTGGCGTCGACCTGGCCCTTCATCGGCCCGTCGCCGGCCCCGGTGAGCGCCAACGTGATCGAGCCGCCTTCCATATGCTCGTAGATGTTGAGGAAGCGCAGTATGGCGCCGGCGTCGGCCGACTTCATGTTGAGCGTTCGCAGGCCGCCGCCGGTCGTGTTGCTGACGGTGATCGCGGCTCCCGAACTTGCGGTGGCGCTCACCTTGAGCCCGTTCACTCTGGAGCCGGCGGCGCTGTAGTCGAGCTTCAGATTCGACAGCACCTCGTCGTGGAAGCCGGTCAGGGAGCTGACGTCGGCGCTGACCGAGATCGCATCGACGCCGGTGGTCTTCGTCGCGGTATCGACATCGGACGTGAATTGCTTGATCAGCGAGCGTGCGTCCAACGCGCTGCCGCTGACCTCGACCGCATAGGCCTTGCCCGACCGCTTCACCGAGACGGCGACGTCGTCGCCCCTGTTCAACGTGACCTTGCTGAACCGGGCCGAGGACAAGGCGCCGTTAATCAGCACGGCGCTGCCGTCGATGGAGAAGGTCTTGCCGTCGAGTTCGAAATTGGACAGCGTCGTGGTGTCGCCGGTCTTCGCCATGGCGAAGACGACCTTGGCGGGAATGCCGGGGCCCTTGCTCCAGCCGGCCCAGGGAATGTCCAGCCTGGCATTGGTCAGGTCGGCCGACACGTTCTGGTAGCCGGCGCCGCTCTTGTCGATTGCCACCTTGATGGTTCCGGAAAGCAGTGTCGACAGGCCAGGCATGGCGCTGGCGCGCGTCTTGTCGTCGAGCACCAGCGCTACTTTACGACTGCGCGGCGGACCGCCATCCCTCAGCGGCTCAATCAGGTCGAGCTCGGCCGGAATCCCGTTGAGCAGTGCCTTGGCCGAGATCACCGCCCGGTCGGGCGCGACCGTGATCGAGCCGTCGGCATGGCTGACCGTCTGGCCCTCGAACGGCTTGGCAAGCGACAGGTCCTTGTAGTCGAGCGCCACCAGCCAATCGAGTTTGGACGAGTCGACACCGGACTGCAGCGGAATATCAGCCTTGACGTGGCCGGTCACCGTGCCGGACAGGTCGTCCGGCAGCAGGCCGACATGGCGCATAGCGTTGATCGGATCAAACGATGCCAGTTCGGCGATTGCCGGCGCCTCGCCGGCGACATCGATGTCGAGCGCGCCGATCACCGGCGGATGGTTCGCCGCCTTGACGGTAAGCGTGCCGTTGCTTGCCGCCACGGTGCGGCCGCTCGGCATATAGACGCTACCCGACGACAGCGCGACGTCGACGTCGTTGCCGTGGAAGCCGACGACGCCGACGGCATCGCGGATCGGCGGAATGCGGCCGGCCGTGTCGAAGCGCGATCCTTCGACCTGGAAGCGGCCGAACACTTCATCGGCGGAAAGCGGCACGCCGTTGCCGAGCCGTCCGGGCACGACCTGGAATTGCAGGCTGCCATTGGCGACGCGGCCGCCGAACAGGTTCTTAAGCACCCACAGCCTGGCATTGCGCGCCGAAAACCACGGCCATAATTGCTTGACGTGCGAGACCGGCATGTCGTGGACATTGAGCGCCACCGATATGCCCGGCGCCTGGTTGGCGACGTATGAAACCGAAGCCGTGCCCAGCACTTCGCTGCCGGGTCCGGACCGGACGCCGATCTGCTCGGCGATCAGCTTTTGGCTCGTCGGCTGGTAGAGGCCGGCAATACGGGCGATGAAGCTGAGCGCCGGCTCCGGCGAATCCGAAGGCGCCAGGGTCGAACCGTCGCTGGTGAGGTCGTAACGATAGGATGGCTCCTCGCCGGCTGTGCCGGTAGCCGGCTTCGGCCCGATCGAACCGGCGAAATCGAAGGTCGAGCGGCCGGTTTTCAGCAGCAAACTGTCGACCTGGATCTTGTTCGACCCGGCGACGAGCGTCGCATCGAGATCGATATCGGCCGGAAGCAGGCCGCGCGAACCGAGATCGAGCACCGATCCGGTCAGCGACAGGGCAGCGGTCAGCCGCGAACCGTTGTCGCCGGTCCCTTCCGACCCCGCCAGCTTCAAGGCGATCGCGCCCAATTTGCCACCTGCTGCCGCAGCGTCGGCGTCCGCCGTCTGGATGCTGGCGTCCAGCATGGTGATGCGTCGCGTCGCCGGATCGCGGGTGGCGGAAGCGGCGATGGTGAGCGCCCTGCCGTCGACATCCGCGTCGGATGAAAACTCCATGCTTCCCGGTCCCGATTGCGAGACTGAGGCGTCGGCGATGGTGACCGACTCGACAGATCCGGTCTCGGGCAGTACCAGCTCGACGTTGCGCAGATCGATCTGGCGCATCGAATCCTCGCGCACCGCATCGAGCGCCCGGTTGAGGTTGGCGAAGACGGCGGCGGAAAGTTTTTCCGGATCGATGAGGCCGTCCTGGTTGCGCAGCTCCGCCGTCCAGTCACCGCCGGACGGCATTGCCGCCATGACGATGTGCGCGTCGGAAATCCGGGCGCTGGTCAGCCGCACCTCGCCCGAAAGCAACGGGATCAGCCGGATGCCAAAGCGGACCCGGCCGGCGTCGGCCATCGGTGTTCCGTCGGCGGTCTTGAGGCTGACGTCGCTGACCTGCAGCGCAATGAAGCTCGACCCGTCAAGCGTCAGCCGGGCCGGTCCGACGGCAACGTCGACATCGAAGCCGGCCAATTTCTCGATTGCCGTTTCGGCTTCCGCGCGAAGCCGCTCCGAGCCGAAGCCGGATACGCCGATCGCGTAGACGCCGGCGGCAGCCAGCAGCACAAGGGCGACGAGGCCGGCAAACAGCCGCGCCATCAAACGGACGCCGCGACCGATCGACGCCTGGCCGAGCGGCGGGACGCGGCACGCGGACGGAAAGGTTCCCAGGTCGGTGATCTCGTCACGCCTGAACCTGATCTTCTCGTGCTGCGGTAGCTCCTGATCCACGCAATCTTCCGTTGAGACGAATTCGATCGTGGACGAATCCTCGCTCGACATTATATCGGTGCAGCCTGGCGCGTAACTTCAAACAAGGGCATCGGTATGGCTGACCTCGACGTGGGCGATGTTGCGCCGCAATTCGATCTTCCGCGCGACGGCGGCGGTTCACTCAGCCTCGCCGCATTGCTGGGAAAACCCATCGTACTCTATTTCTACCCACAGGACGACACCACAAGCTGCACCAACGAGGCGATCGGCTTTTCGCAGTTGAAGCCAGAGTTCGAAAAGGCCGGCGCTGTCGTCATCGGGCTCTCGCCGGACAGCGCCAAGAAACACGACAAATTCAAGGCGAAGTACGATCTGAGCGTCGATCTTGTCGCCGACGAAGAGCGCAAAGTGATCGAGGCTTACCATTTGTGGGTGGAAAAGAAGCTCTACGGCCGCACCTATATGGGCGTCGAGCGGGCGACGTTCCTGATCGGCCGCGACGGACGCATCGCCAGGATCTGGCGCAACGTCCGCGTCAAGGGGCACGCCGAAGAGGTGCTGAACGCGATTCGCGCTCTTTGAGAGCTGCGCCAGGCCGCCGCAATGCGATACCCGTTTTGCGCGAAGACCTTTGCCTGTCGTTCGATCCGGCAAAACTTTGTTAACCCTAATAATGTGTAATCAGGCTCGTCGTTGGTGTCGTAACGAAAGCTTGGTCCCGTGAACGTAGCCAGTCAGTCAGCGGTCTTCGGCAGACGCAAAGAGCCTCACACGGTCATCATCGCCCGGGGCGACCAGATAAGGCATTTCACCATACGCCCGTGGCTTGCGGCATTTTGCGGCTCGGCGCTGGCGGCGATCGTCATCGGCTACCTGCTGGCGACCTCTTATCTGGTGCTGCGCGACGACCTGATCGGCGCCACGACGGCGCGGCAGGCGCGCATGCAGCAGGCCTACGAAGACCGCATCTCGGCACTGCGCAGCCAGGTCGACCGCATCACCAGCCGCCAGCTACTCGATCAGCAGCTGATGGAAACCAAGGTCAGCGAGTTGCTGGAACGGCAGAGCCAGCTCAGCCTGCGTCACGGCCGCCTCGGGCCGATCCTCGAACGAGCCGAAAACGAGGTCGCAACGCCGCCCGTGCCGACGGCAAAGCCGGACGAACATGCCGACGCGACCGGCAGCATCCAGCCGATGGCCTATTCCGTCGCCAGCCTTGCTGCCCCCCTTCCCAGCAACGACACCAGGCCGTTCTCACTGTGGTCGACCCGCGCCGATCCGCTGCCGAGCGAAAGCGCGGCCGACCGGGCAGACAAGCTCTTCGTCTCGATCAACAACTCGCTGAAGGCCATCGAGAGCCAGCAGCTCACCCGCATCGCCACACTTGCCGACAATGCCTACAAAAGCGCCGACGCGATCTCGCAGGCGCTCGAGGCCGCCGGCCTGCCCGTCGATAGCGACTTCGAAAAGAGCGACGTCGGTGGCCCGCTGATACCACTCGACAGCTCGTTGGTCTTCGACAGCAAGGTCAAGGAGTTGGACGAGGCTCTTGATGCGCTGGATCATCTTAAAAAGGAAGCGCGGCGGCTGCCGCTCGCCAACCCCGCGCCCGGCCATAGCGTCACCAGCCCGTTCGGCGTGCGCACCGACCCTATCCTCGGCACGGCCGCCTTGCATTCCGGCATGGATTTCAGGGCGCCGATCGGTATGCCGGCCAAGGTCACGGCAGCCGGCGTGGTCGTCAAGGCCGGCTGGAACGGCGGCTACGGCCGCATGATCGAGGTCGACCACGGCAACGGTTTTGTGACGCGTTACGGGCATCTCAGCGAAATCGACGTCGCCGTCGGACAGAAGCTCGATGCCGGAGACATCATCGGCAAGACTGGCAACAGCGGCCGCTCAACCGGCCCGCATCTGCATTACGAGGTCCGCCACAACGGCGAGGCAATCGATCCGCTGGGGTTTCTGACCGTCGGCAAGAAGGTCGAGCGGTACCTCTAGGGAGCCGGGCTGCTCCCTTCGGGCTCGGCATGACGCCGAAGATCGTGATCGCGGCGGTGATCTGCTTCCTCCCGACGCTGGTCAGCATGATCCGCGGGCTGGACTCGGCCAGCGACAACGAGCACGAACTGTTCCGAGTGCTGTCGGCCACGCGCTGGGAGATCTTGTGGAGCCTGCGCCTGCCAAGAGCATTGCCGATGCTGTTCTCCTCGTTACGAATCGCTTCGGCCACGGCCGTGATCGGAGCCATCGTCGGCGAGTGGATCGGGTCGGACAAGGGCCTTGGCGCGCTCATCATCCAGGCGACCTTCAACTATCAATCAGATCGGCTCTATGCGGCGATCGTGCTGTCGTCGTCCTTGTCAATCGCGATCTTCGCAATCGTGGTTCTGCTGGAGCGCCGTGCCATCCGGTATTGACCATGCCTCTGAGCGGCCATCCGCCAGGTTCGCTCCGTACGGGGTGTCAATTTTATTTTTGAATTCCATTTGACTGAATAAATCTTCGGTGCCAGTCTGACCTCTCTCGAGGGCGCAAGGCATGGCACTGCGGGGAACCAATCAGGAGTTCGGGCGGCCGTATAATCGGCGCATCGTGCTCGAATCCATCCGCCTTCACGGACCGATTGCCCGCGGCGACATTGCAAGACGCGTCGGGCTCACCGTGCAGACGGTGTCGACCATCGTTCGCGAGCTGGAAGAGCACGGTTACGTGTTGTCGCTGCGCGAAGAGCCCAAGGGGCGCGGCCTGCCACCGGCGACGCTGCGCATCAATCCGGAAGGCGGCTATGCCGTCGGCATCCACGTCACCCCGCTGGGCATCAATGCCGCCCTGATCAACCTAAGCGGCGATGTTATCGAGAGCACCTACCGCGAAGCCCCAAATGCAACGCCCGACCACGCTTTCGACCTGATCGGCGCCATGGTGCTCGAATTGACGGCATTGCGGCCCGGTGGCCGCGTTCTCGGCATCGGCATGGCGCTGCCCGGACCGTTCGGCGTGGAGTCCATGAGCTTTGTGGGGCCGACCACCATGACCGGCTGGAAGGATGTGGCGCTGCGCGAGCGGCTGGCCGCCTCAACCGGGCTGCCGGCCTTTTTCGAAACCGACATGGCGGCGGCGGCTATCGGCGAGCGCCTCTACGGCCTCGGGACGGCATATTCCGAATATTACTATCTCTATTTCGGTGTCGGCCTCGGCGGCGTCATGGTGCATGATGGGGCCGCATTGCGCGGCGCCTGGGGAAATGCCGGCGAGATCGGCCACATTCCTGCTGTGCCGGGCGGCGAGCCGTGCCCGTGCGGCAATCGCGGCTGCCTCGAACGGTATCTCTCGCTCGAGGCGCTGCGGCGCCGCAAAATCGCCGACGCCGAGTGGGTGAGCGAGATTGCGCCGATATTCCGCAACGCCGTCACCATCATCGAAAACCTGTTCGACCCCGAAACCATCATCCTCGGCGGACTGGCATCCACCGACCTGCTCGAAAGGCTTGCCGGCGCGGCCGCGCACCTGCCCAATTCGGTCTCGGCGCGAAGCGATCGCACGACGCCCCGCGTCAGCGTCGCACGCGGCGGCCAGCATGCGGTGTTGCGCGGCGCCGCCGCACTTGCCGTTTCGGGGGTGCTTTCGCCGCGCTTCGGCCAGATCTTCACCGCCGAACGCGAACGCGGTCGGGATCTCTTGCATAACAAGGGGATCGCGGCATGAGTGAACCGCTGCTGGTGCTCGACAACGTCGCCAAGAATTACGGCGCCATCGAAGCGCTGAAAGGCATCAGCTTTTCGATCGGCAAGGGCGAAGTGGTGGCGCTTCTGGGCGACAACGGCGCCGGCAAATCGACGCTGGTCAAGATCATTGCCGGCGGCCTCGAGCCGACCTCCGGCCGCATGCTGTTCGAAGGCAAGGAATTCCTGGCCAAATCTCCCGCCGAGGCCAAGGCCGCTGGGATCGAGACGGTCTACCAGGACCTGTCGCTTTGCACCAACGTCGACGTGGTCGCCAATTTCTTCATGGGCCGCGAGATCACCAGGAAGGTTCTCGGCATTCCGGTACTCGACGAGCGCGCGATGGAGCAGGTGGTACAAAGGGCACTGGCCAGCGCCGGCACCCGCATTCCCTCGCTTCGCACCAATGTCGAGCATCTTTCCGGCGGCCAGCGGCAGGCCATCGAGCTCAATCGGTTCGTGCATTTTGGCGGCAAGCTGGTGCTTCTCGACGAGCCGTTCGCGGCGCTCGGCGTCGAGCAGACGCGGCGCGGCCTCGACATGATCCGCCAGGTGGCGAGCCAGGGCATCGGCGTCGTCATCATCACCCATATCATGCAACAGGCCTTCCAGGTCGCCGACCGGATCGTGGTGATCCGGCAAGGTGTCGTGGCTGGCGATGTCGCACGCAACAAAACAAGTCCCGACGCGGTGATCAACATGATCACCGGAGAGACGCTCGCCGGTGCCGGACCGGCGAACTGAGGGACAAATGAGGGGTCCGGCGCAAGAGGAGCGAACGACATGAAGAAAATACTTCTTTCCGTCTTCGGTATCCTGGCACTGGCCTTTGCCACGCTCACGCCGGCATTCGCTCAGTCGAAGGGCACCGTCTACTACATGGTGCCGACATTGCTCGATGAGTTCCAGACCGGCTCGGTGAGCGCGCTGGAACTGTTCCTGAAGCAGGTCGGTTACGAGATGAAGACGCTGAACGCCGACAACAAGACCGACGCGCAGCAATCGCAGATGAACGACGTCATCGCGCTGAAGCCGGCGGCGATCATCCTTGCCGCCGTCGATTTCAATGCGCTGAAGCCGTCGGTCGAGGCGGCCCGTGCCGCCGGCATCCCGGTCGTCGAGTTCGACCGCCAGATAACCTCGACCCCGTCCGACTTCACCTCGGTGGCCGGAACCGTCGAGATCGGCTACGTCGCCGCCGATCAGGCGCAAAAGCTGCTGACCGCGAAGAACGGCTCGGTGAAGGGCAAGATCCTGCAGGTGCTCGGGGATCCGGGCGACCCCTACACGCTCGACATCCAGAAGGGTTTCGAGGAGAAGATGAAGGCGTTCCCGGACGTCAAGATCATCTCGCTGCCGGCTATGCAATGGGAGGCCAGTAACGCCGGCACCATCGTTGCCGACCAGATGCTCGCCAACCCCGACATCGACCTGATCTTCAGCCACGCCGCGCATCTTTCGGTCGCCGCCGTCGCCTCGCTCGAGGCCGCCGGCAAGAAACCGGGCGACGTCATGCTGATGAGCTCGAACGGCGCTCCGGTCGGCCTCGACCTGATCCGCAAGGGCTGGCTCAATGTCGAAGTCGAGCAGCCGCTCTACGCCCAGGCTGCGGCGGTCGCGATGTTCATGGACAAGGTGGTCAACAAGCAGGAGATCAAGCCAGGTGAATATGACGTGCTTGGCCTGAAATCGACCCTGACCAAGGAAGCGTGGGGGCCGAACATCAAGATCCCCGGCGCTGCGATCACCAAGGAAAATGTCGATAACCCGGCCTTCTGGGGCAACATGAAGCCGCCGACCGAAACCATAAAGCCGGTCGAATAGCGAACTCGCCAGAAGCTCCGGGCCATGCCGGCCCGGAGCCCTGCCCTGCAGCTCCGGTGCGTTCGAACGGACGCGCACGGGAATGCTGCAGCAATTTTCAACCGCGCCTGATAGTCCGAAAACCGAGTGGTTTTTCGGGGTCGGCGCCAACCGGATCCTGAGATGAACCCCCGCACGCGCCAAACCCTCGAGTTCATCCTCGACAATCTCGTCTGGTTCATGCTGGTCTTCGTGCTGGTGGTCTTTTCCATCCTTATCCCGAACTATTTTCAGCTCGGCATCTTCGCCAACATCATCGAGGCGTCGAGCGTGCTCGGCGTCATGTCGATCGGCTTGGCGCTGGTCATCATCGCCGGCCATATGGACCTGTCTGTCGAATCGGTGGCGGCGCTCAGCGCCATGGCGGTCGGCATTCTGTTCTGCTCGTCGGGCATCGGCCTTGGCATCCAGTTGCAGCCGCAATGGCTGATGGTTCCGGTTTCGCTGCTCATCGCCCTTGCCGTAGGCGGCCTCATCGGCGTCATCAACGGCTACCTGGTGGTCAAGGTGAAGATGAGTGCCTTCATCATCACGCTGGCCTCCTACATCTGGGTGCGCGGCCTGGTGCTGGTCATTTCCGGCGGCCGCTCGGCACAGGACCTTGCGCCGGCAATCCGCTGGTTCGCCATCCAGCGCCTGGGCGGCCTGCCGCTGACCGCCTGGATCGCCATCGCCTGTTTCATCGTCTTCTCGCTGATCATGGCCAAGACGCCCTTCGGCCGGCACCTGGTCATGATCGGCGGCAACGAGACTGCGACCTTTCGCGCCGGCATCCGCGTCAACCGCAACCTGGTCATAGCCTTCGTTCTCGCCGGCGCCATTGCCGGTCTTGCTGGCTGGCTGCTGGCAATCCGCACCTCCGGCGCAACCGCCAATCTCGGCGTCGGCCTGTTGTTCAATGCCTTCGCCGCGGTCGTCATCGGCGGCGTCAGCCTGAAGGGCGGCGTCGGCACCTTGCCCGGCGTCTATGCCGGCGTGCTGCTGCTCTCGGCCATCAACACAGCGATCAATTTGATGGGCCTGCCGGCCAACTTCACCCAGGTGATCCATGGCCTGCTGGTGCTCGCCGCCGTGCTGCTCGACGCATTCAAGCAGACCATTCGCCAGAGGCTGGCATGACCGGCCGTCTGGAAGATAAGGTCGCGCTGGTCGTCGGAAGCGCACGCGGGATCGGCAAGGCGATCGCACAGCGCTTTGCCGAGGAGGGCGCGAAGCTGGTCCTGGCCGACACCGAGGTTGAGGCCGGGCAAGCGACTGCGGACGAGCTTGGCGCCGCCTTCATTCGCACCGACATCTCGCAGATGGCCGATGCCGAGGCTGCTGTTGCACTGGCGCTCGACCGTCACGGCCGGCTCGACATCATGGTGCAGAATGCCGGAATCTATCCTTGGCAATTGCTGGAAAACACGAGTCCCGACGATTGGGACCGGGTCATGGCGGTGAACTTGCGTGGCAGCTTCATCGCCGCACGCGCGGCGCTGGTGCCGATGAAGGCACAGCATTTTGGCCGCATGCTGTTCACCTCCTCCATCACCGGCCCGCACGTCACCAGCCCCGGTCATGGCCACTATTCGGCGACCAAGGCCGGTATCAACGGCCTCATCCGTTCGGCGGCTCTCGAATTCTCGGCGTACGGCATCACCGTGAACGGCGTCGAGCCCGGCAACATCCTCACCGAAGGCATAGAGCAGCACCGCGGTGCGGCCTTCATCAAGAACATGGAAGACGCCATCCCGCTCGGCCGTCTCGGCAGCCCACGCGATGTGGCCAATGCCTTCCTGTTCCTGGCCTCGGATGACGCCGCCTACATCACCGGCACGACCATCATCGTCGACGGCGGGCAGCTTTTGCCCGAGGGCAAGGATTTCCGGCTGCTGCCGCCATGATCATCGATTTCGGCGGCGGTTTCTTCCTGCGCTGGGCGACCGCCGCCGATCATCCGGCACTTGCGATGATCTGTCTCAAGACCGGCGATGCTGGCAAGGACGCCAGCGGCCGACAGGACGACCCGGACCTGCTCGGCCTGCTCTACACCATTCCCTACCAGGCCCTCGAACCCGATCTGGCCTTTATTATCGATAGCCCGACAGGTGCGGCCGGCTATCTGCTTGGCGCAGCCGAAACAGCCGCTTTCAATGCCAGCCTGGCATCAGACTGGTACCCGGACCTACAGCGGCGCGTGGCAGACCCGGGACCCGACAGCTCACGCTGGCGTGGCAGCGACTGGGCGCGGCACCGGGTCCATCATCCCGATTTCGCTGTCCCGCCTGCGCTGACCGCCTATCCGTCGCACGGCCATATCGACCTGTTGCCGCAAGCGCGCGGGAAAGGCATCGGCAGGCGCGCGATGGCCTTCCTCGAGCAGCGCCTTGCCGCGAGCGGCTCGACCGGCATTCACCTCGAAGTCATGCCGGAGAACGATGGTGCGCTGAAGTTCTATAAGGCGATTGGATTTGAGGTGGTGCAGGACGCTGATTCATCGAAGCGTTGTGTTTATGTGGCGAAACTGATCGCTCACGCTCTGGCGATTGCAGGCTGATCTGCGACAAGCCAATCGCCTAAGTTGCAAAGAACCGGGAGGCCGATGGAAGTACAATGCTGCCGTTCTGCAGCAGCCAGTTGCCCCGTGTGAACACCTTTGCCGCGGGAACGAAACCTTCCTCGCGTGGTCCACCGCAGACACGAAAGTCACCAGCATCAACACAGTGCGGGGCTAATTCGAGTGTGGCGGAGCGGCTAGTTCACTGTGGGCGGCAGGGGAACATTCGCGACCGTTTCCCCGGCCACGATCGAGAACACATAAAGCAGATAGATCGCTAACACCAACAGCGCGAGGAATGAGCCGCTGGCCAAGATTCCCGCAATCGTGGCGCGGCGATACGGTTCGCCTTTTTCCTTCTTGAAGGTGTCTTCTGCGCTACGGGTTGTCTCCACAACCCGTTCGCCCGGAAGCCGGTTTCCTTCAGCCTCCTTAGATATCTTATCGGCGAGATCTCCTGCGATCACCGCATCATCCGCAAGATGACTCGCAAGCCATCCAGGAATATTTTCGCGCCCGCCCATGCTCATATGCAAGTAAGATTTTAGCTTTCTTTTGTGCTCCCTTAAATTACTGTAGGTTTTATCTTTCGGCAATCGTTTGCCACCCAGGTAGCCAGCAGATCAGACTTAGGTCCCACGGGAAAGGCAGTTCGATCAGACCAAAGTCCTACTGTTTATGCGCCCACCCCGGACTGTGAAGCGGTTGGGAGCGGAGATACCGCCGCAACCACGAAACCACTAGTTGCGTCGATCGTGTGCCGGGACAACTCAGTATCGAAGGGTCCATGTGCACGACGGGGACCTTAGCGTCGACAAACCACGTGCCTATTAGCCAATCTCGATACCATCACTCTCGAGACGCCTGCCCTGGCTCTGCGACCTCTTCAGCAGTGAATGTGACGCCTCGATCAGCCGGCGCGACAGGGCGATCGTGTAGCGAAGCTCTTCAATCAGCGCGGTTCCGTGTTCAGTAGCCTGACGGGCACGTGCTGCCTGGTTATTGTCGGGCTTCCGAGGGAATTCTTTCACGCTCCGACCTCCAAACGATGCCAATATTATCGCGAAGACCAGTGCCTGGGCAACGAAGAAGCCCGCCGCATCTTTCCGATGCGGCGGGGCGATCAAGCAGAATGATAAGGGATGCCAGGTAGTTGCGTCTACCAACCGCCAGTTGGACGATTTTCTGACAGTGCAGGCGTGCGAACCGGACATTGCAAAAAGACAATGCCTGAATGGACACGTCGATGGAAAGTGGTGGGCGATGACGGGCTCGAACCGCCGACATCTTCGGTGTAAACGAAGCGCTCTACCAACTGAGCTAATCGCCCGCTCCGGGCCGGACCTTTAAGCAGTTAGGACCGGCTTCGCAAGGACAAATGAACGGCCAGTGGCTTGGCCGGGAGCCGGTTTCGGCTACAAAGTTCGGCTTGTCAAAAAACCTTCTCCTGTTTGCTGTTATGCTGTCCGGGTCCGCTTGACACCCGGTGGCTTACCCCTTATCCACCGCCCCAACGACGAACACGGCTGACACGTGCTCGTCCATGCGCGGGTGTAGCTCAGTTGGTTAGAGTGCCGGCCTGTCACGCCGGAGGTCGCGGGTTCGAGCCCCGTCACTCGCGCCATTTCTCCTTAGGGCCACGTGCCCTTGATGTCGGAGAAATGTCGACGTTGATTTGTCAAAAATCATCTTCTTTCGTGACCCAGTCCAGGTCCACTCCTTTCGAATTCTGGCATTGATCCTCATCCATCGAACTGCCCGCCTGTTTGTGGTCAAGCCAGAAGACAATAGCTTCTCGGAGAAGAGCCGGGTCTAACCCATTCGCTCCCGCTCACAGTCTCATCCCGCAGTGCCGGGCTTCACCCCTTGGCGAGCAGTGCCTCGACTTCCTGCAGCGTCGGCATGGACGGCGCGGTGCCCGGGCGCGTCACCGAGATGCCGGCGACGGCGCAAGCGAAGTGCACCGCCTGCAGGGGTTCGATCCCGCTCGACAGCGCTGCGGCCAGGCCGCCATTGAAGGCGTCGCCCGCGCCGGTGGTCTCGATGACCGGGCCGGCGGCGACCGCTGCGACATGCTCGGAACGGTCGGCCGTGTGCAGCAGCGCGCCCTTTTCGCCGAGCGTCACGACGACAGCGCCCACGCCCTTCTCAAGCAGGCTGTCGGCGGCACGGCGGGCATCGTCGATGGAGGACACCTTGATGCCGGTCAGTTCCTCGGCCTCAGTCTCGTTCGGCGTCACATAGTCGCAAAGTGTATAGATGCGGTCCGGAAGCTTGGCCGCCGGCGCCGGGTTGAGAATGGTGGTCACCCCTGCCCCGCGCGCGATCTCCAGCGCCCGCATCGCCGCCTCGATCGGCTGCTCAAGCTGGGTGACGAAGACGCCGGCCGCGCGGATCAGGCCGGCATTTGCCTCGATATCGGCGGGCGAGATCAGCATCGCCGCACCGGGGCTGACGATGATCGCGTTGTTGCCGCTCGTCTCCTCGATGAAGATATAGGCGGCACCGGTGTAGCTTTCCGGCGTGTCGATGACGGCGCTCTTCACGCCGGCATGCGACCAGGTCTGTCTCGCCATATCGGCAAAGGGATCGACGCCGAGGCGGGTAAGGAAGGTGACATCGGCGCCGAGCCGGCCGGCTGCCACCGCCTGGTTCGAGCCCTTGCCGCCGGGGCCGAGCGTGAAGGACGTGCCCAGGATCGTCTCGCCCATCCGCGGCTGGCGGACGGCGCGGTAGGCCGTGTCGGCGACGAAGACGCCCAATATGACAACCGGCTTCATGACGATCGGTTTCGCCGGCATGCCCCTACTCCGCATCCGGTGGCACGACGCCCTTGCGGAAGGCAAAACAGCCATAGAAGCGGCGCTCGCCGGTCTGGATGACGCAATAGGCCTTCTTGGCGCGTTCGTAGAAGGCGTAGCGCTCGACCGAGATCATCGGCCAGGCCTTGCCCTCGGCCGCATCGATCTCTTTTTGCACTTCCTGCTGCACGGCGGGAATGTCGTCCGGCTTGCCGACGATCTCCATGCGCGCGGCCGCGTCGTCGACGAAGGTGTCCAGCGGATAGAGCGAAAGCACCGCCTTGACCACGTCGGCCGCCGACGCATCGATGCGCAGCAGCCGGCCAAGCACGGTCTGGCGCGCCACCGAATCGGACGGGAAATTGGTGTCGGCGATAATCAGATCGTCGCCGTGGCCCATCGCCCGCAGCGCCTGCAGCACATCGGCATTGAGCAGGGGATTGATTCCTTTGAGCATGGTATTCCTCGCGAAGTTTGCTGGGGCGAAATCAGAGACGCTTTCCGGTCTCTGCGTCGAAGAGATGCACCTGATCGAGCCGCGGTTTCAGGTGCAGTGTGTCGCCCGGCTTGAAGTCGTGGCGTTCACGGAACAGCGCCACCATCTCGCCCTCGCCGAAGCGCAGGAACACCAAAGTCTCGGAACCGGTCGGCTCGACCACCGAAATCTTCGCCGGAACACCATCTGGATGGATTTCGAGATGCTCGGGCCGCACGCCGTAGACGACATTGCGGCCATCTTCCACGGCACTCTTGGCAGCAATCGGGAACGGCGTCCCGGCGATCTCGACGACGGGCTTGTCGCCCTTGCGCACGACGCCCTTGAGCAGGTTCATCGAGGGCGAGCCGATGAAGCCGGCGACAAACAGGTTGGCGGGCCGGTCGAACAACTCCAGCGGCGCGCCGACCTGCTCGATGCGACCGTCGCGCATCACCACGATCTTGTCGGCCATGGTCATGGCCTCGATCTGGTCGTGGGTGACGTAGATGGTGGTGGTCTTCAGTCGTTGGTGCAGTTCCTTGATCTCCGTGCGCATCTGGACACGCAGCTTGGCATCGAGATTGGAGAGCGGCTCGTCGAACAGGAACACCTGCGGGTTGCGCACGATGGCGCGGCCCATGGCGACGCGCTGGCGCTGGCCGCCGGAGAGCTGGCGCGGATAGCGCTTGAGGTAGGGATTGAGGTCGAGGATGTCGGCGGCCCGTTTGACCCGCTCAGTGACCACCGCCGGGTCGGTTTTGCGCAGCTTGAGAGCAAAGGCCATATTCTGCTCGACCGTCTTGTGCGGATAGAGCGCGTAGTTCTGGAACACCATGGCAATGTCGCGCTTGGCCGGCGGCAAATGGTTGACGACGCGCTCGCCGATGGCGATGGTGCCGCCGGAGACTGTCTCCAGCCCCGCTACCATCCTCAGCAACGTGGATTTGCCGCAGCCGGAAGGCCCGACCAGCACCACGAACTGCCCGTCGGCGATGTCGACGCTGACATCGTGCAGAACCTTGACGGTTCCGAACGCCTTGGCCACATTGCGGATCGCGACTTGAGCCATCATTCCCCCTTTGGTTGCCGTGAAGCTAAACAACGCAAACGGCGAGGGCAAGTCGGTCTCTTATAGATAAAAAACCCATTCACGTTGACACCGCACTTCGTTGTGCGAATAGTGACAGTGTCCGGCTTATGACCCTGTTCCGGGCGCACCGGTACGCTTGTCCGGTACTGAATGCCAAGCGTCGCGGGAGGGAGAATTCGGGCCGCTATTTACGGAGTCGCTGTCGTTGGGGAACATAATCGGCGCTCCATCATCTGAACCAAATTCACGATTGACCTTCTGGGAGGAACGAGATGAAAGTCAGCCTTTATAACCAACTTGTCCGCGCCGGGGCCACCCGCCGCGACGTGCTGAAGGGAGCGGCCAGCATGGCCGCCCTCGCCGCGGCGTCTGGCGCCGGGCTTGGCGCCCTGACGCGCCCGGCCGCGGCCGCCGATGACCTGCGTGCGCAGATCCTGCAGATTCCGGGCGTCGGCAAGGGTCAGCCGACCGATGCCGATTTCCAGCAGGTCGGCGAGCTTTGCCTGGGAGCCACCAAGGCCAATGTCAAGGAAGGCGAATTCGCCGGCGTCGAACTCACCTTCATGGGCCTCAACAACCAGAACCTGCACAATGTGCTGTTTCGCGGCTTTCTGAAGCCGTGGGAGACCTATACCGGCGCCAAGATCAACTGGATCGACCTGGCGCAGGCTGACTACAATCCGCGTCTGCAGCAGGCGATCGCTACCAACACTATCGACTTCGACATTGTCGAAATGGGCGCACCGTTCGAAGGCGACGTCTGCGGCAAGGGCCTGACTTCGGAGATGCCCGACTGGGTCAGGACGCAGATCGACATGGACGACCTGGTGGCCTATCTGAAACCTCCCGTCGGCACATGGAACGGCAAGCAGTATCGTGTGACCGTCGACGGCGACGCGCATAACTTCAACTACCGCACCGATGTGTTCGCCGATGCCGATCTCGCCAAGGCGTGGAAGGATGGGGGCGGTGAAGGCGAATGGGGCGTGCCGAAGACCTGGCAGCAAGTGCAGGCGGTGACCAAGTTCCTCAAGGGCAAGCAGGTGAACGGCCAGGACGTCTATGGCTATCTCGATGCGCCCAAGCCCTGGGGCGGTTTCGGCTTCTACTTCCTCGGCAGCCGCGCCAGCGCTTACGCCAAACATCCCGACGACAAAGCTTGGCTATTCGATCCGGACACCATGAAACCGCGCGTCAACAACCCGGCCTGGGTCCGCGCGATCCAGGACGTGATCGATGCATTGCCTTCCGAACCGCAAGATCAGATCAATGCCGACCCGAACCAGACCTGTTTCTCTCAATTCCTCGGCGGCACCGGGTCGATGCTGGTTTGGTGGGGAGACGCTGGCTCGAACGTCAAAACCAACGACTCGTCGGTCGTAGGGGACGTCACCGGCTTCTCGATCCTGCCGGGCTCGGACGATGTCTACAACTCCAAGACCGGCCAGTGGGACAAGCTCGCCAGCGGCCCGAACCATGCGCCGAACTGCGCCTATCTCGGCTGGGGCGTCTACGTCATGGCGCGCGTCGACAGCGACGAAAAGAAGAAGAAGGCCGCCTGGTCCGCCGCCGCTCATCTCGGCGGCAAGGACCTGTCGCTCTGGTGCGCGGCCTATCCGTCGGGTTTCCAGCCCTACCGCAACTCGCATTTCAACATTCCGGAATGGGTGGCGGCGGGCTACGACGAAGCGTTCATAAGCTCATATCTCAAGTCGGAAGCCGACAGCTACAACCATCCGAACGCGGCGATCGAGCCGCGTATCCCCGGCATCTTCCAGTACTACAGCGCCGCCGAGGACATTTTGGCCAACACCTTTGCCGGCAAGATGAAGGCGCAGGAAGGCGCCGACGCCATCGCAGCCGCTTGGGAGAAGATCACCGACCAGATTGGCCGCGACAACCAGATCAAGCTCTACAAGGCCTCGCTCGGCATGTAGGCTGAGATCGTGAAACTTGGTCCGGCAGCGCAAAGCCGCCGGACCTCCGCTTGACCGACTTGGCCTCGACCGGCTCGGCCGGTCATCGAGCCTCCTGTGAACGGGCAAGACGCGTGGCTGACCGGACCCTGGCTGACCAGACTTTGTCGACAAGTGAATGGCCGGCAGGCGCCGTGCCATCCGACCTGATCCCACGGAGCCGCAAACGGCTTGGCTGGGCGCTGATGGCTGCTGCAACGCTCGGCCTTCTGGCGGTGATCGCGCTGCAGATCCTTTACAAGAGCGATGTCGACGCTATCGGCTTCGAGAGCTGGCGGCCGGTGGTCTACGCCTATGTGCTGTGGGGTGTCGCACTCGGCATCGGCCAGGTGCTGACGCGCGGCGAGGACGGCCAGCGCGCGCTGTTCCTGCTGCCGGCGCTGCTGTTCACCATTGCCATGGTGATCTTCCCGACCCTGTTCGGCTTCTACATCGCGCTGACCGATTGGAACCTCAGTTCTTTCAGCGGCCGGAAGTTCAACGGGCTCGACAATTTCTGGCAGATGCTGAACGATGCCTATTATCGCAACGCGCTGTTCAACATGGTGCTCTACGTGCTGGCGGTGTTGGTCGAATATGTGATCGCCTTCGGCCTGGCGCTGCTGCTCAACGCGCAGATCCGGGCGCGAAAATTCTTCCGCGTCGTCTTCCTGCTGCCGCTGATGCTGTCGCCGGTGGCGGTGTCGTGGATGATCGGCAAGTCGTTGATGGAATACCGCTTCGGGCCGGCCGCCACGCTGGCGCGGCATCTCGGCTGGGAAAACCCGGCCTTCTTCTCCAACCCGATCACCGCCCGCATCTCGATCATGGTGCTCGACGCCTGGACCTTCATCCCGTTCATGATGATCATGCTGCTCGCCGGCCTGCAGGCGATGTCGCGCGAAGTGCTCGAGGCGGCGCGTGTCGATGGCGCCAACCCATGGCAGACCTTCTGGCAGGTCACCTTCCCGCTGATGCTGCCGGTCTCGGTGACGGCAGTCATCCTGCGCATCATCTTCAAGCTGAAGCTCGCCGATATCATCATCACCGTCACCTCTGGCGGCCCGGGCGGCGCGACCGATTCAGTGTCGAGCTTCATCTACCGCGAATATCGCGATCGATCGAATGTCGGCTACGGCACGATGCTGGCGATGGCCTATTTGATCATCATCATCGTGTTCGTGACCTGGCTGCTGAAATTCGCCAGCCGCTTCGTGCGCAACGTCAACTGATCGGGCCGGCAAGATGAGCGTTCAGACCACGGACTATGCCGCTTCCGAAATTCGTTCGCCGGCGAGCTTCGTCGCCAACCGCGTCTTCATCTACGGCGCGCTCATCTTCTGGGCCTTCATCTGTCTGTTCCCGATCTATTGGACGATAACCACTTCGTTCAAGACCGCGGTGGACGTCACCCAGGGCCATCTGATTCCGTTCGTCGACTTCCAGCCCGACTGGAAAGGCTGGCGGTCACTCGGCCTCTCTCCGGACTCGATCCTTCGGACGTCGACGGTTCGCGACGAATTTATCAAGCGCTTCATGAATTCGGTCATCACTTCGGTCGGCGCCTCGAGCCTGGCGATCGTCATTGGCAGCCTCGCCGCTTACGGGCTGACCCGCTATCGTTACAAGTTCGCCTGGTTCAGGAACGAGGACATCTCCTTCTTCTTCCTGTCGCAGCTGATCCTGCCGCCGGTGGTACTGGCCTTGCCCTTTCTCGTGCTCTACCGGGAAGTCGGCCTGCTCGACACACGCATCGGGCTGATCCTGCTCTATACGCTGATGGTGCTGCCGATCGTCATCTGGATCATGCGCGACCAGTTCAATTCCATTCCCGTAGAACTGGAGGAGGCAGCACTCGTCGACGGCCTGTCGATCTGGGGCGCTTTCTTGCGCATCGTCATGCCGATCGCGCTGCCGGGCATGGTCGCCGCCTTCATCCTTGCAATGGTGCTGTGCTGGAACGAGTATTTCTTCGCCGCGCTTCTGACCTCGACCGACGCCAAAACCATCCCTGTCATGGTGGCGAGCCAGACCGGCTCACAAGGCATCAACTGGTGGTCGATGGCAGCGCTCGCCACCGCGGCCATCACACCGCTCGCCGTTATCGGCATCGCGCTCGAGCGTTACCTGATCATGGGCATGACGGCGGGCGCGGTGAAATAACTGCGCCAGCCTTCCCTTCTTCCACAACAAGGGAACAACAAGGGAAGAGGGAAAACCGCGCTAACCCGAAAGGGTTGCCCGCAAATGATCGAGGATCATGGCGATCCCTTTTTGCCCCAATTCGGCCGAGGCTTCGGAAGCACTTGCCGTGTACCAGCCGGTGTTGTCGGCGAAGCGGTCGGCATCGACCGCTTCCGGGCACAACGCCAGCATCAGCGACGTCTCGCCGATGCCGGCATGGTCAAACGGGTATTGGGTGTGCATTGAAGCCGGCATCAGCGGATGCACCTGCACCCAGTTGAAGAAATTGCTGCCCTCGGCGTGCTCGGCATAATAGTTGGCCATCGCCGCAGAGCCCCACCAGCCTTCGCCACGTTCTTTCTCCAGGAAGCGGAAGATCGCCTGCCGGCCGGCGGCCTTGAAGGCGAGATCGGTTGGCATGCCGGCAGCAAAATTTTCGGTCTGGTGGTGAATGATGGCGTGGATGTTGCGGAAGCCGATACGCAGCAGGCTGTAGAACAATTCTTCCGCAAATGGCGCCAGCACATTGCCGCCGACCTGCACCGAACCACTGCCCTCCGGTGCTGCAACCGCATAGCTCGCCGCGCCGTAATAGAAGGGCGGCAGAATGACGATCTCGGCTTCTTTTTCGAACAGCTCCAGGCTCTTGATCACCGCCAGCGTGTCCATGCCGACGGCCATGTGCTCGCCATGGTATTCAAGAACACCGAGCGGCAACACGACCGGCCGGTTCTCGACGATCGTCTTGCGGATCTGGTGCGGCAGCATCAATTCGTACCGCATGACAACTACTCCATATTGGTGTGGCGGGCGCGCATCGCTTCAGGCGAGACGCCGGTCAGGTCCCGGAGCTTCAGCACCATCACTTCGAAGAGAACGAACAGCGCGCCTTCGAAGACCGAGCCCATCGGCAGCACGGACGTCTTTTCCGGGCCCTGGTCGTCGGCCATGGTCTGAGCCGGGATAAGCAGTGTGAGGTCGGCCAGCTTTGCGGCAGTGCTGTCGGCTTGCGCGGTGAGCAGCAGGACGGCGGCACCGGCATCGCGTGCGACCCGCATCAAGGTCAGCACCGTCGGCGTCTCACCCGGGCCGGAACTGGCGAGGAAGACATCGCCCGCGCTCAGCGGCGGCGTGGTCATATCGCCGACCACCGAAACCGGCAGACCGAGATGATACAGCCGCATGGCAAAACCTTGACCTGCAGCGCCTCGCGGCCGCAGCCATAGGTGACGATCTTTCTCGCGCCCGCCAAGATGGCGCAAGCGGCGTCGACGCGGCTTTCGTCGATACGCTCCAGCACGGTACCAAGCTCGTTCAGCGCAATCCCACACAGGTTTTCGCCGGCGTCCCTCATGACATTTGCACCAGCTTCCAGGCGCCGGAGAACCACTTGAATATGTCAGTCACATCGGCCCCGAACAGCTCGTTTTCATTCATGCTATCACCGCGAAAATCGGTGTCCAACGACACGCAGTGCTTTTGATGTGCCACAGCCGTGATAGTGTCACGGCAAATCGCAAATGAGGAAACGACAGTATATGAAGACACGGCATTTCGACCGCATCGGCAATGGCGGCATCACCTTCACCGAGCTCGGCTTCGGCACCGCGCCGCTCGGCAATCTCTACCGCGCCGTCTCCGACGAGGATGCCAATGCCACGCTGGAGGCGGCATGGCGGGTCGGCTGCCGCTACTTCGACACCGCGCCGCTTTATGGGCTAGGCCTAGCCGAAACGCGGCTCAATCCGTTCCTGCGTTCGAAGAAGCGCGACGACTACGTGCTGTCCAGCAAAGTCGGACGCATCATGCGCGGCTGTCCGCCGGATCAGCGCACCGGCATCGGCAAATTCTTCGACACCCCTTCGCGCCGCGAGGTCTACGACTATAGCTATGACGGTATCATGCGCTCCTTCGAGGCCTCGCTGGAACGGCTCGGTGTCGACCGCATCGACATCCTCTTCGTGCACGATGTCGACATCTTCACGCATGGCAGCAAGGAAGCCTCGGACCAGCGCATCCAGGAATTCATGAGTTCCGGCTACTATGGATTGCTGGCATTGCGCGACCAGGGCGTGATCAAGGCGTTCGGCGGCGGCATCAACGAGTGGCAGGTTGCCCAGACGCTGGCCGAGCGCGGCGATTTCGATCTGTTCCTGCTTGCCGGGCGCTACACGCTGCTGGAGCA
This sequence comes from Mesorhizobium sp. M0174, assembly GCF_040322275.1. NCBI lineage: Bacteria > Pseudomonadati > Pseudomonadota > Alphaproteobacteria > Hyphomicrobiales > Phyllobacteriaceae > Mesorhizobium > Mesorhizobium sp. M0174. The sequence continues at coordinate 190,890 of NZ_JAMYTB010000008.1, forward strand.
GGAGGCGCTGCAGTCTTTCCTGCCGCTATGCCAGCAACGCGGCATCGGCATCGTTCTCGGCGGGCCTTACAATTCCGGCATCCTGGCAACCGGGCCGAAGCCCGGCGCCTACTACAACTATTCGAAGGCGCCGCAGGACATCATCGACCGCGTCACCCGTATCGAGGCCGTCTGCAAGCGCCACGGCGCGCGCCTGATCGAGGCGGCGCTGCAGTTCCCGCTGCTGCATCCTTCCGTCGTCTCGGTAATCCCCGGCGGCCAGCGGCCTGGCGAAGTCGAAAGCAATCGCTCGCTGCTCGACGCGAAGCTGCCATCGGCGCTGTGGGCCGATCTCAAGAAAGAAGGCTTGATGCGCACGGACGCGCCGACGGCGTAGCGCCGCCTTTTCCAACAGAAAAGAAAAACCGGATATGCCGGTTCTTCTTTTCTCTGAAAGACTTAAGGAGGCGCTTAGTTGACCGCGTCCTTGAGGCCCTTGCCGGCCGAGAACTTCGGCACGGTGCGCGCCGGGATCTTCACTTCCGCACCGGTCTGCGGATTGCGGCCGGTCGACGCGGCGCGTTTTGACACGGTGAAATTTCCGAAGCCGACAAGCCGGACATCGCCGCCCTTTTTCAGTTCGCCGGTGATGACGGAAAACACCGCATCAACCGCCGACTGCGCGTCACCCTTCGAAATACTCGCGGCATCGGCGACAGCGGATACCAGTTCGTTCTTGTTCATAAAAATTCCCTTCCATGAGAAAACCGGAACACTCGACTCATCCGGCAGGAAACGGACTTTAGAAAGAAGCGCCCCGGCAACCAAGTCGAAAAGCGCCAAAAAAGTTGAAAAAAGCCCGGAAATCTGCGGTTCTTCACATGAAAAAGCCGGGCTCAAGGCCCGGCTCTCTCTTTGTGCATTGCAACTTTAGCAAGCGCTAATGCGCCAGCGATTTACCAGCTTCGTCTGCGACATCGACCACGGCCGGCGCATTAACGGGTTCGACCCACTGGATCGGTTCCGGCATACGCACCAGCGCATGGCGCAACACTTCACCGACGCGTGAGACCGGAATGATTTCCATGCCGCTCTTCACGTTTTCCGGAATCTCCGCCAGATCCTTGGCGTTCTCTTCCGGGATCAGCACCTTCTTGATGCCGCCGCGCAGTGCGGCAAGCAGCTTTTCCTTAAGGCCGCCGATCGGCAGCACCCTTCCGCGCAGCGTGATCTCGCCGGTCATCGCCACATCGGCCCTGACCGGGATACCGGTCAGCACCGAAACGATTGCCGTCGCCATCGCCACGCCAGCAGACGGTCCGTCCTTCGGGGTTGCGCCCTCCGGCACGTGGACGTGGATATCGCGCTTGTCGAACAGCGGCGGCTCGACGCCGAAATCGATGGCCCGCGAGCGGACGTAAGAGGCCGCCGCAGAGATCGATTCCTTCATCACGTCGCGCAGATTGCCGGTCACGGTCATGCGGCCCTTGCCGGGCATCATGACGCCTTCCACCGTCAACAGCTCGCCGCCGACTTCCGTCCAGGCGAGCCCGGTGACCACGCCGACCTGATCGTCGCTCTCGACCTGGCCGAAGCGGAAGCGCGGAACACCAAGGTAATCGGCAAGATTGTCCGCCGTGATGTTGATCGTCTTCTTCTTCGTCTTCAGGATCTCGGTCACCGCCTTGCGCCCGAGCTTCATCAGCTCGCGCTCCAGGCTCCTGACGCCCGCTTCGCGGGTGTAGGTCTGGATGATGCCGCGGATCGCGTCCTCGCCGACGGAGAACTCCTTCGGCTGCAACGCGTGGTCGCGGATCACCTTGGGCATCAGGTGACGCTTGGCGATCTCGATCTTCTCGTCCTCGGTGTAGCCAGCGATACGGATGATCTCCATGCGGTCCATCAAGGGCGCAGGAATGTTCAGCGTGTTCGCCGTCGTCACGAACATCACGCTCGACAAGTCGTATTCGACCTCGAGGTAGTGGTCCATGAACGTCGAGTTCTGCTCGGGATCGAGCACCTCGAGCAAAGCCGATGACGGATCGCCGCGGAAATCCTGGCCCATCTTGTCGATCTCGTCGAGCAGGAAGAGCGGATTGGATTTCTTCGCCTTCTTCATCGACTGGATGACCTTGCCGGGCATCGAGCCGATGTAGGTGCGCCGGTGACCGCGGATCTCGGCCTCGTCGCGCACGCCGCCCAGCGCCATGCGGATGAACTCGCGACCAGTCGCCTTGGCGATCGACTTGCCGAGCGAGGTCTTGCCGACACCGGGAGGTCCGACGAGGCACAGGATCGGCCCCTTCAGCTTCTTCTGGCGGCTCTGCACGGCGAGGTATTCGACGATGCGGTCCTTGACCTTGTCGAGGCCGAAATGATCCGTATCGAGCACGTTCTGGGCAAAGGCCAGATCCTGCTTGACCTTGGAGTTCCTGCCCCATGGGATCGACAGCAGCCAGTCGAGATAGTTGCGCACCACGGTCGATTCAGCCGACATCGGCGACATCGTCCGCAGCTTCTTCAGTTCGGCTTCCGCCTTTTCGCGGGCCTCCTTGGAAAGCTTGGTCTTCTTGATACGCGCCTCGATCTCGGCGGCCTCGTCGCGGCCGTCCTCGCCCTCGCCGAGCTCCTTCTGGATCGCCTTCATCTGCTCGTTGAGGTAGTATTCGCGCTGTGTCTTCTCCATCTGGCGCTTGACGCGCGAGCGGATGCGCTTCTCGACCTGCAGCACCGAGATTTCGGCTTCCATGAACCCCATCGCCTTTTCCAGCCGTTCCTTGACGGACAGCGTGGCGAGCATCTCCTGCTTCTCGGGGATCTTGATGGCAAGATGCGAAGCGACCGTGTCGGCGAGCTTGGAATAGTCGTCGATCTGGCTGGCGGCACCCACCACTTCGGGCGAGATCTTCTTGTTCAGCTTGACGTAGTTCTCGAAGTCGGTGACCACGGAACGTGCCAGCGCCTCGACCTCGACCTCTTCCTCATCCGGTTCGACCAGCGCCGCAGCACGGGCTTCATGGAAGTCGGGACGGTCGGTGAACGCGACGATTTTCGCGCGCGAGGCACCTTCGACCAGCACCTTCACGGTGCCGTCCGGCAGTTTCAGCAATTGCAGCACATTGGCGAGCGTGCCGATGTCAAAGATCGCATCGGGCTCCGGATCGTCGTCGGCGGCATTCATCTGGGTCGCGAGCAGGATCTGCCTTTCCTGACCCATCACTTCTTCCAGCGCCTTGATCGACTTTTCACGCCCGACAAAGAGCGGAACGATCATGTGCGGGAACACCACGATGTCGCGCAGCGGGAGGACTGCGAAGACGCCGTCGCTGGGAGCCTTGGATAATTTGGCCATTGTCCAACCTTTCATGTCGCGGCCGCCAATCGGCCAACCGCGAATCTCATATTAACGACCGGGGATCGTTCCGCCTACCACCGTTTGTGACGGGAGTTTTACAGCACAGAATTCGGCACCACGGCCTTCTGCCATTAGTTGGAGGCACTGAGGGTAAAGATCAAGGGTCAACACGGTCCGTACCTCCAATCCGCACCCAGCACGCGGCGCCATACGCGGTGTGCGACAGCAAAACGGCGCCCCGCGGCGCCGTTTCAGAAAAATCCATTGCCGGCTCACGTCAGGCGCTGACGTTGCCCTTCTTTTCCTTCTGCTCGGAATAGATGTAGAGCGGCCTGGCGTTGCCTGACACCACCTCTTCCGAAATAACCACTTCGCGCACGCCTTCCAGTGCTGGCAGCTCGAACATGGTGTCGAGCAGGATCGCTTCCATGATCGAACGCAGGCCGCGTGCGCCGGTCTTGCGCTCGATTGCGCGCTTGGCGATCGCCGAGAGCGCGTTCTCGTGGAAGGTCAAGTCGACATTTTCCATCTCGAACAGCCGCTGATACTGCTTGACCAACGCGTTCTTCGGCTCGGTCAGGATTTGGATCAGTGCCGGCTCGTCGAGATCCTCCAGCGTCGCCAAGACAGGCAGACGGCCGACGAACTCGGGAATGAGGCCAAACTTCAAGAGGTCCTCAGGCTCGACCAGGCGGAAAACATCGCCGGTGCGGCGATCCTCGGGCGAAGCGACGATAGCGCCGAAACCGATCGAGGTCTTCCTGCCGCGATCCGAGATGATCTTGTCCAGCCCGGCGAAAGCGCCGCCGCAGATAAATAGGATGTTGGCGGTGTCGACCTGCAGAAATTCCTGCTGCGGATGCTTCCTACCGCCCTGCGGCGGCACGGAGGCGACAGTGCCTTCCATGATCTTCAAAAGTGCCTGCTGCACGCCCTCGCCCGATACGTCACGGGTGATCGACGGGTTGTCCGACTTGCGCGAGATCTTGTCGATCTCGTCGATATAGACGATGCCGCGCTGGGCGCGCTCGACATTGTAGTCGGCCGACTGCAACAGCTTCAGGATGATGTTCTCGACGTCCTCGCCGACATAACCGGCTTCGGTCAGCGTCGTCGCGTCGGCCATGGTGAAGGGGACGTCGATGATGCGGGCCAGCGTCTGCGCCAGCAGCGTCTTGCCGCAGCCGGTCGGGCCGATCAGCAGGATGTTCGACTTCGCCAGTTCGACATCGTTGTTCTTGCCGGCATGGGCGAGGCGCTTGTAGTGGTTGTGGACGGCCACCGACAGCACGCGCTTGGCGTAGGGCTGGCCGATGACGTAGTCGTCGAGAACCTTGAGGATTTCCTGCGGTGTCGGCACGCCCTCGCGCGACTTCACCATCGAGGTCTTGTTCTCTTCGCGAATGATGTCCATGCACAGTTCGACGCATTCGTCGCAGATGAACACCGTCGGCCCGGCGATCAGCTTGCGCACTTCGTGCTGGCTTTTGCCGCAAAACGAGCAATAAAGCGTGTTCTTGGAATCACCGCTGTTGTTGCCGACCTTGCTCATTTTCCTGTCCTTTCATGGCCGCCCGCCGATGGTCTGGTTGAAAGGGCGCATATTCAATCTATCGCGGGAATCCGCTGCCGCCAGTGCCCCGGCTCCCGCAACGCATTCCGTACGAAACACAAATCGGAAAACGGGGCAATGATTCGAACAACCCCACGCAAAGCTAAGCCGTCGAAAATCAACATAGCCTTAACGTAGGCAATTGCACCCGTCGAGGGAACAGCCAATTGTGGCCGAAATGCCGCAAGCTGCGCCAAAAGCGCGTAATCCCGCCACTCATTGCCACCGCAGGGGCCACCGCGGGACTATAAGGCAATACCTTCGACCGGCTCACGTGACGAAATGACCTTGTCGATGAGGCCGAAATCCCTGGCCTCGTCGGCAGTCATGAAATGGTCACGGTCGAGCGTTCTTTCAATCTCATCGTAGCTCTTGCCGGTGTGCTTGACGTAAACCTCGTTGAGGCGGCGCTTCAGCTTGATGATATCCTGGGCATGGCGCTCGATGTCGGAGGCCTGGCCCTGGAAGCCGCCGGAAGGCTGGTGGACCATGATGCGGGCATTCGGCGTAGCAAAGCGCATGTCCTTGTGGCCGGCAGTCAGGAGCAGCGAACCCATCGATGCGGCCTGGCCGATGCAGAGCGTCGACACGGCGGGCTTGATGAACTGCATGGTATCGTAGATCGCCATGCCGGAGGTGACGACGCCGCCGGGCGAGTTGATATAGAGGTTGATTTCTTTCTTCGGATTCTCCGCTTCGAGGAACAGCAGTTGCGCGCAGACCAGCGTCGCCATGCCGTCCTCGACCGGGCCGGTGATGAAAATGATGCGCTCCTTGAGGAGCCGCGAGAAAATGTCGTAGGCCCGCTCGCCGCGATTGGTCTGTTCGACCACCATCGGAACGAGGTTCATGTAGGTTTCGACGGGGTTCTTCATGGACTATCCCTTTTTGAGGATGGGATTCCGGCGCCGGAGATTTGCAATCGGGCAGAATCGGTTCTGGATCGTTATTGTGTAAATAGGATGCCGGCTCACCCTAGCGCAAGGCCGCCTCTCCTAGCCATCCGGTTAAGTCGAATCAAGGTTTCCAAAGCAAGTTTCGCCCGTCGCCGTGCCGGCAGCCCTCTCCTGCCGTCGGAAGGGCGCTCATGCCTGGCCGGCGTTTAGCGTTTTCTTAACCGCATCGCTTAACGAAAAGTGGTGAAACCGCTTTTTCCAGCCACGGCTTACCCTACAATTCAACGTTGAACTCGCTTCATGCAGTTCAAACAGGGGGAGTGCGATGATCAGGAAAGCTGCTTCCTTGGCCCTTACCGGCATTACCGTTCTCGGCATGGCGTCCGAAACGGCTGCCGGCGGACGCGCGGTCGAATGCTACGAGCAGGTCAACCGGCCGGCCGTCTACGACACGGTCTATGAGGACGTGCTCGTCAGCCCAGCCGGCCAGCAGGTGGAATACGAGGCGCCAATCTACGGAACGCGCGAGCGCGTGGTGCAGATCGCGCCGGTGCGTGTCAGCTACGAGATCGTGCCCGCCATCACCCGCACCATCTACCGCTCCGTGAAGGTTGCTGACGGCGGCTATTCCTGGGAATGGCGCATCATCAATGGCCGCAAGGTGCTGTGCAAGGTCAGGCACAAGGCGCGCTATGAACGCGTGGCCGAAATCGTCGTGGTTGAGCCGGAACGCCGGCGGCGCGTTGTCCTCCCCGCCGAATACGAGAGCGTCGCCGAAGAGGTTCTGGTGCGGCCGGAGCAGCGGCGCATCATCGACATTCCGGCGTCGTATCAGACAGTGGCTCGCCGCTTGGTGGTCAGGGAGGGTTCGTCGAGCTGGCGGCGAGTGCATATTCCGAGGCATTGCCGATACTAGGCGCTCAGGGCGCCTCGGCCCTGAGCCATTTCTTCAGGCCGTCGACATCGTCATTGCCGACGCAGGCCGCAACCCTTCTGCCAACAGCCGCGCCGAACTTGTAGCCGTGGCCGGAGCAGGCCGAGACGACCAGGCATTTGCCTTTCCGGTGGGCCAGGAATCTCTCGTCGACGGTGAAGGTGTAGGCGCAGGTGACCACTTCGGTGACCCTGTACTCCTCGATCCGGGCAATCGGCGGCGAAAACAGGTTGCGGATCGCCTCACCCTCGCCCGGCACCGGCTGGCGGTTCCAGTCGGCATCGCTGGTCGGCACCCTGTGCAGGCCCGAGCCGAATTTCATGCCGGCGCCACCTGTCGGCGGAATTGCGTAGCCGTCGATGGTGCCGCCGACGTTGAGGACGACCGGCGCTGCCTGCCAGGCTGCCTTCAGATCAACCGGCGGTTCGACATAGGCGAGCGCGGTGCGCCAGGTTTTCAGTTCGCCGTCCAGTTCCGGGAACAGTTTCAGGACCCAGGCGCCGGCAGCGACGACGATCCGGTCGGCCTGCATCGTTTCGCCGCTCGCAAGCACGACCTGTCCGGCGTCGGCGTCGATCTCGGCGACCTTGCTGTTTTCGTAGACATTGGCGCCGTTCGCGCGCAGCCACCTGGCGAGGCCCGAAGCGATCTTGCGGCAGTGCAGCGCGCCGCCGTCCGGCGAAAAATATGCATAGCGGAATGAACCAGGTTCTAGGAACGGCCAGCGTTCGACCGCGGCGTCCGGCTCGACCAATTCGAACGGATAATTTCCCGCTTCCATGCCCTCGCGGTATTCCTCCGCCTCATCTCCCGGCTCGCGCGAAATACAGATGAAGCCGCGCGGATCGAGATGGCTTTCACCGAGATCGGCCCACATCTCGTCCCAGGCCTCATAGGCTTCGGTGATCAGCCGGCCGTAGCCCGTTCCGGCCCGGTAGGCGCGGCGAATAATGCGATGGTGGTCGCCGGAGGCGGCGAGCGGATTGGGAATCGATCCCTGCTCGACGATCGAGACGAGGTGACCAGCCTTGACCAGCGACCACGCCGTCGAAAGTCCGGCAATGCCTGCACCGACCACGATCACATTCATGAAAACTGTCCTTCCGCAACCGCTTCGGCGGCTCACCTCACGGCAGGGCCAACATACGGTCTGGCACCAGACTGGCAAGCCGCGCTAATGATCTGGCATGACCGAATTGAAGCCGCCCTACCTTGCCTTTGATCCAGCCACGCGCAGCCTGCGGCTCGATCCGCACGAGCCGGCTTTCTTCCACAATCCATACGAGGCCTACACCTTCCTGCATGGCGCATCGAACGCCTTCTTCTGGGAAGAATTTGGCTTCTGGTGCTTTGGCGGCTTCGACGATGTCAACCGTCTGCTGCGCGATCGCCGCTTCGGCCGCCAGAATCCGGCCGGCATTCCGGACAGCCGAGGCATCGGCCAGGACCGTACGCATCTCAGCGCATTCGACGGCGTCGAGGCCAATTCGATGCTGGAGCTGGAGCCGCCTGTCCACACACGGCTCAGAACGCTGGTCAACCGCGCCTTCGTCTCGCGCCAGATCGAGCGGCTCAGGCCGCGTGTCGAGGCGCTGGCCAACGAACTGATCGACCGCTTCGAACCAGGAGAAGTCGACCTGCTGCCGGCGCTCGCCGCTCCCTTGCCGATCACCATCATTGCCGAGATGCTCGGCGTGCCGGTCGATATGGGGCCGCAGCTGCTCGACTGGTCGCATCGGATGGTCGCCATGTACATGCACGGCCGCACCCGCGAGACCGAAGAGACGGCCAATCGCGCGGCGCGGGACTTTTCGCATTTTTTGCGTGGCTACGTCGCCGAGCGGCGAAAGAGGCCGGGCGACGATCTTCTGTCGCTGCTGATTGCGGCCCAGGAGGACGGCCAGAAACTGTCGGAGGACGAGCTGGTATCCTCGGCCATCCTTTTGCTCAATGCCGGCCATGAGGCAACTGTCCACCAGACCGGCAATGCGGTGCGGTCGATCCTCGCACAGGGCGGCGATCCACGCCGCTTCTTCACCTCGTCGGAAGCAACAGCCGCGACGGTCGAAGAGTGCCTGCGCTTCGACGCGCCGCTGCACATGTTCACGCGCTACGCCTATCAGAAGGTCGAGGCCGGGCCTGGTATCGTCGTCCAGCCGGGCGAGACGATCGGTCTGCTGCTCGGCATGGCCAATCACGACCCGGTGGCCTTTGCCGAGCCCTTCGCCTTCAGGCCGGGCCGCGCCGACCAGAAGAACGTATCGTTCGGCGCCGGCATTCATTTCTGCATCGGCGCGCCGCTCGCCCGGCTCGAATTGCAGGTGTCGCTGAAAACCCTGTTCGACCGGCTACCGCAGTTGCATCTTGCCGAACAGCCGCGCTTGCGCGACACCTATCATTTCCATGGGCTGGAAACGCTCGCCGTGCGCTTTTGAGCATTCGTCCGGCAGGCTCAGCCGCAGGGGTGATTAAAGCTTGATCACATACTCCTTGCGAGTCGTTTCAAACACTTCCCAGCTGCCCTTAAAGCCTGGCCTCAGCACGAAGCTGTCGCCTGCCCTGACAGTGCGCGCATCGCCGCCGTCTTCGGCGATCACCGAAACCCCTGACAGGATGTGGCAGAACTCCCACTCATCATATTCGATGCGCCATTTGCCTGACGTCGCTTCCCAGACGCCGACATAAAGGCCGCCGTCCTGTTCCTCGACATTCCAGGTGCGGAATTTCGGATCGCCCGAAATCAGGCGATCCGGCGCCGGCGCGCCAAGTTCCGGTTCGACGGTGTCGACGCCGACGGAAAGAAATTTCGGCGGGGTCATGGCGATCAAACCTTGGCGAGAGCCTGTTCCAGATCGGCGACGATGTCGTTGACGTCCTCGATACCGACCGAAAGCCTGACCGTGTCCGGCCCTGCCCCCGCGTTGATCTTCTGCTCGTCGGAAAGCTGGCGATGCGTGGTCGATGCCGGGTGGATGACCAGCGACTTGGTGTCGCCGACATTGGCCAGGTGCGAGAACAATTCGAGCGCTTCGACGAATTTGATGCCCGCCGCATAGCCGCCCTTCAACCCAAAGGTGAATACCGCGCCGGCGCCAAGCGGCGAGTACTTCTTCTGCAGCGCATTGTTCTTGTCGCCGGGCAGGCCGGGATAGGACACCCAGGCGACCTTGGGATGGTTGGAAAGCCACCCGGCGACTGCGGCCGCATTGTCGCAGTGGCGCTGCATCCTCAGCGGCAAGGTTTCCAGGCCAGTCAGGATAAGGAATGCATTGAACGGCGAAATCGCCGCGCCGATATCGCGCAGCCCGAGCACGCGGGCGGCAATGGCGAAGGCGAAATTACCGAAGGTTTCGTGCAGGACCAGGCCGCCATATTCGGGGCGCGGCTCCGACAGCATCGGATATTTGCCCGACTTCGACCAGTCGAAGGTGCCGCCGTCGACGATGGCGCCGCCGATGGAATTGCCGTGACCGCCGATGAACTTGGTCAGCGAATGCACGACGATGTCGGCGCCATGCTCGATCGGCCGCAGCAGATAGGGCGAGGCCAGTGTGTTGTCGACGATCAGCGGCAGGCCGTGCTTGCGGGCAATGTCGCCGATCTTCTCGATGTCGACGAAGACGCCGCCCGGATTGGCCAGGCTTTCGATGAAGATTGCCTTGGTTCTGTCGTCGATCTGGCTCTCGAAGCTCGAGATGTCATTGGTGTCGGCCCAGCGCACCTGCCAGCCGAAATTTTTGAAGGCATGACCGAACTGGTTGATCGAGCCGCCGTAAAGCTTTGTCGCTGAAACGAAATTGTCGCCGGGCTGCATCAGATTGTGGAAGACCAGCACCTGCGCGGCATGGCCGGAGGCGACCGCAAGGCCTGCCGTGCCGCCTTCGAGTGCCGCGATGCGCTCTTCCAGCACCGCCTGGGTCGGGTTCATGATGCGGGTGTAGATGTTGCCGAACGCCTTCAGCCCGAACAGCGAGGCGGCATGGTCGGCATCGTCGAAGACGAAGGAGGTGGTCTGGTAGATTGGAGTCGCTCGCGCCCCGGTCGCCGGATCCGGCTTGGCGCCGGCATGGACGGCGAGCGTGTTGAAACCGGGCGTGCGGGCCATCGAAAAACCTCCCTCAATGGTGAATAGTGAATGGTGAATGGTGAATGGTGAATGGTGAATGGTGAATGGTGAATGGTGAATGGCAAAGTCGGCCAGCCCCACCCTGATTGCAAGCGGCTCATATGCCGCCTTGCCGGCCTTCCAGAAAAATCCTTCTATTCACCATTCACCATTCATTTACCTACTTCTGGCGAACGCCGAAACTCTGGAACCCCGGCCGCATCAGCGGCTTCTTCGACGACAGCACGCCTGAATTGACGCCGGTCCAGCCGATCTCGCCGGACAGCTTGCCATATTCGATCTTGGGGCAACGGTTCATCACCACCTTGATGCCGGCGGCTTCGGCGCGTGCGGCCGCCTCGTCATGGCGTATGCCAAGCTGCATCCAGATGACCTTCGGCAGCGGATCGAGCCGCAACACCTCGTCGACAATGCCCGGCACGGCAGCGGAAGCGCGAAACACGTCGACCATATCGACAGGTCCTGGAACGTCGGCGAGTCTGGCATAGGTCATCTGGCCCAGAATCACCTTGCCAGCCTGGCCGGGATTGATCGGGAACACCGAAAACCCTTTGCCGAGCAGATATTTCAGCACGAAATAGCTCGGCCGCACGTCATTGGCCGATGCGCCGACCATGGCGATGGTCTTCACCGAATTGAGGATGCCGGCGATATAGGCGTTGTCGTAGGCGTCGTGGTTCATGCCTCGTCATACAGCGCTTCGGAGTGAGGTGCCAACAGCCGAGCAAGTGGCTTGCAATGGGCCAGGGAGAACGTCGTCAGCCCGGCAGCGAAATCGATCCGTCTTCCGCGATCGGAAAAGCCGGATTGTGCGCGACTTCCCAGACATGCCCGTCCGCATCGGCGAAATAGCCGTACCAGCCGCCCCAGAAGGCGCGCCCGGCCGGCTTGACGATCTTGCCGCCGGCCTTCTCAGCCGCCGCAAGCACTTCGTCGACCTCGGCGTCAGAGCGGGTGTTGTAGGCAAGGTAGACGGCCGAAGGTGCCTTGCTGAAGGTCACGCCCGAATCCTCTTCGGCGCTTTGCCGCGGGAACAGGCCGAGAATGGCGCCGCCCATCTGGAAGAAGGCAACGCCCTCGGTGATCCCGGCATGGCGCTTCAGGCCCATCGCCTCGTAGAAGCGCACCGCGCGGTCAAGATCGTCCGTCGCGATGGTGATGATGGAGATGCGCGGTTCCATATCCGCCTCCTATTCCTCCGGCCATTCCGGCTTGCGCTTGCCGATAAAGGCGCCGATGCCCTCTTCCGCGTCGCGCGCCAGCATGTTCTCGACCATGACGCGCCCGGTGTAACCATAGGCCTCGGCGAGCCCCATTTCCGCCTGCTCATAAAAGGCTTCCTTGCCGATCTTGACGACCAGGGAGGATTTGGACGCAATGGTTTGCGCGTATTTGGTGACAATCTGATTCAGATATTCGCGCGGCACGACGCGGTTGACCAAGCCGAATTCCTTGGCGGTTGCCGCATCGATCGTCTCGCCGGTCAAAAGCATCTCCATGGCGTGCTTGCGCGAGACGTTGCGCGACAGCGCCACCATCGGCGTCGAGCAGAACAGTCCGATATTGACGCCAGGCGTGCAGAAGGTCGCCTCGTGCGAAGCGATGGCGAGGTCGCAGCTGGCGACCAGCTGCAATCCGGCCGCCGTTGCCAGGCCGTCGACTTCGGCGATCACCGGCTTAGGATGGCGAACGATCGCCTGCATCAGTGAAGCGCAGGCGGAAAACGTCTTTTCGAAGAAGCCCCTGCCGCGATCGGCATCGGCGCGGTGCGCGCTCAACTCCTTGAGGTCGTGTCCGGCGCAGAACACCTTGCCGACCGCCCCGAGGACGATGACGCGGACGGATTTGTCGGCCTTGGCGCGGTCGAGTTCCGCCGTCAGCGCCGCCATCACTGCAAGCGAAAGAGCATTGGCCGGCGGATTGGCGAGCGTCAGGCGCAGCACGCCCTTGTCCAGCCTGGAGACGACCGGCCCTTCGGCAACGGCAGGCTTGATGGCGACGATTTCGGCCATAGATCGTTCCTCCGCGATTCCGGATCGATGATGGACTAATCTAGTATGCCGGCTCGCTTCGTCCAACTCCCTCGTCCGCTTCTGCCCTAATGAATGGCTGTTGCCAGAAACGCCACGTCGCGTTCATACATGCAGGGCGCAAACCGGGAGCCTGAAATGCCCGCCCACAGCAATCTCAAGCCGGTGCTGACGGCCGCCGAAATCAATGCGCTGATGGCGACCATTTTCCCGCAGCTCAACGACCAGTTCACCTTTTACGAGGCGTTGGAGGTGTTTCCAGGCGGCTGTGTCGTGCGACTCAATACCGACGAGCGCCATTTGCGTCCCGGCGGCACCGTGTCGGGTTCGGCGCTGTTCACGCTGGCCGACATAGGCGGTTATGTCTGCGTGCTCTCGCATGCCGGGCCGGATGCGCTTTCGGTCACCACCAGTCTCAACATCAATTTTGTCCGCAAGGCCGAGGGTGGTCCTATCGACGGCCATTGCCGCATCCTCAAGCTCGGCAAGAGCCTGATGGTGTTCGATATCGACATCGTCGCCGGCCCGGAGGGACACACGGTAGCGCACGCAACGGGCACCTATTCGATCCCGCCAAAGCGGATTGATGGTGTGGTAAAATAATACCTTTCATCCAAGGCATTGTTTTTGCTGGATTTTGATAGCTTGCTGACATTTCACGCGCCTTGACGCAGTCGCCGTCCTCTCCTATAAGCCCTCACGGAACAGCGGCCCGCAAAGGCCGCCGTTTTGTTATTGGCGGCGGGCAAGCGCCTTTCGCCAATCCAAGCAACAAGAAACGCCTTCTTTTGAAGGTCCGAACCGAAAGCAACAATTCATGGCAACCTTTTCGCAGAAGCCTGCGGATGTGGTGAAGAAGTGGGTGCTGATCGACGCCGAGGGTCTCGTCGTCGGCCGTCTCGCCACTGTCATCGCCAATCATCTTCGCGGCAAGCACAAGCCCACCTTCACCCCGCACGTCGACGACGGCGACAACGTCATCGTCATCAATGCCGACAAGGTGGTGTTCACCGGCAAGAAGTTCACCGACAAGGTCTATTACTGGCACACCGGCCACCCCGGCGGCGTCAAGGAGCGCACCGCGCGCCAGCTGCTCGAGGGTCGTTTCCCCGAGCGTGTCGTCGAGAAGGCCGTCGAACGCATGATCCCGCGTGGCCCGCTCGGCCGTCGCCAGATGAAGAACCTCCGCGTCTATGCAGGCACGGAACATCCGCATGTCGCCCAGCAGCCCGTCGTCCTCGACGTGGCCAAGCTGAACGCCAAGAACAAGAAGGTTTCGTAAGATGGCTGAGCTTTCCTCGCTCGCAGAACTCGGAGCTGCCACCGGCAATACCAACACCCAGCCGGCCGCACCCATCCATGTCCAGAAGCTCGACAAATCGGGCCGCGCCTATGCCACCGGCAAGCGCAAGAACGCCATCGCCCGCGTCTGGGTGAAGCCCGGCTCCGGCAAGATCGTCGTCAACGACAAGGTGTTCGCCGAATATTTCGCGCGCCCGGTGCTGCAGATGATCCTTAACCAGCCGATCATCGCCGCCAATCGCGCCGGCCAGTACGACATCGTTGCCACCGTCATCGGCGGCGGCCTTTCCGGCCAGGCCGGTGCCGTGCGCCACGGCATCTCCAAGGCGCTGACCTATTACGAGCCGGCGCTGCGCGCCGTGCTCAAGAAGGGTGGCTTCCTGACCCGCGACAGCCGCGTCGTCGAGCGCAAGAAGTACGGCAAGGCGAAGGCCCGCCGCTCCTTCCAGTTCTCGAAGCGTTAAACAGATACCTGTTTTCTATCGATTTTTTCAAAGGGGCTGCGTATTTCGCAGCCCCTTTTCTTTGTCGACATAGCAGTCCCGCATCTTCAGGTGACCTATCGTAATATTAGTAGTATCTTAATTACCGGCGCGTTCTATATCCCAGGGCAGCAGCCAACTCCACAGAGCGGGAGCTGTGCACGTTGCGACGCGCCGGTAACCCGACGCTCGCGAAGGAGGAGGCAATGCGCATCCATTCCAGCAGTGTGTTTCTAGCAGCTGTCGCCGCCACTTGGGCATTCGCCGCGCCTGCGGCCGACAAAAGCGACAAGCAGCTGATCGAGAATGCGATTAGAGCGGCACCGGCGGCTGTCGGCAAAAACGCCGCCGTCGTGAATTGGGAGATGAAAACGTTGAGGAAGGGCACCAACGGTTTCACTTGCATCCCGGACGACCCGGGCACTCCCGCCGACGACCCAATGTGCACGGATGAGAACGGGATGGCGTGGATGCACGCGATCATGTCCAAGAAGGAGCCGCCGGCAGGAAAAGTTGGTTTCGCCTACATGCTAAAAGGAGGCGATGCGGCCAGCAATACCGACCCCTTTGCAACCAAGCCGCCGGAGGGGGCCGAATGGCTGCATGATGGTCCGCACGTGATGGTCATGAACGCACCAGACATGATGGCCTTGTATCCCCACGAGCCGAACCCCACACAGCCATACGTCATGTTCCCCGACACGCCCTACGCGCACCTGATGATCCCAGTCAAATAGATCAAGCAAGACCTGCCGCGAAGCGTAGTGGCGGGTCACCCTGAGGGAAGGGAGCCGCGCTTATTTTCGGGCGCGACTCTTCCGGGTGTCAGGGCTGGCCGGCGGACGCCTTGATGAAGTCAATGAACGCCCGCAACGGCGCCGGCACGAGGCGCCGGCCGGGATAGTAAAGGAACGGCCCGGAGAAGCTCTGCCACCAGGGTTCAAGCAGCGGTTCGAGCGCTCCGCTCTCGAAGTGAGGACGTAGCCAATCCTCGAACAGGCTGATGATGCCCGTGCCGGCGATGGCTGCATCGACTTTGAGGTCAGTCGCCCCGCCCAGGGTCACGAGAAGCGGCCCCGTCGGGTCGACCCGCACCACCTCGCCGTCGCGCTCGAATTCCCACGGCGGCATCGCACGGCTGGCAAAGCGGCCGCGCAGGCAGGCGTGGCTGAGCAGGTCGCGCGGGTGTTGCGGCCGGCCATGACGATCCAGGTAGGCCGGGCTGGCGGCGGTGGCGAAGCGCTGCACGCGCGGTCCGATCGGCACAGCGATCATGTCCTGCTCCAGCCGCTCCTCATAGCGAATGCCGGCGTCGCACCCCGCCGCCAGCACATCGACGAAGCTCTCCTCCGAGATCACCTCCAACCGGATGCCTGGATAGGCGGCGAGAAAAGGCGGAACGATGCTGGGCAGTACCAGCCGCGCCGCGCTGACCGGCACATTGAGGCGCAACGTACCTGCCGGCCTGTCGCGAAAGCCGTTCACTACGTCGACGGCCGACTCCACCTCGGTCAAGGCAGGACCGAGCCGCGCCAGCAGGCCTTCGCCGGCTTCCGTTAGGACAACGCTGCGGGTCGTCCGGTTGAGCAGCCTGACACCGAGCTGCGTCTCCAGGCGCCGCACCGCCTCGCTCAAGCCGGACGCACTGCCGCCGCTGGCGCGTGCCGCATCCCGAAAACCTTTGGCGCGCGCTACGGCCACGAAGGCGTTCAGGTCCCCGAGATCAATCTGCATTGTTCGTCATTCCGCACAGCCCGTGCGAATTGTACCCAATTATCATGAGATCGGACAGCGTCTATCTGTGCACCGTTCCTGAAGGAGAAAGACAATGTCCAGTATCGACCAGTCCGGCACATTCATCTTCGGCGACCGCAAAGTCAGACGGCTCGGCTACGGCGCCATGCAGCTCGCAGGGCCCGGCGTCTTCGGCCCACCAAAGGACCACGACGCGGCATTGGCCGTGCTGCGCGAAGCCGTTGCACAAGGCGTCAACCACATCGACACCAGCGACTTCTATGGCCCGCACGTGACCAACCTGTTGATCCGCGAAGCGCTCGCACCCTATCCTGACGACCTCCTTATAGTCACCAAGATCGGCGCCAGGCGCGGCCAGGGCGGATCGTGGCTGCCGGCCTTCTCGGCCCAAGAACTCACCCAGGCGGTGCACGACAATTTGCACAATCTCGGGCTCGACGTGCTGGAGGCGGTCAACCTTCGGATCATGTTCGACGCGCATGGCCCCGCCGAAGGGTCGATCGAGGCGCCGCTTGCGACGCTCGCCGAGCTTCAGCGACAGGGCCTCGTGCGCCACATCGGGCTGAGCAACGTCACCGCTGCGCAGATCGCCGAAGGCCGCAGGATTTGCAAGATCGTCTGCGTGCAGAATCAGTACAATCTGGCGCATCGGGGCGACGATGCCTTGATTGACGATCTCGCCCGCGACGGCATCGCCTATGTGCCGTTCTTCCCGCTTGGCGGCTTCAATCCGTTGCAGTCGTCGACCTTGTCCAAGGTCGCCGCACGCCTCGGCGCCACGCCCATGCAGGTCGCGCTCGCCTGGCTGCTTCGCCGCGCGCCCAACATTCTTCTGATCCCAGGCACGTCTTCCGTCGCGCATCTCAGGGAGAACCTCGCCGCGGGCGATCTCGCGTTGTCCGAAGATGCGATCGAGGAATTGGACAGTATCGCCGGCAATGTCCCCGCTCACGCGTAGCGCCGCAATCGCTCCGGGTCGTGCCGGGCGTTAGTTAATGCTAGCCGTATTCGCCGGCTCGGCCGGGCGCTTCTCACCGGCGTAGGGCACGCGAAAACCGTTCGCCGCCAGCCAACCGATGGCCGCCTTCGGTTCGTCAGTCTGGATGATGGTGGCGCCGCGCTCGACCCAGAAGCCATAAGTCTCGCGCGGCAGGCTGCCCGCAACCGCCAGCTCGTCGCCGCGACCGCCGGCGAGGAAGCCGCCTGGCTTGTTGACGATGGCATAGGTGTCGGCCCAGATGTGCCAGTCGCCCCTCACCGCCAGCGCGCGCATGCGCGAGCTGAACAGCGGGCCGCCGGTCTCCGTCAGCGTCTCTGATCCCATGCGCCAGTTGATCATCTCGACTGCGCGCATCGGGAAGGCCCGGCTGACTTCCTCGGCAAACATGGCGTCGCGAACCGCGTCATCGGCGATGATCGGCATGAACTGGAAGCCGCTGCCGATCTCGGCCATGGCAGCCTTGACCCTGGCGATCCTCTCCGCATTCCACAGGTTCTCTTTGACGATCACCTGTTCGGCCATGCCGAGATCGCGGGCGACGGCGACCATGCCGGCGAGGCTTCCGGTGTCGAGCTTGTTGTCGAGGTTGACGAGAATCCTGTCCCTGGTCGCCACCAGCATCTCGCGCAACGTCGAGACCGTCTCGCCCGTAACGGCGCCGGTGCCTTCGATCACCAATCGGCAGGTCTTGAGTTCGGCCAATGTGCGGTTGACCACCTCGCCCTTGCAGGTCGTGGTGCGGTCAAGCCAGCTGTCATGCATGACGACGAATTCTCCGTCCTTCGAGCGCCTGATGTCGACCTCGACGATTTCGGCGCCCATTGCGATCGACGCCTCGACGGCGGCGATCGAGTTTTCGGGATAGAGCGTCTTGCCGGCCTGCATGCCGCCGGCGCGGTGCGCGGCCACCATCACATGGTCGCGCCATTGGTTGGCGTGCTCGAAACGGTCGAGAATCTGCCTGGCGCGCGTTTCACCCGCCAATGCCTGGCCAAGGGAGACCACCAGCGCCGCGGAAAGCAGAAGGCTCAGCCAAATCGTTCGCATGAGACAAGTCGTTCGCACGAGAATCGCTCCGTACCGGGATCGCACCCCGGTTAAGCGATGCCCGTGACAGGCAGGTGAACGAAGCCGGCTTCGCAAACGCAGGAAAATCAGATCAATGCCGGCCGAAGCAGCCGTTGGCGGCTACTTTCGGTTATTTACCAGGCAATCTCCGGGCCGGCCATGCGGGGTTCGCCTGGCGAGCAAGGATTTGTGACCGGATCGAATGGCCGTGATCCTCCGCAGGGGTCGCAATTCTGAGAATTATGTCCAATAAGGTTGCGCGTCGACGCACAGGAGATCGCTTCATGCCGCCAAGGACCATCGATCACGCCTTCACCACCCGCTCCAGGACGGGCGCGTCGTTTGAGCCGACCTATGCCGGCGCGCTGTCGTTCATGCGGCGCAAATATTCGAAGGACGTGAAGGGCGCCGATGTAGTGGTGTGGGGCATTCCCTTCGATGCGGCGGTCACCAATCGGCCGGGCGCTCGTTTCGGACCGCAGGCGATTCGCCGCGCCTCGGCCATCCTCGACAACGATCCGCAATATCCGTTTTCGCGCGACCTGTTCGAACAGCTTGCTGTGATCGACTTTGGCGACTGCCTGCTCGACAGCGGCAATCACCAGAAGACGCCTGCCACGATCGAGCGCGAAGCGGCGAAGATCTTGAAATCCGGCGCCTTTCTGCTTTCACTCGGCGGCGATCATTTCGTCACCTGGCCGCTGCTCAAGGCGCATGCCGCCATCCACGGCCCGCTGGCCCTGGTGCAGTTCGACGCACATCAGGACACCTGGCCCGACGACGGCAAGCGCATCGATCACGGCTCCTTCGTCGGCCGTGCGGTCAAGGAAGGCATCATCGATCCCGACCGCTCGATCCAGATCGGCATCCGAACCCATGCGCCCGACACATTCGGCATCAAGATCCTATATGGCCATGAAGTGGAGGAAATGCGGGCGTCCGACATCGCCTATGCCATCGTCGACCGTACGGGCGGCAAGAAGACCTACGTCACTTTCGACATCGATTGTCTGGATCCGGCTTTTGCGCCCGGCACGGGAACGCCGGTCGCGGGAGGCCCGTCTTCGGCAAAGATCCTGTCGGTGCTGCGCCAGATCAACCAGGTCGATATCGTCGGCGCCGACGTCGTCGAGGTTGCGCCAGCCTATGATCACGCCGATATAACGGCAATTGCCGGCTCGATGGTGGCCATGCACTATCTCGGGCTGCTGGCGGAACGAAAGGCCCGGCTCGAGGACATGAACCAGAGCAACCACAGCGTTGCCGGATTGAATCAGGCAAGCGGCATATAGCTTTGAGATAACAGGAATTTTGGCAGGCAATGAAACCGAAAATCTTCATCGACGGCGAGCACGGCACCACCGGTTTGCAGATAAGGGCGCTGCTTGCCGAGCGCGGCGACCTGGAAATCATCTCCATCCCGGCCGAACGCCGCAAGGAAACGGCAGCGCGCGCCGAGTTCCTCAATGCCGCCGATGTTGCGATCCTCTGCCTACCGGACGCGGCCGCTAAGGAAAGCGTTTCGCTGATCGCCAATGACACCACCAAGGTGATCGACGCCTCGACGGCGCATCGCGTCGCCGAGGGCTGGGAATATGGTTTCGCCGAAATGGAAAAGGAACAGGCGAAGAAGATCGCTTCGGCGAAGCGCGTCGCCAATCCGGGCTGCTGGCCGCAAGGACCGATCGCGACGCTGCGGCCGCTGGTTGCGGCGGGGCTGTTGCCGGCCAATTTTCCGGTCACCGTCAACGGCATTTCCGGCTATTCCGGCGGCGGCCGGCCGATGATCGAGGATTATGTCGCCAAGGGCGAAGATGCGCCGGAATTCCTGCCCTACGGGCTGACGCTGCAGCACAAGCACGTGCCTGAGCTAAGGACCTATGCCAAGCTTTCGCACGATCCGATCATGCAGCCGGCAGTCGGCAATTTCGCGCAAGGCATGATCACCGTGGTGCCGCTGCAACTCGGCGGCCTCGACCATGTGCCGACCGGCGCCGAGCTTCATGCGGCAATCGCCGATCATTTCGCTTCCATCGATGGCGGCGTGGTCGAGGTGGCGCCGTATCTGCATCAGGAACGCATGCCCGACATCGATCCGGAGATCTACAACGGCACCAACCGGATGAAGCTTTATGTCTTTGCCAATGATAACAGGGCGCAGGCGCTGCTGATTGCCGTCTACGACAATCTCGGCAAGGGCGCCTCGGGCGCCGCTGTGCAGAACATGGATCTGATGCTCGGCCTTTGAATGGATGCGCCGAGATTTCCAAAGCGCTGGAAGGTCGGCGCGCCGGAGCTCATTGCCGAAACGTTCGGTAGCCGCATCTGGAAAGTTGTTCGCGAGGACGGCTCACCGGCAATCGTCAAGGATCTAAAGCCTTTCGACGATGTGGAGGACGAGTTGCGTGGCGAGCATTTCCTCACCTGGCGACGCGGCGAAGGCGCGGTGCGGCTGCTCGGCCGCGACGGCCACCGCATGCTGCTCGAATACGCCGGCGAAATCTCGCTGTCACAGATCATTGCGGATCAGGACGACAATGCCGCCACCGCCATCGCGGCCGAGGTGATGGCAAGACTGGTCTCGCCGTCGAAGCACGCCGCCCCGCCGGACCTTCAGCCGTTGCGGAGACGGTTTTCCAGCCTGTTCAAAAAGGCGAAGGCCGATCGCGCCGCCGGCGAAAAGAGCCTGTATGTCGAAGCTGCCGAAATCGCGGAACGGCTGTTGTCCAATCCGCACGACGTACGGCCGCTGCATGGCGACCTGCATCACGACAACATCATGCACGGTCCACGCGGCTGGCTGGCGATCGATCCGAAGGGCGTCCTCGGCGACCTGGGTTTCGACGCCGCCAACATGTTCTACAACCCACTCGACCGAGATGATCTTTGCCTCGATCCGAGGCGGATCGCCCATATGGCGCAAGTCTTTGGCGCCACGCTCGGCCAGACGGGGCCTGCCGTACTGGACCACGCCGTTGCCTATGGCTGCCTGTCGGCTGCATGGCACCATGAAGATCGCAATGCGGTCGACGAAAACCGCGAGCTGGCGATTGCCGCAGCAATCTGGCGGGTGCGGCTCAGCCTCTGAGAGCGATCTCGTGGGGCAGCGGGTAAGCGCCCTTGGTACCGCGCCAATGCGCAGCGGCGAAGCCCAGCAGAACCAGCGCGAATGCCTGATGCGTCAGGGCCATGTGCAGCGGCACCTGCATCAACAGGGTGCCGATGCCGATCGACGCCTGCACCACGACAATCAGGAACAGCAGCGTCGCGCGTCGGGCATGCGTCGTGCCGGGCAGACGCCGGCGTGTCGCGATCATATGCCAGAGCGCGACCGCGAAGATCGTGTAGGCGCCGATCCGGTGGACGAACTGCACTGTCTTCGGATTTTCGAAGAAATTGCGCCACGCCGGCTCGAGCAGCAGCAGGTCGCCAGGGACCAGCTTGCCGTCCATCAGCGGCCAGGTGTTGTAGCTCAAGCCGGCGTCAAGCCCCGCGACCAGCCCGCCGAGATAGATCTGGACCAGCGCCAGCAGTACCAGAATGCCGGCCAGACGTTGCGTCGAGCGGTCGGCGGCAGGTTCCGAGTGCGGCGCCAGCCCACGCGCGACAACCATGGTCGCCGTGAAGATCAGCGCCGCCAGCGTCAGATGCGTCGCCAGCCGGTATTGGCTGACCGAAACCCGGTCAACCAGGCCGGATGCCACCATCCACCAGCCTATCGCGCCCTGCAGCCCGCCGAGCAGGAGGATGCCCGACAATCTCGTGCCGAGGCCCCGCTCAATGCGGCGCGTCACCCAGAAGAACAGCAGCGGCAGGGCGAAGACCGCGCCGACACTACGTGCCAGGATACGATGCACCCATTCCCACCAGAAGATCGACTTGAACGCCACGATGCTCATGCCCTTGTTGAGTTCGGCATATTGCGGGATCTGCTGGTAGCGCAGGAACTCCTCCTGCCACTCGGAATCGTTGAGCGGCGGGATGACGCCGTGAATCGGCTCCCATTCGGTGATCGACAGGCCGGAATCGGTGAGCCTCGTAGCGCCGCCGACCACCACCAGCGCAAACAGCACGAGCAGCACGACATAGAGCCAACCGCGCACCAGTGCACGATTGCGAACGTCTCGATCGCGGGCGGCGAAGGGCGCGTCGTCGGATATGGCAGCAGCCATGGGTTTGTCCCGGCAGTTGAAGTCGCGGATTGGTGAACCATCGCAACCCGGCTTGCAAGGCCGGGCGACGCGGCACGCCGTCGCGCCGTTTCTGGCGGGTTGCGCGCATTCGCCGTTCGGCCTAAGCGATAGCGATCAACGAGATCGCGCCATGCCCATTCGCCTGAAAAAGCTGATCGGAAGCTTCCTGCTGGTAGTGCTGGTCGTCGTCTATGCGCTGGTCGCCTCGATCGTCGCGGTCGCCCAACTGTCGCAGTCCGGGCCGCTGGCGCACTTCATCTTCTTCCTGCTGAGCGGGCTTTTGTGGGTGCTGCCGGCGATGGGCATCATCAAGTGGCTGATCCTCGAGCCGCGGCCGAAGGGCCGAGGCAACAGTTAAATCGTCACCACCGTCTTGCCAGCATTGGCCAGCGGCGTCGTCACGCCCGACAACATGGTTCGGATGTGGGCGATGCTCTGATAGCGGCCGTTGACTGAAATGCGCGGCAGGGCATGCAGGAACCCGGCATGCTCGGCGCGCAGTACGCCGTGGCGGGTCGTCACCGCCGACGCATAGCCGGCATCGCGGACAAGGCCCACTTCGCGGCGGCCGACTGCGCTGGCATGACCGTAGGGATAGGCGAAATGGCGCGGCTCCTCGCCGAGTTTGGCCTGCAATATGCGCTTGACGTCGCCGATCTCATGCCGCGCGTCGCTCTCGGAAAGCCGCTTCAGATTGCAATGATTGACGCTATGCGCGCCGATCGTCACCAGCGGGTGTCCGGCCATGGTGCGGATCTCGTCCCAGTTCATCAGCGTGCTCGGGCGCGGACCGCCCAACTCGATGCCGTTCGAGCGCGCCAGATCGCGCAACACCGCACGCTGGTCCTGCTCGTGCACCTTCAGCGTCAGATAGGCGTGCAGGCGCGCATTGGCCTGGACTTTTTTTCCCCGATTCGAGCAGTCGATCGTCACCGGGCCGTCCGGCGTCGCCAGCGTCAGGCGATCGCGCGCATTGACGATATCCTCAACCACGTCCCACCACAGATCGGCAGCGCCGTCGATCAGTCCCGGCGCGACGTAGATGGTGATCGGCGCGCCGTGCTTCTCCAGCACCGGCAGCGCCTCGGTCATGTTGTCTCGATAGGCGTCGTCGGCGGTGATCGTCGCGAACTGGCCGTCCTTGTCGCCGGCCTTGATGCGCTCGATCGCCTCGTCCAGCGTGACGAACCTGTAGCCGTTCGCCTTCATGTCGGCGATCACGATATCGAGGAACCCAGGCGCGATGTTCAAGTGTCGGTTGACGCCATTCGGCTTTTCCGGCGTCGCGGTGACCCGATGGAGCATCAGGATGACGCCAACGCCGCCGATAAACGGCTTGGCCAGCGGCGCGAGACCGGAATAGCGGGCGAGATTGAGCGCCAGTTTGCGAATTGCCTCGCCCCCGTCGATCATTCATTCACCTTTTGCGCCTAAGCTCATCAAGCATGGAATGCGCCTGCGCGGACCCCCAATCGCGACGAATACGCCCTAAGGATTGAGGTATGGTTGACGCCACCGCGTCATTTGACGGCAATCAGCTGGCAAGCAACGAGGCGTCGCCGTATGCCTTGCCGGCCGGCAAAGCCGGCTTATCGATCTCGGTTGCCGATAGTGCGGCGCTGGCGGCGTACGCCGAATTCTGCCGTTCGGCGCTTTTTGCCCCGGCGCAGAGCGCAGGCTGGATCCTGAACTGGGCCGCACATACCGGCGCCGACGTCGTCGTTGCGACGCTGCGCGCCGACAACAGGCCGGTTTTCTCGTTAGCGCTGGAGGTCACTCGCAGTGGAGCGTTCCGCGTCGCCCGGTTCATGGGCGGCCGCCATGCCAACGGCAATTTTGCCGCCGCCGACCCGCAATGGCTGGCGAGTGCCGATAGCGCGGCGATCCGCGCTATGCTGGCTGCGATTGGCAAGGCGCGGCGTGATATCGATCTTGTCGCGCTAGAGCGGCTGCTGCCCGATCTCGACGGCGTTGCCAACCCGCTCTCCGCCTTGCCGCATTTTTCGAGCCCCAATCTGTCTCTGGCCGCCGGCCTAGCAGGAGGGTTTGATTCATTGCTCATCCGCGTGAGCGGCAAGCGCAGGCGCAAGAAGCATCGCTCGCAGGCGCGCAAATTCGGGGCCGTCGGCAGCCATTGCCGCATCGAGGCGAGGACTGCGGACGAGGTGAACAGGCTGCTCGATGCCTTTTTCGAGATGAAGGAATTCCGCTTCCGCAAGATGGGCATCGCCAATGTTTTCGGTGAGGCGGAGGTGCGCGCTTTTTTTCGCTCGCTGTTTACCGACGCGCTCCAAGAGGAAGATCCGTCCTTCGTGCTGCATGGGCTGGAAGTCGCCGGCAAGCTTCGTGCGGTCACCGGATCGAGCCGCTCGGGCAAGCGGCTGATCTGCGAATTCGGGGCGATCGCCGAGGACGAACTCGCACACACCAGCCCCGGCGACTTCCTGTTCTTCGAGAACATCCAGGAAGCCTGCGAGGCAGGTTTTGAAATCTATGATTTCTCGGTCGGTGACGAACCCTACAAGCGATTGTGGTGCGATGTCGAAACGCAACATTTCGAGGCGCTGGTTCCGCTGACGCTGAAAGGTCGCGCGCTGGCGCTTGCGCTCAGGCACGGCGCAAGCCTGAAAGCATTCATCAAGCACAGCCCAATGGTCTGGAAGCTGACCAAGCTGCTGCGCCGCAAGGCCGTGGGCCAGACAGCACCGGCCGCAGGCGAAGACGACAGCTGATTTCAATTTGAGAAAAATGCCTCAGGCCGCCGAGCGCCGTCCCGGCATTGGCCCCGGCGCCACATGGCCGATTGGCGTGACCAGCGTTAGGTCGGGATAACCGCTCTCGATGAGCGCGACTGCGGCTTGCGTCACCTGGTCGTCCGGCTCAAGCATGGAGAGCAGCACCTCGGTGCCCTCGCCCACCAGGCGGCTGATGCCTTGCGCGTCGGCCGGCCCGCATTCGACCACAACCAGATCATAGGCCGTGGTTAGCGACTGCATGATGATCGGCAGCCGGTCGGCGGCGCGCATGGCACGGACCGGATCGGCTGTGCCGACGGGAATCACGTGGCAATCCGAATAAAGATCGGGGTGGATCACATCGCTGAACTGCGCTTGCGAGGCGAGCAGATCGGTGATGCCCGGAAACAGCCCGCTGTCCAGCATCGGCCGCGAGGCAGCACCCGAAGCGGTGAGATCAAGCAGCAGCACGCGTAGCCCGGCGTCGGAGACTGCGCGCGCCACCAGCACCGCCGAGGCAGCCGCCTCGTCGCCTTCCGGTGACACGAATATGGCCCGGGCTGCACCGGTGGCGATCAGTTTTTCCGCGGCCTTGTCGATGTCGATCTCGCCGAGGATAGAACGTGCCGGTTCAATGTCTCCAGCAGCCATTTCAGAGTACTCCGGTTCGATTTTCTCGGCAGCCGCTTCCGCCACCGCGACGGGTTCCGGCTCCACTTTGGTTTCAATGATGCTGTCGTCGTCGATCTCGGCGACTGCCGGTTCGGACCGCGCAACCGGCGGGTCGGGCTCGGCCGATGCGCGTTCGGCCTGGACAGCCGGCATCGCAACCTGCTCGATGTGTTCGAAATGGGCACCGGCGGCCGGACGCATGGCACGGCCGGAAAACAGTTCCTGCAGCAACGTGACGATCGCCATGATGAGCAACGAGCCGACAAAGGCCGCGCCGACAATCGGACCAATCTTGGGGAAATAGGGTTCGGTCGGCGCCCGGGCCTCCGAAAATAGGCGAGCGTCAACAGGTAGGTAGTTGCGATCCTTGCGTGCGGCCGCCTGGAGATAGCTGGACGAGTAGAGATCGAGTTGCTGGCGCTTGGTCGCGGCATCGCGCTGCAGCGCATCGAGTTCCACCTGCTCTTCGCCGGCGCGGGCGGACGCCGCCTTCAGCGTGTTGACGTCGGCCACGAGTTGAGCCTCGCGCGCCTTTGCCGTCTCGGCCTGCGCCATCAGACCCTTCATGATCTTTTCCGCTTCGTTGCGGATCTGGCGGTCGAGATCGGCGAGTTGCGACCTCAGCGCCCGGATGCGCGGATGGTTGTCGAGCAAGGTGGTGGAAAGGTCGGCGATGTTGTTCTTGAGTTCGACTTGGCGCTCGCGCAGGCGCTGGATCAGTTCGGACGACAACACCTCCGGAACGGCATCCAGTGAGCCGCCACTGCGCAATGCCCTGCGCACGCTGTCGGCGGTCGCTTCCGCTGAAGCGCGGTTGGCGCGCACCCGTGACAATTCGCTCGACAATTCGGACAGCTGCTGGGTGGCAAGCACCGAATTGTTGCCGCCCATCAAAAGATCGGACTGGGCACGGAATGCGGCAACCTTGGCTTCCGCCTCCTTCACCCGATTCTGCAGATCCGCGATTTCCGGCGCCAGAAAGTCGGTGGCGGCGGAATTCGATTCGAGCTTGGCGTTGCCCTTGGAGGCGATATAGGCGTTTGCAATCGCGTTCGGGATCGCGGCGGCAAGCTGTGGATCCTCTGACGAGAACTCGATTGCGATCGCACGGGTTTTTTCGACGCCATAGACGTTGAGCTTCTCATGCATTGCGTCCAGCACGCGCTCTTCCAGCGGGATCTCGAAGGGATCGCTTTTCAAGCCAACGAGGACAAGGGCGCGGCTCAGCGCCGACATCTTCAGCGCCTCGTCGAATTCGGGCAATTTCGCCAGGTTGAGCTTCGCCGCTACCTGTTTGAGGATGTCGGGGGACGAGATGATCTGGACCTCGGTGGCCACAGCCTCTTCGTCGGGAATCGACCGCTCGTTGCCGTTGGCCCCGGCTGGCCGCGTGAACTCCGATTCTCGAGGCCCGATCTCCAGCTTGGCTGCCGCCTTGTATTCGGGCGTTGCAAGCCAGGCGAGCGCAAAGGCCAGGCCGGTTACAACCAGCGCGACGACAAGGATGCGCAACCAGTTTCGCGCCAGGCTGGCGAAAAGCTGCCTGAGATCGATGTCGACATCTGCGGCCGCGGATTGAACGGACATGCATCCCTGCTCCGGTACTGAGTCAGCATGCACCGTAAACAACTATGGTAACTCAGCCGTTAATATCGCGGTAAGAACCTGTTAGGCTCTACTAACAAGCCGCAAACAAGAGGCTGAAAACGATCTGCATTTGTCGATCCGGCCCGTACCGGCCGCGCGCCTTTACCGGCCATTAACCCTAACAGGACGATAACCGAGCTCGATCGTTAAGGTTTGCCGCAGAGTCGCCGGCTATTCAAAGGTACGTGTCCGCTCATGAAAAGCATTGCTCCCCTTTTCCGCGCGCTGCTTGCCGTATCGATGCTTTCGGGCTGCTCCAGCTACCGGCCGACGCCGGCCGCATTCCATGAAGTTCTCGACCAGCCCTATCGCCTCGGCGCCGGCGACCGCGTCCGCGTCACAGTGTTCGAGCAGGAAGGATTGACCAACACCTACAGTGTCGACCAATCCGGCTATCTCTCGCTGCCGCTCGTCGGCAACGTGCCGGCGCGCGGCCACACCGCCCAGCAGCTCGAGGGCGAGATCGCCGAGAAACTGCGCCAGGGCTATTTGCGGGATCCTGACGTTTCTGTCGAAATCGATCGCTACCGACCGATCTTCGTCATGGGTGAAGTGGGTGCGGCGGGCCAGTATTCCTATGTTCCGGGCCTGACCGTGCAGAAGGCCGTCGCCATCGCCGGCGGGTTCACGCCACGCGCCAACCAGGAGAGCGTCGACATTACCCGCGACATCAACGGCAAGGTGATAACCGGACGCGTGGTGACCTCCGACCCGCTACTGCCCGGCGATACAGTCTATGTTCGCGAACGCCTGTTTTGATGTGCTGACCAAGTGGCGGACACACTCAGGATCGTCCACTGCTTTCGCTCACCGGTCGGAGGCATCTTCCGGCATGTGCGCGACCTGACCGAGGCTCAGGTCGCCGCCGGCCATGCCGTCGGCATCGTCTGCGATTCGACGACGGGCGGCGATTTCGAGGAACGGCTGTTCGAACAGATGAAGGGCAGCCTGGCGCTCGGCATTCACCGCACGCCGATGCAGCGGCATGTCGGGCCAGGCGATCTCGCCTCGGCCCGGCGCACCTATAGGATCATAAAAGAATTGCGGCCGGACGTGCTGCACGGGCATGGCGCCAAAGGTGGCGCCTATGCCCGTCTGTTCGGCTCGTTGTTGCGGGTATCCAGGTCTCGCGTAGCCCGCCTTTATTCGCCGCATGGCGGCTCGCTTCACTATGACGAGACCACCGCCATGGGGAAGCTGTTCTTCGCGCTCGAGCGCTTCATGGCTCGCTTCACCGATTGCCTGCTGTTTGTTTCCGACTATGAGCGACGGACTTATCGCAGGAAGGTCGGCGAGCCGCCCATTCCGAACGCTCTCGTCCACAACGGCCTGCGCGCCGCCGAGTTCGAGCCGGTGCGGACCGAGCACGATGCGGTTGACCTCCTCTATATCGGCATGATGCGAGACCTCAAAGGCCCGGACATCTTCATCGATGCGCTGGGGCTAGCCGCAACACGGCTCGGCCACCCATTGAAGGCGCTGATGGTCGGCGACGGCGACGACCTGCCGCGCTATCGCGCCCAGGTGAGTCAGCGTGGCCTGGACGTCGGCTTCCTGGCGCCGATGCCGGCCAGGCTAGCCTTCACGCTGGCCAAGCTGGTCGTCGTTCCCTCGCGCGCGGAAGCCATGCCCTATATCGTTCTGGAAGCGCTCGCCGCCGGCAAGCCGATCATCGCGACGTCAGTCGGCGGCATACCGGAAATCTTCGACACCAGCTCGCCTGCCCTGATCCGGCCCGACCCGCGCGAACTTGGCGACAAGATAAGCGCCGCATTGGCCGATCTCGACACCTACAAGGGCCTGATGCCCGGCATCGCCGACCTCAAGGCACGATTCGGCGCCGATGTGATGGCCGCCGAAATCGAAAAGGCTTATTTCGCCGCGCAAAAAAAATAGGGCAACGGGCTCCACCGGGCTACTCCTGGTGAAAGCGTCTCCAAAGCCATCTGTTGTTTCAAGGGTTTCTTAGCTCTCTTTTGCTATTCACCTGAGGGAAACCTGCGGACGCCCCATGAACGAAATCGACCCCGCGCGCCGTTTTTCGCTAGACGCGGTGCGCAAATTCAACGCCCCTGCCGAGAACAACACGGCCGGCGGCATGAACGACGTCGCCCGCCAGGTCGCCTCGCAATACCGGCGCGATACGATGTCGCCGATCATGGTGAGCGGCGTCCTGCGCATGGTGGAATTCGCGCTGCTGTTGGTGTCAGGTCTTGCCGTCTATTTCTATTACGTCGGCTTTTTCAACTATCTTGCCTGGCAATATTCACTGACGATCGCCGCCACCTCGTTCCTCGCGGTCGTTCTGCTAGACGTCACCGACTGCTACCAGATCGTCGCGCTGATGCGGCCGATCGCCAATTTCGGCCGGCTCCTGCTGGTCTGGGCCGGAACGTTCGCCTTGATGGCGCTCACCGCCTTCACCATGAAAATGTCGGAAGACTATTCGCGCCTGCTCTTCGGCACGTGGTTTGTTGTTGGCTTCGTGCTGATCCTGGGTCTCCGCCTGGTGATGTCGAAGCTGATCCGGCGCTGGGCGCGCGATGGGCGGATGGAGCGCCGCGCCGTCATCGTCGGTGGCGGCAAGGCGGCGGAGGTACTGATCCGCTCGGTCGAAAGGCAGCCCTACAACGACATCCGCATCTGCGGCATCTTCGACGACCGCGGCGACAAGCGGTCGCCGCCGGTTGTCGCCGGTTATCCCAAGCTCGGTACAATTTCCGAACTCATCGAATTTGCCCGCATCGCGCGCATCGACATGCTGATCGTATCACTGCCGCTGACCGCCGAATCGCGCGTGCTGCAGTTATTGAAGAAACTGTGGGTGCTGCCGGTCGACATCCGGCTGTCGGCGCATTCGAACGCGCTGCAGTTCAGGCCGCGCGCCTATTCCTACATCGGCTCGGTGCCGATGCTAGATATCTTCGACAAGCCGATCAACGACTGGGATTCGGTCGCCAAGCGCGCCTTCGACATCGTCTTTTCGATCATCGGCATCATCGTGTTCTCGCCGGTGATGCTGGCGACCGCGATCGCGATCAAACTCGACAGCAGGGGGCCGGTATTGTTCCACCAGAAGCGGCACGGCTTCAACAACGAGATCATCGAGGTCTATAAGTTCCGGTCGATGTACACCGACAAGGCGGACCCGACGGCGAAGCAGACCGTGACAAAGAACGATCCGCGGGTCACCCGCGTCGGCCGCTTCATCCGCAAGACCTCGATCGACGAATTGCCACAGTTCTTCAATTCGCTGTTCGGGTCGCTGTCGCTGGTGGGTCCGCGCCCGCACGCCATTGCCGCGCAGTCGCACAACCTCCTCTACAATGAGGTGGTCGACGGCTATTTCGCCCGTCACAAGGTCAAGCCCGGTGTGACCGGCTGGGCGCAGATCAATGGCTGGCGCGGCGAGATGGACACCAACGAGAAGATTCGCATGCGGACGGAATACGACCTGTATTACATCGAGAACTGGTCGCTCCTGTTCGACCTCAAAATCCTGTTCCTGACGCCGATCCGCCTGCTCAACACGGAAAACGCATATTGAGCGCGACGGCCTATGAATTGCCGGCGGCGGCGGTCAACGCCAAGCTGATCGCACTGATTGCGTCAGGGGCGGTTTTCCTCGGCGTCTTCCTGTCCGGCTTCGTCATTGCCGAGCCGGCACCGTACGACGTCTATATGATCGGGCTGATCGTGGTGTGGCCCTTGTTCGGAATGCGCATACAGCGCGCGGGGGTACCGCTTCTGGTGCTGCTGTTGATCATGAACATCGGCGGCATGATCTCGATGACGCAGATGTCGGACCTCGCCGGCACGCCGCTCTATCTCGCCGTCTCGCTGTTCCTGGCCTTAACCGCGGTTTTCTTCGCTTCGGTAACGGCGGTCCGGCCCAGTCTCTATCGGGTGATCTTCGTCGCCTATGTGGTGTCGGCGGTGCTGACTTCGCTGGTCGGCATAGCCGGCTATTTCCATGCCTTTCCGGGAGCCGAGATCTTCACCAAATACGACCGCGCCGCCGGCGCGTTCCAGGACCCGAACGTGTTCGGGCCTTTCCTGGTGCTGCCGGGCGTCTACGTGCTCTATCTGCTGCTTACCGGCTCGGTCGCGCGCATGCCTGTATTGGCGGTGCCGCTGCTGATCATCACCGCCGGCATCTTCTTTTCCTTTTCGCGCGGCGCCTGGGGCATGTTCGCCGTTTCGGCGGTCCTGCTGACCGGTGCCTTGTTCCTGCAGAGCGCCAGCGGCAAGTTCCGGCTGCGCGTCGTCGTCATGACCATCGCCGCCGTCGGACTGCTGGTCATCGCAATGATCGTCATCCTGCAACTGCCGGGCGTCGCCGAGATGTTCTCGAACCGCGCACAGCTTGAACAAAGCTACGACACCGCCCGCCTCGGCCGCTTCGCCCGCTACACGATCGGCTTTCAGATGGCACTGGAGCATCCGTTCGGCATCGGCCCGCTCGTCTTCGGCAAGATGTTCGGCGAGGACACGCACGACATCTGGCTGAAGATGCTGATGGATTACGGCTGGCTCGGCTTCGTGTCGTTCCTGACGCTGACGTGCTGGACGATCGCCGCCGGCTTCCGCATTCTGCTGCGCGACCGGCCGTGGCAGCCTTATCTTCTATGCGCCTACGTCGCCTTCATCGGTAATATCGGGCTCGGCACCTTCATCGACATCGACCACTGGCGCCATGTCTACCTGCTGCTTGGCTTGATCTGGGGTGCCATCGCGCTCGAATACCGCCACCAGTGGCAGCTGCGGGCGGCGCAGCGACCGGCAATGCCCGTTGCTGTCGCTTCAGGCAGGACAGCAACCGAATTCGGTTGACCGGACCCAGTCTATCACGATACATCGCGACCGGTCCGGAGTGTAGCGCAGCCCGGTAGCGCACTTGACTGGGGGTCAAGGGGTCGTCGGTTCGAATCCGGCCACTCCGACCATTAAAATCCAAAGGCTTAGCCAGTTTTCCCCCAAACTGGGCTGTACAGACAATAGCCGCACTGCAGCCAGCGCAACGTACGCAGGCGCGTGATCTCATCGAAGAATCGATCACGATCACTCGTGCGCGAGGCACGGAGGCTGGCGGCTAGCCAGAAGCCCACCGAGAAACCGCGCGACAGTGGCTAGGCGACGTTTGCTGCGTACGCCAACCTTTATCGTGAGCCCGTATTCCAGCTTCAATAAGAAAAGGTCCCGCCGCACATGCCAGAACGGCGGGACTCGATCAGGCGCCTTGCATCAGGCAGGGGTGACTCGGGGGTTTGGGCATGCCCGGTGCGCGCGGATCGTAGTGAACCCTAGGCCCATCCGCTGCAATGCGTCCACCAACCGTCGGTTGGAAAGAACTAAATCAATCCCGATGGCTGGCCTGGCCTGAACAGGCGTGCTCAAGGCTCAGTTTCTTCCCGCGGAAGAGCTTTTTGGTCAGGACAATCAGGATAGGGCAATTCTTCACACGGAGGGGGCCTGTGGCCAACTCTGCCATAATGTTCCGCGAGTTTTGCGAAACCGTAGGCGAAGGCGAAGAGAAGCGCGAGGATAACCGCTATTCGGACGGCCATACCGTATTGTAGCAGGATCCTCGCATTGGAGCGCGCCGCGTTTTGGTACGTTTGAATGTTGAGTTCGAAAAACGTTGGCTTTATTTGAATTGCCGTCGTCCGCAGTTGTAAGGGCGAGCGGACGCTACGAAGATGCCACGCGCTTTCGCCCTTAGGGGAGAGATGCAATGTCGCTTCAAGGGGTTGCCTGTCCTGCCGAGCTGACCATGTTGACCAAGGCACTTGATGCCCGATGCCGTGAACTAGGCCTCGCTGACGGCGATCCAGGCAGAGAAGTGCTCGGCCGCAGGGTGATGGATTTGTTCGAAAGTGGTCAGCTCAGCGCCGAAGACCTGAGACTGGCTCTGAGCGGCGAGATCTTTAACGCCAAAAATCCTCCGGCCGGAGCCAGTGGGCTTTGATACGGCAAGCGGCTATCCGCGCAGCCATTTGAATTACTGGGCCAGCGTGTGAACAAATGTGATTTGGCCGTTGGTGCCAGACGGGCTAACTTTGCCCATCGAACGAACGAGGAGAATGATCATGAAGACATTCCTCGCAATAGCCGCGGCACTGACCATGTCCATATCAGTTGCCTCTGCGGATTGCCCCGCGCATTCAAAGGTCCAGGCATCGGTCGACACGCAGACGACAGCGAGCGTCGAGAAGGCCGATATGTCGACTGTCACGGACGCTCAGACGATCAAGAAAGAAGAGCCACAGAAGACCGAGTAGCGGTAACGCTCAGCGGATCCCACGACCCGGATAAACGGCTACTGGCACACATCCACCCACTCGGCGTCGACGAGTTCGGCCAGGCGTTGCGGGCTGAGCCGTACGGCGGCATTCGTCGCGCCTGCCGCCGGGACGACCTCGTCAAAGGCGCGCAGCGAGATGTCGCAGTAGACCGGGAGCGGCGCCGGTAGGCCGAACGGGCACACCCCGCCGACGGGATGACCGGTCGCGGCAAGCACCTGTTCGGCGTCCAGCATTCGCGCCTTGCCACCCAACCGGTCCTTGAATTTGCGATTGTCCAGCCTGGAGATCCCGCTGGCCACGATCAGCATCGTCTGGTCGCCGACGCGCAAGCAGATCGTCTTGGCGATCTGCGCCGGCGCTACGCCATGCGCTTCGGCGGCCAGAGGCACTGTCGCCGAGCTGGCTTCCGTGACGATAACGTCGATGTCGGGCGCGTGTGCGGCGAAAAAGGCGCGAACGGATTCGAGGCTCATCTCCGGCAATTTCCGTCTGGCGTCACCGTGGCCGCCGGCAAGTCCACTACCTGGCCGAAAAAACGAAGCCCGCCAGGGCGACCCATGGCGAGCTCGTGGAATAAAAGCATGACACGTCGCTACGACACGGATCGCCTTTTGGCAGGCAACACGGCTTCGTCAAACAGAGCGCTTTCAGGAAGTTGAAGCGCGGAGGCAATACGCCGACGTTTCGAGGGATCGGCATCCTTGCCGCTTTCAATGTCGGCAATCTCATAGGCTGCCAGCCCGCACGCCAGGGACAGCTCTTCGATGCTGTATCCACGGGCTTCCCGGGCGGTTCGGACGGCACTGCGTTCAGGCGTAACCGCGCTCGCCGCCAGTTCGGAGTAAGGTTCGCGTTTTGCTATTTGGGGCATTGGCAACTCCGTGGGATG
The DNA here is from genome assembly GCF_040322275.1 of Mesorhizobium sp. M0174. Classification (NCBI taxonomy): domain Bacteria; kingdom Pseudomonadati; phylum Pseudomonadota; class Alphaproteobacteria; order Hyphomicrobiales; family Phyllobacteriaceae; genus Mesorhizobium; species Mesorhizobium sp. M0174. The sequence goes on from NZ_JAMYTB010000008.1 coordinate 225,870, forward strand.
AAAGAGTTAGATCAAATCATGTTGTTGCCTGAGACGATCGGGAGAATGCCCGCTCGCCGGTGATTTGCCAAGCATCAAAGATAGCGTCACGGCATCGTGAACCGACGCCGGAATGGATGGCGGATGCCGGCGCGCCGGCATCTGGCCGGATCCTCAGCAGACACAGTTCGGAAACAAAATTCTACAGGCCGGAAAAACGGCCGAAAAACTCCAAGGCGATAGTCCCAACCGCACCGATTGGGTCACCGACCTGAATCAGTGACGCTCAATTTCCGCTTGCGCAAAAAGGAAACGATGTCATGAACAAGCCTCTTCTCTCCGCCCTTGGACTTGCAATCGCACTTGCCCTCTCGATGCCGATCATCGGCGCAAGCAACGCGAATGCAACGACGATGCACACCACCGTCAAGAAGCATCACCGCCATCACTACCATCACCGCGTCCACCACTACCGCCACCATCACAAGAAGGTTGTCGCGAAGAAGTACTGAAAACACCCTCGGGCGAACAACCCGCAATCAGGCGTTCTGGTGCTTGATCAAGGGCGGCGTGCTTGCCGGGCTTTCCGTGTCGGCGAAAAATGGCGGCGGTCCGCTGACCACCGCCATTTGCTTATCTCAACGTGCCGATCTTGAACGCGCCCGCGGTGCTTGTTGCTGCCGGCCGCCGAGGAACAGACTGGCGACGAGCCCGACCAGAACCAGTCCGACAGCGGCCGCCGTCGCCGGGTGATCTCGGGCGGTCTTCTCGATCGCCCGGCCTTGCCTTCTGATTGCCGGCAAAGCGTCGCCGAGGCGCTCAGTGATATCCGAATAATAATCCGATGCGGTATCGCGCCCGTCTTCGTAAAAGGCGCCGCCCCGCTTTAACACGGCTTTCTTCAAGGTGGCCAGTTCCCTGGTCAGGGCCGCGACCTGCTTGTTCAGATCGGTGTCGGAGATGCTCGAAAGCGATGGCATGACGTGCTTCCTTCATATGTAGAAGGAAGCCTAACGCATGACCCTGAAGACCGTTCCGGTCAGCCCGGCGGGCTCTAGCGAACCTGATCGAGCAGGCGCTTGCATTCCAGGAGGTCGAACAGTGCCTCCTGCAGCAATGCGCGATTGTCACGGGAAAGCTTTGACGTGTCCGGCGGAACCGGACCTTCCTCGTCGGTCTTGCCGATGCCGAAAAAACGACGGCTGGGTTTCACCCTCGGTTGGCCGACCAGCATTTCGTCGTCCGGGCCGCGCGGCTGCGCCGCTTGCGTCAGCGGTACCGTGTCAGCCTGTCGGCGCTGCGAGATCGCCTCGACCGCCGCCATGTCGCCACTGCCGACGGCGATCAGAAACTGGTTGCCGTTCTCGCGCAACAGCTTCTGCACGCCCTTGATCGTATAGCCCTGGTCGTAGAGCATATGACGAATACCCTTGATCAGTTCGACGTCCTGCGGACGGTAGTAGCGGCGGCCGCCGCCGCGCTTCATCGGCTTGATCTGGTTGAAACGCGTCTCCCAGAAGCGCAGCACGTGCTGCGGCAAATCCAGATCCTCCGCGACCTCGCTGATGGTGCGGAAAGCATCAGGGCTCTTGTCCATGGGCGAATCCTCACGCTAGAGCATGATCGCGAAAGGCGGGAACCGGGTTCGGGCGACATCACACTTAACAAGGAGAGCAGCTTTCCGTCCCGCCGGAACGGATCACACCCAAATACCGATCCGGCGTACCGAATCGCATCTTATTTCAGCGGTTTATGAAACAATATTCAAGCCCGGCGCAAAAGCAGGGTTCGCTTTTCAACCGAAGCCTGGAGCATGATTCTTGGCAAAGGGGGATTGGGCGGCTACTTGCTGCCCTTGACTTTGCTGTTTTGATGGGAGCGCAGGATACGGTTCTTCAGCACGTTCGACGACTTGAAGGTCATCACCCGGCGCGGCAGGATCGGCACTTCCTCGCCGGTCTTGGGATTGCGCCCGATGCGCTCGTTTTTGGAGCGCACGTGGAAGGTCGCGAAGGACGACAGCTTCACCGTCTCGCCGCGAACGATCGCCTCGCAGATCTCATTCAGCACCGCCTCGACAAGCTCAGCCGATTCAGTACGCGACAGCCCAACCTTGCGGTAAACGGCTTCGGCGAGGTCGGCGCGCGTAAGTGTCTTTCCCCCCATACGAACCGTCCCATCAGCTCAAAAACATAAATCGATACAAGCAACGGCAGAACCTAAGTAATTGATCCGTCAAGGTCAAGGACCCGAACCCGATAGTTCGGCACTTACCAGCGGAGCAGGACCGCGCCCCAGGTGAAGCCGCCGCCCATCGCCTCAAGCAGTACCAGGTCACCCGTTTTGATGCGACCGTCGGCGACGGCCGCGGACAGTGCCAGCGGCACGGAAGCAGCGGAGGTATTACCGTGCAGATCGACGGTCACCACCACCTTCCGCTCCTCTATCCCGAGCTTTTTGGCCGAAGCGTCAATAATTCGTTTATTGGCTTGATGCGGCACGAACCAGTCGAGATCGGCGGCGCTGATGCCGGCCTGTGCGAACGTCGCCTCGATGACGTCGGTGATCATGCCGACCGCATGCTTAAACACTTCGCGGCCTTCCATCCTGAGGTGCCCGACCGTTCCGGTGGTCGACGGCCCACCGTCGACGAAAAGCTTGTCCTTGTGGATGCCGTCGGAGCGCAGGCTGGCCGCCAGAACGCCTCGGTCGGCGATGCCGCCTGCTCCCGTGCCTGCTTCCAGCACCATCGCGCCGGCGCCGTCGCCGAACAAAACGCAGGTCGAGCGGTCGTTCCAGTCGAGAATGCGCGAAAATGTTTCCGAGCCGATCACCAGCACCCGTCTGGCCAAGCCGCCGCGGATATAGAGGTCGGCGGTCGTCACTGCATAGACAAAGCCGGAGCAAACCGCCTGCAGGTCGAAGGCAAAACCGTGGTGCATGCCGAGCCGGTTCTGGATCTCAACCGCGGTCGCGGGAAAGGTGTTGTTGGGCGTCGAGGTCGCCAGCACGATCAGGTCGATGTCGTCCGCCATCAGGCCGGCGCTGTCGAGGGCTGCGCGCGCCGCCGCCTCGCCCAGCGAGGCCGTCGTCTCGTCGTCGGCCGCGATGTGGCGCTGGCGAATACCGGTGCGCTGGACAATCCACTCGTCCGACGTCTCGACCATGCCTTCGAAATCGGCATTCTTCATAATGCGGCGGGGCAGCGCGGCGCCCGTGCCGCGCACGACTGATCTGATCAATGCTCTTTCCTATTCCTTTGCGTCGATGACGACGTCGGATTTCCGGATTGTCTGGGCATTCGGATTGCGGGCATGGAACAGGTCGAGATCGGCTTCGATGCGGTCAAGCAGATTGTTGCGTACCATGTCGTAGCCAAGCTCGATCGCCGCCGCAAAGCCATCCGAATCAGCCCCGCCATGGCTTTTCACCACGATGCCGTTCAACCCGAGGAAGACGCCGCCATTGGAGCGGCCGACATCCATCTTCTCGCGCAGGCGATTGAAGGCGGTCTTCGCGAAGATATAGCCGATCCTGGCCATCAGCGTCCGGTTCATCGCCGCGCGCAGGTAGCCGGCGATCTGCCTGACCGTGCCTTCCGCCGTCTTCAGCGCGATGTTGCCGGCAAATCCTTCGGTAACGACGACGTCGACACTGCCCTTGCCGATGTCGTCACCCTCGACAAAGCCATGGTAGTTCATCGAGGCCATGTTGGCCTCGCGAAGCATGCGGCCCGCCTCCTTGACCTCCTCCTGACCCTTGATCTCCTCGACGCCGACATTGAGCAGGCCGACGCTCGGCCGTTCGATGCCGAAAACCGAGCGCGCCATGCCGGTGCCCAGAATGGCAAAATCAACCAGTTGATGCGCATCCGCGCCGATAGTGGCGCCGACGTCCAGCACCACGCTTTCGCCGCGCAATGTCGGCCAGAGCGCTGCGATTGCCGGGCGATCGATGGTCGCCATGGTGCGAAGGCAGAACCTGGACATTGCCATCAGCGCCCCGGTATTGCCGGCTGAGATGCAGGCGTCGGCAGTGCCTGCCTTGACCGCCTCGACGGCCTTCCACATCGATGATTTCCAGCGACCATGGCGCAGCGCCTGGCTCGGCTTGTCGTCCATCCGGACTGCGATCTCGCAGTGGATGAACTCGCTCACGTCCGCCAGCTTGGGGAATTTGGCGAGTTCGGGCCGTACCACTTCTTCGCGCCCATAAATGACGAAGCGTATGTCCGGACGGCGGGTGGCGACAGTCATGAGCGCCGGGATGACCACGCTTGGCCCGTGATCGCCGCCCATGGCATCGATGGAAATCCTGATCACGCGGTGTTATCTCACGGTTGCTTGGCCAGCGGGCTTGCCAAGGTACGGGGCTCGCGAAGGTTCGGCGAAAATAACGGTTTTGGGCTGCCGCACAACCAACTTTTCTCAAATTGGATCAGCTATCAGGATTTTCCCAACAGTGATCTGAGCTTTTGCTGGAATTCATTCTCCACAGGCTCGGCATCGCCGGCGGCCTCCAGCGACACACCGGGCTTGCGCGGATAGGGATCGATCGCCAAGCCAAAGAACTGTTCGGCAAGCGCCCCGACGTCGATGGCGTCGCCGGAAAAGGTCTCCGGGCTGTCCGGCCCTTCGGCGTCGAGCAGGATCTCACCGCCGCCGTCGAAACCTTGCCGCCCGAGCTTGGATTGCTCCGGCAGGAACAGCGCTTCGACCGGCTCGTCGATATGCGCCTTGACCGGGTCGAGGGTGACGATGCAGGCCTGCGTTACATCGGCCTCGACATGGCCGCTGACTTTCACCCCGTTGCGCTTCCAAGGCTCGACCAGGAGTTCGGCGCGATAGTTTTCGACCGAAAGCAGCTCGTGCTCGGCGGCCAGCAGGGCGCGCTGCCCGGCGTCGGCATCGATCACCACCGGCAGCCCCTTTTGCGGCAGCCGAGCGACATTTGCCCGGAATGACACTGGGCTGTGGATATCAGGACGTTTCATGTTCGCCTCCACTTCGCCATCTTCATTCGGCCTGCCGCCGCTCAAGCGTTGGCCACGGGAAATGCCACCGTGCCGGAAACGATCGATTCGGTCGGCTGTTCCGTGAGTTGCCTGGATGCATCGGCGGCATAGAGTGCCAGTTGCGACGCTTGCGGCCAGGCGCCGGCATCCGGCCTGACATTGCGGGCAAGGGCGGCGGCGAGTGCATCATGGTCATTTCGTTGCAGCGCATCATCATAGGCGGCGGTACGGCCATAGAACATCTTCGCCAGTTTGCGCATTCGCTTCGGCACGCCGACGTCGCCAATGCCCAATTCACGCAACGAATGTTCGACATCCATGAAGAACTCGTCGATCAGCACCTGCGCAACCTCCGCCGCGGCACCGCCCTCGCCGCGCAATCGGTGCTGGAACAGGAACATATGTAACGACAGCATCTCGAAGCGGCCAAGCGGCGTGTCCGGCACGTTCCAGGCGGAATAAAACACCGTTTGCCGCGCCGCCGCCACGATTTGTGCGTAAAGCGCCTCGGTGATGGCGCGGTTGGCATGTCGTTCGCGGCCAAAGAGGCGCTGGAACATTTGAGGGTGGTCTCCCGGGACCGTTTGTTGAAGTGGCCTTGTTGCATCGGCAAGCAAGCTGGTTTACCGGTTTTGCGGCCCAGCGCAAGTTGCGGCCAGCTTATGGAGTTGTAGTTGCGCGCGCTGAAATTCAAGTCGACTTTCCTGCCCAGGCCCGGCGGTGCGGTTTCGCTGCTGGTGATCGCTGCGGCACTTTCCGCCTGCAATTCGTCCAAGATGATCGGCGATCTCAATCCGAGCGAGACGCTGACGCAAGGCTACGTCATCGACCAGCAGGCGATCGACCTGGTGCCGGTCGGCTCAAGCCGCGAACAGGTGCTGCTGGCGCTCGGCACTCCCTCGACGAAGGCGACCTTCGATAACGAGGCCTTTTATTACATTTCTCAGACGCGCAAGCGCTATGTCGCCTTCGACAAGCCGCGGCTGGTCGACCAACATGTGCTGGCGGTCTATTTTGGCGATGACGGGCGCGTCACCCAGATCGCCAATTATGGCTTGAAGGACGGCAAGGTGTTCGACTTCATCTCGCGCACCACGCCGACCGGCGGCAAGGACCAGAACTTCCTCAGCCAGATCATCAGTGGCGCCAGTAAGCTGGCGCCTGGCGTTCCCGGCGCCAGCGGCGGCAGCACGCTCGGCGGCACCTGATCCACCCGAGGGTGTCGGCTTCCTTCCGTTCCTTTCGCTTCCCTGTAAGCGGCATATCTCAGGCAATGAAAAACCCGCGGGAGCGATCCCGCGGGTTTTTGTCTTAAGGCCATAGCGACCGAGCTTAGCCGTGCGCGAGAACGGCCAGCAACAGCAGCGCGACGATGTTGGTGATCTTGATCGCCGGGTTGACCGCTGGGCCGGCAGTATCCTTGTAGGGATCGCCGACCGTGTCGCCGGTCACCGAAGCCTTGTGCGCTTCGGAGCCCTTGAGGTGCTTGAGGCCGTCCTTGTCGACGAAACCGTCTTCGAACGACTTCTTTGCGTTGTCCCAGGCGCCGCCGCCGGAGGTCATCGAGATGGCAACGAACAGGCCGTTGACGATGACGCCGAGCAGCGAGGCGCCGAGCGCGGCAAAGGCGGATGCCTTCGAACCGGAGATCAGGAGGACGCCGAAATAAACCACCAGCGGCGCCAGCACCGGCAGCAATGATGGAACGATCATCTCCCGGATCGCTGCCTTGGTCAGAAGGTCGACGGCGCGCGCATAGTTCGGCTTCGAGGTGCCGGCCATGATGCCCGGATCCTCGCGGAACTGCTTGCGCACCTCCTGGACGATAGCGCCCGCGGCGCGGCCGACGGCGGTCATGGCGATGCCGCCGAACAGATACGGGATCAGGCCGCCGAAGATCAGGCCGGCGACGACGTAAGGATTGGAGAGGTCGAAGGAGACGTCGCCCATGCCCTGGAAGTAGGGGTATTTGTCGCCATTGGCGGCAAAGAACTTCAGGTCGTTAGAGTAGGCCGCGAACAGCACCAGCGCGCCGAGGCCGGCCGAGCCGATAGCGTAGCCCTTGGTTACCGCCTTGGTGGTGTTGCCGACAGCGTCAAGCGCGTCGGTTGACTGGCGCACTTCCTTGGGCAGGCCGGCCATTTCGGCAATGCCGCCGGCATTGTCGGTAACCGGGCCGAAGGCATCGAGCGCGACGATCATGCCGGCGAGGCCGAGCATCGTCGTCACCGCGATCGCCGTACCGTAGAGGCCGGCAAGCTGGTATGTCGAGATGATGCCGCCGACGATGACGATCGCCGGCAACGCCGTCGCTTCCAGCGAGACCGCGAGGCCCTGGATGACGTTGGTGCCGTGACCGGTGACCGAGGCCTGGGCGATGGAGTTCACCGGACGCTTGTTGGTGCCGGTATAATATTCGGTGATCACCACGATGAGGCCGGTCACCGCAAGGCCGACAAGGCCGCAGATGAACAGGTTCGTGCCGGTAATAGCCATGCCGGCGACGGTGCCGATCTCCCCCCAGCCGATACATGCCGAAGTGGCTACGGCAAGGCCGACAATCGACAGCACCCCGGTGACGATCAGGCCCTTGTAGAGCGCGCCCATGATCGAGCCGCTGGAACCAAGCTTGACGAAGAAGGTTCCGACGATCGAGGTGAGGATGCAGGCGCCGCAGATGGCCAGCGGATAGAGCATGGCCGCGCCGAGAACGGCGGTGCCGCCGAAGAAGATGGCGGCCAGGACCATGGTGGCGACCACAGTCACTGCATAGGTCTCGAACAGGTCGGCCGCCATGCCGGCGCAATCGCCGACATTGTCGCCGACATTGTCGGCAATGGTGGCCGGATTGCGTGGATCGTCTTCGGGAATGCCGGCTTCAACCTTGCCGACGAGATCGCCGCCGACGTCGGCGCCTTTAGTGAAGATGCCGCCGCCGAGACGGGCGAAGATCGATATAAGCGAGGCGCCGAAGCCGAGCGAAACAAGCGAGTCGATGACGACGCGATCGTTTGGCTGCAGACCCATGAACTGGGTCAGGATCAGGTAGTAGATGGAGACGCCGAGAAGGGCCAGGCCAGCTACCAGCATGCCAGTGATGGCGCCCGACTTGAAGGCGATCTCGAGGCCGGCAGCGAGGCTGTTGGAAGCCGCCTGCGCGGTGCGCACATTGGCCCGCACCGAGACGTGCATGCCGATGAAGCCAGCGGCACCCGACAGAACGGCGCCGATCAGGAAGCCGATGGCGGCGGTAATCGAAAGCAGCCACCAGGCGAGCAGCAGGACCACGACACCGACGATGGCGATGGTGGTGTACTGGCGCGCCAGATAAGCCTGCGCGCCTTCGCGGATGGCCGCGGAAATTTCCTGCATGCGTGCATTGCCCTGATCGGCCGCGAGAACCGAACGTGTCGCCCAGATGGCGTAAAGGACTGAAAGCAGACCGCAGGCGATGACAGCTGAAATTATGGTCATTGCCGAATTTTCCTCGATTGGTGGCCCAAAAGAACCCCTCCCCGGGCCGTTGAGACAGGGGACGAATTTCCGCAACCGGAATCCGTCCCTTCGCAGCGGCTTATGCGAAACAGGGCTCGGAACGTCAAGATATTGTTCGGTTCTTGTCCGGCTTTCGCCCAAAAGATCCCGGTTTCGCCCAAAAGGCTGGACGGCAGTGCGCCTGTCGACACCGCCATCCGGTAAGATCGATTGAAATCGACGAAGGGCCGTCAAGCTTTGCGCGGGTCGCCGTCCGGCTGGACGACGAAGACCAGCACCACCAGCATGGTCATGTAGAATTTGAACGCCGCCTCCTGACCGTTCCATGTCGAAGACTGCCACATGGCAAACCACTCGCCGCCAACGACCATGAAACCGAAATACCAAACGAGGAAGCCCATTGTGGCGGCAATGATGGCGAACTTCTTGGCATCGTTGAAAGCCTGTCCGCTGGCGTTGCGCGCCTGCCAGAGTTGCCAGGCGGCGATCAGGTAGAGCAGGCAGGTCAGCGCCTCGCCAAGGATGATCAGCCAGTAGCCTGCCGTCCACAAGGCCGGGTTGGTGATCGAGCGGTACATCAGTGCGTTGCCGGGAAAGGTCGTGTCCATGCTCAGCACATGCTGGACAAAGGCGAAGTTTGAGCCGTAATCGGTGATGTTGCCAAAGGCGACGAGGAAGGCGAAAGCCGCCAGACACAAACACATGACGATCTTGGAGAAACGCGCGGTCATGGCAAGAACTCCTGCTGAAAGATCGGGGCATCGCACTCATCAATCGCCGAGTCCCGAAGATCGCGCAACGGGTGGCCCAGTGATCATCGTACTCACAGCCATTGCAAGACATTATGCCGGCAAGCAAGACATTGCCGAGACTGTCGAAGCCCTCGATCTCGATAGTGATTGCGCTGTGGGCGACTTGGTCTCTGTGGTTAGAGCCGGTACACAGCACGATTTCGCCGTCATCCGCCGCCGCTGGATCGCCAGCGGGACGGGTATGGCGCTCGAACTGACGCTTGATCATCCGGCGCGTTCGATCGGCCGCTGAAAGGAAACGAAGTTCGCTCGGAGAGGCTTACTCCGCCTCGCGTCCCATGCGCCGCGCGGTGTAGCGCTCGATCGCCGACAGCCCGTCATAGATCAGTACGGCAAGGGCGGCGACGATCAGGCCGCCCTGCAGGATGAAGGCGAGGTTGTTCGACAGTAGGCCGGCGATGATCACCTCGCCCAATGTCCTCGCCGCGACTGTCGAGCCGATGGTCGCGGTGGCAAGGCTGATCACCACCGACAGCCGGATACCGCCGAGAATGATCGGCGCGCTGAGCGGCAGTTCGACCTTGACCAGCCTTTGCCAGCCAGTCATGCCGGCGCCACGCGCCGCCTCGACGACGTTGGCTGGCAGCGTCGTCAGGCCGGTCAGCGCGTTCTCGAAGATCGGCAGCAGGCCATAGAGAAACAGCGCAATCAGCGTCGGCTTTTCGCCGAAGCCGACCGCCGGCACGGCAAGCGCCAGCACCGCCACCGGTGGAAAGGTCTGGCCTATGTTGACCAGGCTGCGCGACAGCGGCAGGAATTCGGCGCCGGCTGGCCTGGTGACCAGAATGGCGAGCGCGACCGCAACGATCGCCGCGGCAACCGTCGCGATCAGCACGGTCCGCAGATGCAGCAGCGTCAACGTCAAAAGGCTGCCCTGATTGTAGATTACCGGCGCGTTGTTCTCTGTCAGCGGCTTCAGCAGCGGTTCGAACCAGCCGGGATTGGTGACGAAGGCAATAAGCACTACCACCAAGGCCAGCCTGAGCAGCGACGGAAGCCAGGCTTTCATGCCGGCCTCGCCGCTCGCTTAACCAGCCCGTCCACAGTGACGCGGCCAAGCGGCTTGCCGTCGGTATCCTTCACCGGAAGTGCCGGGCGGCCCGACCACAGGAGTTCGGCCAACGCGTCGCGTTGGCTGGCGTCACCGGGGATCGCCTCGCCTTCGGCCGTGCCTTTTTCCACCGCGTCGCGCACCCGGCCAAGCGACAACAGCCGGAACGGTTTTTCGCTGGCGCCAACCAGGGTCTCGACAAACGCGCTGGCCGGTTTCGCCAGTATCTCGGCCGGCGCGGCATATTGCACTACTTTGCCGCCATCCATCACCGCGATCTTGTCGCCCATGTGAACGGCCTCTTCCATGTCATGGGTGACGAGGATGATGGTGGTGCCGAAGCGTTTCTGGATCGCCAGCAGATCCTCCTGCGCCTTGTTGCGGATGATCGGATCGAGCGCGCCGAAGGGCTCATCCATCAACAGCACGTTGGGTTCCGCGGCAAGCGCCCGGGCGACGCCGACGCGCTGCTGCTGGCCGCCGGAAAGCTCATGCGGATAGCGTGGCCCGTAGGCTTGCGGGTCGAGCTGGTATAGCGTCATCAGCTCGTCGACGCGGGCCTTGATGCGGTTGGCGCCCCAGCCGAGCAATACCGGCACAGTGGCGATGTTCTGCGCCACCGTGCGATGCGGAAACAGGCCGTGGCCCTGGATGGCATAGCCGATGCTGCGACGCAGCTCATAATCCGGGACCGAGCGGTTATCGACGCCGTCGAGCTTGATCACGCCCGATGTCGGCTCGACCAGCCGGTTGATCATGCGAAGCAGCGTCGTCTTGCCGGAGCCGGAGGTGCCGACGATGACGGCGATGCTGCGCGGCTCGATTACTATCGACACGTCGTCGACGACTGTCGTCTCGCCGTAGCGCTTGGTGATGCCTTCGATCTCGATCATGCCGTTTCAACCCTGCGCTTGCTGGCGCTCATTTCGATCACTGCATCGAGGATGATGGCAGCGGCGAAGGCCAGCACCACCGTGGGAACAGCACCGAGCAGCACCAGGTCCATCGCCGTCTGGCCGACCCCCTGGAATACGAACACGCCAAAGCCGCCGCCGCCGATCAACGCGGCAATCGTGGCGAGGCCGATATTCTGCACCAGCACGATGCGGATGCCGGTGAGGATCACCGGGAAAGCCAGCGGAAACTCGACGCCGAACAGCCGCTCGCGGTCGGTCATGCCCATGCCGCGCGCTGCGTCGTTGGCGGCACGCGGCACACCGGCGAGGCCGACCACGGTGTTGGCCACTACCGGCAGCAGTGAATAGAGGAACAAAGCGACGAAAGCCGGCGCCGTGCCGATGCCGCGAATGCCGAGCGCGGCAGCTCCCGGCACATGCGAAGCGACCCAGCCGAGCGGTGCGATCAAGAGGCCGAACAGCGCAATCGAAGGAATGGTCTGGATGATATTCAGCACGTTGAGCACACCGGCCCGCAATTTCTCGACGCGGTGGCAGAGGATGCCGAGCGGCAGGCCGATGATCACCGCTGCCGCCAGCGAACCCAGCGCCAGCGTCACATGCTTGGAGCCTTCCGCCCAAAAACTATCGGAGCGATTGAAATATTCCTTGAGGATCGACAGGCTGTTCCAGCTTCCCGAGACGAGCAGCAGCCCGATCGCCGCGGCGGCGACAACAAGCACGCCGATCCGTGCCTGCGGCAACAGGTTCAGCCGCGTAAGCACGTCGGCGAGCAGAAGCGTGAAGGCGAAGATAAGCAGCCAAAAGCCCGAAGCCGGCGAGATACGGGCGAAGGTGTTGCCGGCAGGTGTCAGGAAACTGCCGGCAACGCCGATCAGCAGCGCCAGCGCCGCAAGCGCAACCACACTGGCGGCGAGGCGCAGAACAAGCGGCGTTTTCAGCAGCGCAATGAGCGCCGCTGCGACAACAATCGCCATCAACAGCGGACCGACCGTCGCAGGCAAAGATTCGACGATCGAGCGCGTCTCACCGGGTACGATGCGATTGGCGCGGAAGGTGGCGAATGGCGCCGCAAAAGCCGCATAGGCCGATATCGCCGCGATGACCACGCCGAGCTTGTCGAACCGGATGCGCACGCCCTCCCCCATCGGCCGATCCGGCGCACCTCGAAAGCGGAGCGCCGGAATCGCCTTACTTCAGGAAGCCGTTCTTTTTCAAAAAGTCCTCAGCGACGCCCTTGACCGGCTCGCCGCCAACCTGCACGCGGCCATTCAACTCCTGCAGCGTGACAAGGTCGAGCTTGGCGAACACCGGCTTCAGCAGTGTCTCGATCTCGGGATGCTCCTTCAGCACCGCCTCGCGGATGATCGGCGCCGGCTGGTAGACCGGCTGCACACCCTTGTCGTCCTCAAGCACGACAAGGCCGGAGGGCGCGATGCCGCCGTCGGTGCCATAGACCATGGCGGCGTTGGCGCCGTTAGTCTGGTTGGCCGCAGCGGCAATGGTCGCCGCCGTGTCGCCGCCCGACAGCGTGATCAACTGGTCCGGCTTTAGCGTGAAGCCATAGGTCTTCTGGAAAGCGGGCAGCGCGGCCGCCGAATTGACGAACTCGGCGGAGGCCGCCAGCACCACCTTGCCGGCGCCCGAGACATATTTGCCGAAGTCGGAAAGGGTGACGAGCTTATTGGTATCGGCGACCTCCTTGCGCAGGGCGATCGCCCAGGTGTTGTTGGCCGGTGACGGTGACAGCCAGACGATCTTGTTGGAGTCGTAGTCGAGCTTCTTGGCAGTCTCATAGGCCTTGGCGGCGTCTTTCCACACCGGATCGTCGGCCTTCTCGAAGAAGAAGGCGGCGTTGCCGGTGTATTCCGGATAGATGTCGATCTCGCCGGCTGTAATCGCCTTGCGTACCACGGGCGTGCCGCCGAGCTGGATACGGTCGGTAGTCTGGATATTATTGGCGTTCAGCACCAGCTGGATGATATTGCCGAGCACACCGCCCTCGGTGTCGATCTTCGACGACACCACCACCTGGGCACTCGCCGAGGCCAACGCAATTCCGAGCGCCAGTACAGCGCCGGCCAGAATCTTGATTGAAAACATCTCACAAATCCCTTGCTGTGAACCGGAATACGGCTGCCGCATATGAGCATGGCTTCGATGCCCCGTCGGGGTACACGGTTTCATAAGAGGGGGGATGGGCGCAATAATTTTGTTCGGATGTGAGTGAATCCGCTGCCGCGACGTCCCGACAGGGTGACGTCAGTTGGCCGCGCGCAAGCCCGTCATCTTCAACACGCCCAGTGCCACGAAACACAGCACGACGACCGGGAAAATCATCCAGTTCAACATCTCCCAGCCCCAGGCATTGTAGACTGCCCCCGACATCAGCGAGGCGAAGGCGACGGAGCCGAACAGGACGAAATCGTGGAACCCCTGGACCTTGCCTTTTTCGGATGACTGGTAGCTGTCGGCCACCATGGCGGTGGCACCGATGAAGCTGAAGTTCCAGCCAAGGCCGAGCAGGATCAGCGCCGTCCAGAACTGCCACAGTGCCAACCCTGACAGCGCCACTATGGCGCAGCCAATCAGCAGCACCAGGCCGATGGCCACGATCCGCTCAGCGCCGAAGCGATAGATCAGCGACCCGGTGAAGAAGCTCGGCGCGAACATCGCCATGACGTGCCAGGAAATGCCGAGCGTGGCGTCGTCGGTCGAAAGGCCGCAGCCGACCATGGCCAGAGGCGCGCCGGTCATCACGAAGCTCATCAGTGCGTAGCTGCCGATGGCGCAAAACAACGCCGCGACGAAGCGTGGCCTGGTGACGATTTCCGAGAGCGGCCGGGCGTCGCTGTCGGAAATTTCCACCTTCTCGGTTGCCTTGGCTGGGATACGCAACAAAGAGAGAATGGCGGCGCCGACCGCCGCCAGCACCAGGATGGACGCAAACGAGCCGGCAAACTTCACCGGCGAGAATAGATCGCCGGTGAAGATGACGATCTGCGGCCCAAGGATGGCGGTGACGATGCCGCCGGCCAGCACGAAGGAGATGGCACGCGCCTTGAATTCAGGCGGAGCATTGTCGGCGGCGGCAAAGCGGAACTGCTGGACGAAGGCGCCCCCGATGCCGATCACGGCCAAGCCGAAAGCGAACAGCCAGAAGCTGTCATGAAACAGCGCCAACGTGGCGATCAGCCCGCCAAGCGCCGTGACCGCTGTGCCGGTCATGAAGCCGTCGCGCTGGCCGAGCCGGCGGATGATCGCCGCGGCCGGCAGGGAACCGAGCGCCACGCCGACATTGAAGCCGGTGATCGGCGCGGTTGCCAGCGACTTGTCAGCGTCGAGCAGGTACTGCCCGGCCAATCCGCCCATGGAAATGGCGATGGGTGCGGCCGAGCCGATGATCGCCTGCGAGGCTGCGAGGATGAAGGCGGTGCGACGCGCTTCCTTGCCCGCCTCAACGGCGACGACAGCAGTCATGAGGCGTCCTTGCCCCGGCCCTCGCCACGCACCCGGCGCGACACGCGATCAAGCACCGCATTGACCAGTTTCGGCTCGTCTTCTTCGTAAAATGCCTTGGCGATGTCGACATATTCGGAGACGATGACCGCCACCGGCACGTCCTCGCGCTGCATCAGCTCGTAGACGCCGGCGCGCAATATGGCGCGCAACGTCGAATCGAGCCTCGACAGAGGCCAGTCCTCGGTCAGCGCCTGTCGGATGACTGGATCGATGGTCTTCTGGTGCTCGACAACGCCGGCAAGAATGGCGCGAAACCATTGCGCATCGGCTTCGCGATAGAGCGCGCCATCGACTTCCTTGCCGAGCCTGAACGCCTCGTATTCGGCGGTGATCTCAAACACACCGCTGCCGGCGACGTCCATCTGGTAGAGCGCCTGCACGGCGGCCAGACGGGCAGCACCGCGCTTGTTGGCATGGCGAACCGCAGGCTGGCCGGGCGAAGCGGGTTCGCTCACGTTCGCTCTCCCAGCTGTTCCTTTAGAGCGATCATGGTCAGCGCCGCACGCGCCGCAAAGCCGCCCTTGTCGCCTTCCGAACGTCTTGCTCGCGTCCATGCCTGTTCGTCGTTTTCGGTGGTCAGGATGCCGTTGCCGATGCAGACTGCATCCTGCACGGACAGGTCCATCAGGGCACGGCTGGATTCATTGGCGACGATATCGAAATGATAGGTGTCGCCGCGGACCACCGTGCCGAGGGCGACGAAGCCGTCATAGTTCGTCCCGCCTTCGGAGGCACCGTCGAGCGCGAAGGAAATCACCGCCGGGATTTCGAGCGAGCCCGGAACGGTGACGACATCGTATGTCGCGCCCGCTTCCTCGAGGGCCTTTGTCGCGCCTTCGAGCAACGCGTCGGCAAGGTCGTCGTGAAAGCGCGCCTCGATGACAAGAAGGTGGGCCTTCTTCTTCGGACGGATGAACGCTTTGCCGTGTTGGGATGTGCCTGCCATAGATGTCTCCGGGGATCGCCGGTGACTTAGGCCGAAGCCGGTTTGATCGCAAGCGGAAGATTGCCGAAGGAACTTTCAAGGCCAACTCGGCGGCGGTCGCATCAGGGAATGGGCTTTATGGACGAGCGCCTCAAAGCCCCTCTTTAGCCGCCTCCACCAGTCGCGCTGCGTAGCGGGCCATGGTGTCGATCTCGAGATTGACGTGGTCGCCGACCTGCCGCTCGCCCCAGGTGGTGACGCTCAGCGAATGGTGGATCAACAGCACGTCGAAGCGGGTGCCTTCGACGTTGTTGACGGTCAGCGAAGTGCCGTCGAGCGCGACGGAGCCCTTGGGCGCGATGAATTTGGCCAGCTCTCGCGGTGCTTCCAGGGTGAAGCGAACGGCGTCGCCCTCTTCCTTGCGCGCCACGATCTCGGCCATGCCGTCTACATGGCCCGACACGATATGGCCGCCAAGCTCGTCGCCGATCTTCAGTGCCCGCTCAAGGTTGATTCGCGTGCCGGCCTTCCAGCCCATCGCCGTCGTCAGCCTGAGCGCTTCTTCCCAGGCCTCGACCTCGAACCAGCGTGCGTTGGCGCCGTCTTCCGGCAATCCCGTCACCGTCAGGCAAACGCCGCCGCAGGAAATCGAGGCGCCGATGGCAATGGTCTGCGGATCGTAAGCGGTGTCGATACGCAAACCGACGCCTTCCCTGAGCGGCTTCACGGCTGCGACGGTGCCGACATCGGTGACGATTCCAGTGAACATTAGTTTGGCCCCGTGAACATCAGTTCGGTCCTAGATGTCTCTTATCCATTCCGCATATGTATCTTCGCCGAAACGCATGTTGCGCAATTTGCGAAATCCCGGCGGGATATTGTTGGCATCGACTGGCGATGCAATGCCGTCCCCGCCGATCGCATCCGGCCCCTGAAACAGCACGATGCGGTCGACCACTTGTTCGGCGAGGAAGGCCTTGGCGATCTTGGCGCCGCCCTCGATCAGCACGCTGGCCATGCCGAGTGCCGCCAGATCCTCGAGCAGTTCCGGCAGCGCAATATCGCCTTCATACGTCTCAGTGCCGATAAAGCGCACGCCGGTGCGTTCGAGCGCGGCCCGCCGACGTGGATCGGCCTCGGCACAAGCGGCGACATAGAGCGGGACCCGGTCGACGCCGGCGACCAGTTTCGAAGTCTCCGGCAGCCTGATCTGGCGGTCGAGTACGATGCGCGCCGGCGAACGGCTCTCCAGTCCCGGAAGCCGAACCGTCAGCGCCGGATCGTCCTCCAGTGCCGTGCCGATGCCGATCAATATGCCATCGGCTTCGGCGCGCATCAGATAGACTTCGCGTCGGGCGATATCGCCGGTGATGGAGACCTGTCCCTCGCCTTTCACGCCGATCTTGTTGTCGCTCGAAAGCGCAAGTTTCAGGATCACTTCCGGGCGTTTTTTCAGAGATCGAATTAAATAGCCGGCCATCTGCTCCGCGGCTTCGGCGGCCAGCACTTTTTCCACCACTTCGACGCCGGCGGCACGCAAGATTGCATAGCCCTTGCCGGAAACACGCGGGTCCGGATCGCTGGCAGCGCCGACCACACGCGCCACGCCGGCACTGACCAGCGCATTGGCGCAAGGCGGCGTGCGGCCGTGATGGGCGCAGGGCTCCAGCGTTACATAGGCGGTGGCGCCGCGCGCCAGTTCGCCGGCCTCTGCCAAAGCCTCGGTCTCGGCATGCGGCCGGCCGCCGACGGCGGTGACGCCGCTGCCGACGATCATCGGCCCGTCGCCGTCATCGCGCACGATCAGCGTGCCGACGGAAGGGTTGGTCGAGGTCCGCCCGGCATTCTTGCGCGACAGCCTGAGGGCTGCCGCCATATAGCGGCGATCGAGGACCTCTTGCTCAGCCGTGCTGCGTTCGGACCCTGCCATGCTCAGCTGGCGTCCTCTTCGCTCTTCAGCTCTTCGCCCCTGGGCTCGTCGGTTTTGAGCTCGTCGCCTTTGAGTTCGCCCAACACGTCGTGGAAATCCTTGGCCTCGCGGAAATTGCGGTAGACGGAGGCAAAGCGCACATAGGCGACATCATCGAGCGACTTAAGCGCCTCCATGACCAGCCGGCCGACTTCCCCCGAGGCCACCTCGGTCTCGCCCGAGCTTTCGAGCTGGCGCACGATGCCGGTCACCGCCCGGTCGATACGTTCCGGGTCGACATTGCGCTTGCGTACCGCGATCTCGACAGAGCGCAGCAACTTGTCGCGGTCGAACGGCACCTTGCGTCCAGACTTCTTCACCACGACGAGATCGCGCAATTGGACGCGCTCGAAAGTGGTGAAGCGGCCGCCGCAATCCGGGCAGACGCGCCGCCTGCGGATCGCTGCACCGTCTTCGGCAGGGCGCGAATCCTTCACCTGCGTATCTTCGGACTGACAGTAGGGACAGCGCATGGAGAGCCTTCGGTTCGCGATTCTCGTAGTGCGAACGGCTTATAGGTTTTTGCCACGATGGCAAAGTATGGCCGATGACCGATCGCGCCTCAGAGATAGCGAGGCACGAGGAAAATTGCGAGAGTGGCAAGCAGTTGAACGGCAATACGCCAATCAGGGAGCGACGTCGCCGGTCGGGAAGCCGCAGGACGTGCCGAGATAGCGATAGGCCTTGGTGAAGCCGTCCATCGATATGGTCGCGACCGGCTTGTCGGCGAAGCTGACATCAAGGGCGCTCGTACGGCGCATGGCACGCAGTATGGCAAGCGTGGTCTCGGGTTTGTTGTCCATCATCCACTGTCCGTCGGCGATAAGATGAAAACCAGCCTTGATCTTGTCGTTAACGTCGCGAAACACCGCCGGGACGTTGTCACCTTTGGGCAAGTCACTGTTTCTCACGGCGATGATGAGGCTCGGATAGCCTCCGGGTGGCAGTACGTCGCCATTCGAGATGGCCAGCGTAAGGGTACCGGTGGTCCCGTTAGCGTCGAAAAAGACCGTCGAAGCGGCGCAGGTCTTGCGCACATCCTCACCGGTGTTGACCTCGTCCATCGTGGTGGACCACCTGCCGAAGGTCTCTGTCCTTGGCGCTGCCGGCGTCGGCTCGGTCTGCGCCAAGGCGAGGCCGGACAGCTGCAAAATGGCCGATGCCAGCAAGGCACCAAAGCCGGCGACACGGAAAGTTTGCATCATTGAGCTTCTCCGCAGGTGCCTTGCTGTCGCACCGGGATTTTCGCGCACATGGAGGACACTCGGCGTCGGTCAACCAAGATACGGGTAAAGCGGAAAACGATCCGTCAATGCCGCCACCTTGGTCTTCACAACTGCCTCGACGGCCGCATTGCCATCGTCGGAATTGGCGACTTTCAGTCCATCCAGCACCTCGGCGATCAGCTTGCCAATCTCGCGGAACTCAGCCTGGCCGAAGCCGCGCGTGGTGCCAGCCGGCGTGCCAAGCCGAACGCCCGAGGTGACGAAAGGCTTTTCCGGGTCGAAGGGGATGCCGTTCTTGTTGCAGGTGATGTTGGCGCGGCCAAGGGCAGCCTCGGCTCGCTTCCCGGTGGCGTTCTTGGGGCGCAGGTCGACCAACATCAGATGGTTGTCAGTGCCGCCGGAGACGATGTCGAGACCGGTTTCCTGCAGGCTGGAGGCCAGTGCCTTGGCATTGGCAACGACGCTCTCCGCATAGACCTTGAAGCTCGGCTTCAGCGCCTCGCCCAGGGCCACCGCCTTGGCGGCGATGACATGCATCAGCGGTCCGCCCTGCAGGCCGGGGAAGACGGCCGAATTCATCTTCTTGGCAATGTCCTCGTCATTGCACAGGATCATGCCGCCACGCGGGCCGCGCAGCGACTTGTGCGTCGTGGTGGTGACCACATGGGCATGCGGCAGCGGCGACGGATGCATGCCACCGGCGACCAGTCCGGCGATATGAGCCATATCGACCATCAGATAGGCGCCGATCGAATCGGCGATCTCGCGAAAACGCTTCCAGTCCCAGACACGTGAATAGGCTGTGCCGCCGGCCAGGATCAGCTTCGGCCTGGTCTCATGGGCGGTCTTCTCGATCGCGTCCATATCGAGCAGATGATCGTCCCGGCGCACGCCATAGGAGACGACCTTGAACCATTTGCCGCTCATATTGACCGGCGAGCCATGCGTCAGGTGCCCGCCGGAATTGAGATCGAGACCCATGAAGGTGTCGCCGGGCTGCAGCAGCGCCAGGAACACCGCCTGGTTCATCTGGCTGCCGGAATTCGGCTGGACGTTGGCGAAGTTGCAGCCGAACAGCTTTTTCGCGCGTTCGATGGCCAGTTCCTCGGCGACATCGACAAACTGGCAGCCGCCATAGTAGCGTTTGCCTGGATAGCCCTCGGCATATTTGTTGGTCATGATCGACCCCTGCGCCTCGAGCACGGCGCGCGAGACGATGTTTTCCGAGGCAATCAGCTCGATCTCATGGCGCTGGCGACCGAGTTCGTTGCGGATGGCGCCGAAAATCTCGGGATCGGCATCGGCAAGCGTGGTTTCGAAGAAGGATTCGAATTTGTTCGACACTGCCGCTGCTGTTGCCATGGGCTGAACTCCTCAAGGTTCGGGGTCTGTCGCGCCATTAACACAGTTGCTTTCGGCCCGCCACGTTTGGAGCGCGAAATTTGCTGGCCGGATTGCGCCAGAGAGACTGGCGGCCTATTCCCTTGCCCTGCTGAAGGGCCGGCAGGCTTCGGTGAGCGTGATCTCGGTGAACAGCGCCTGCATCGTATGGTCGTTGATCTGGCCGGCGTGATGGCGCCCGCACGCCGGCAACAGAGCCGGCGATCCGGACGCGCAGCCCGAACGGCTCGGCCTTGCGCTTGTGTAATCGCGCCGAGACGCGCGTCGCGATGTCGCCGACCCAGACCCCCAGGAAGCGCAGCCCCATCCGGCGATCGGCCCAGCGAAGCTTGTCGCGAAAGACCCGGCAACGAAAAAGGCCGCCCTTCCGGCGGCCTTTTGCAAATGAACTCAGCTGCTTAGAGCGCGGATGTGATCTGCAGCTCGTTGGCTCCGTCGAGGCCGTAAATGTCGTCACGGAACTGGACCACGCCCGGCCCTGTTGACCAGGCCGAGACGTAGAGAAAATAGACCGGCACCGGGTTGGTGACTTGCACCGGCGTGTTCTCCCCGGTCTTGATCGCCGCCTCGAAATGCTGGCGATCCCAGCCCGGTGTGTCGCGCAGAATCCAGGTGACGAGGTCGCGCACGTTCTGAACGCGCACGCAGCCAGAGGAATCGAAGCGCATCAGCTTGCCGAAAAGGCTCTGCTGCGGCGTGTCGTGCATGTAGACGCCGTCCGGGCTGGGGAAATTGATCTTGACCGAGGCCATCGCGTTGCCGGAACCGGGATCCTGGCGGAAGCGATATTTTTCGGCATCGTCGGTCGACCAGTCGACCGTCATTGGGTCGACCTCGCTGCCGTCCGGCGCGAACAGGCGGATATGGCTATCCTTGAGATAGTTGGGGTCCTTCCGCATCAGCGGAATGATGTCCTTGCGCACGATCGAGACCGGCGCGTTCCAGTACGGATTGACGATGATTTCGTTGATCTTGGAATTGACGATCGGCGTCTGGCGATCGATCTTGCCGACGATCGCGGTGTGGCGCAGCACAACGCGGTCGTTCTCGACAGCCTCGATCTGCGCCGCCGGGATGTCGACCAGCACATAGCGGTTGCCAAGCGTGCCGGCCCGCTCACGCAGCCGTTGCAGATTGGTCTGCAGCTGACCAAGCCGAACCGGCGCCGACACGTTCATTGCCGCGAAAGTATATTTGCCGGTGGTCCCGTCGGCCGGCAAGCCGTGACGCAACTGGAAGCGCTTGAGCGCCGAGTCGACGTAAGAATCGAACGCTTCCGAGAGCCCGGCGCTCTGCGCCAGATCGCCCGATATCATCAAGCGCCTGCGCAGCGGCACCACATCGGGATCCTCGACGCCAAGCTGCAGCTTCTTGGCGTCTGGAACCTGCTCCCAGCCGCCTTGCGCGACGATATTCTGATACTGCATGATCGCCTGCTCGGTGAAGGACACCGTCTGCAGGCTGAAGATCGGCAGCGTCGAGGCAACCTTGCCGCCTTCGCTGGCACGCGCATCGAATTGGTCGTCCCAATTGCCACGCGCCGAGGATTTCAGGATATCCCCGATCACATCCTGTGCACTGGCGCGGCCGGCGACCATTGCGGCTGCGAGCGCGGAGGCTCCTGAAAGGAAGAAACGGCGGCTGGTTCTCATGGATGGTCCAGACATTCTTGCTACAATTCAACCCACCGGGCGGTCTCGCCCGCACTCTAGAGTTGGCTTCTTAACAATTAGCCAACCATGGCCCGCATCACTTCGGTGTAAAAACACATGGGTGTAAAAACACATGGAAGTGACTTGAGCACAGGACAAATGCACGGCTTTGGCCCAGCATCACCCGCATCTTCGGTTCCATTCGAATATGGCGGCAACGTGGCTGTTGCTCGAATTTGGATCGGCCGGCCTGACGAAACGGCAAGACCGGTGCTTTTCGGCACCGGTCTTTGGTCTGCTCCGCGGCAGCACTTCCGTGGTCCAGCTTCAGATCTTGCTGCGGCGGGTGCGATTACATCCGATAGGCGATGGTATCGTTCCAGAACCGATCCAGCCGCTGCAGGGCGCGGTTCATCTGCTTGAACTCTTCCGTGTTGATGCCGCCGACCTGCTCGATCGAGCCGACATGGCGTTCGTAAAGGCCGGCGACGACTTCCGCCACCTCGTTGCCCTTCGGCGTCAGCGAGACACGGACCGAACGGCGGTCGATGCGCGAGCGCTGGTGGTTGATGAAGCCGAGATCGACCAGCTTCTTTAGATTGTAGGAGACATTCGAGCCGAGATAATAGCCGCGCGAGCGCAGTTCGCCAGCGGTCAGCTCCGAATTGCCGATGTTGAACAGCAGCAGCGCCTGGATGGCGTTGATGTCGGAGCGACCGTTGCGGTCGAATTCGTCCTTGATCACATCAAGCAGACGGCGATGCAGCCGCTCGACCAGCTGCAGCGATTCCATGTACAGCGAACGGATCGCCTCGCGGCGGTCATCGGATACGTTGGCGGTCTTCGCCGCCGGACGCGAATTGATCATTGTCTTTGCCTCTCGTTTGTCGCCCGGTGATTTTTTTGTTCTTCACCTTGATCGCGACACTATCGAATACTCATAAAATTCGACTTAAACGCCAAGGCTAACAAGAGCTTACCGGTAAGGGGTTTCGAAAGAGGCTTAACGGACGGTCACCCGAGCAAGGATGATTAACCTAAAGATTTAGCCAACGATCCTGGCCGGAATTGCTATCGCCGGGCTTGCCGCTTCTGGATCCAGATCACCACGCGGAACACTATGTAGAGCAGCGCCACCGCAAGGTGCGAGGCGACGATCAGCGGCCGGCGGCCGAACAAGTCGGGGAAGCCAGCATACATGACGCACTCGGTCACCGCGCAGATGAACCAGATCACCGGCCCCCAGGACGCCAGCATCCACAGGCCGGCGGCAGCGAATGGAAAAAACACCGCCAGCACCACCGCCGCCACCTGCCAGTGCACCGGCATCAGATCGAAGCGCCACAACTGGCCGGGGTAAACGCCGATCAGCCGGATCCAGTACAAGATGCCGAACAGCAGACAATAGCCGGCGATAACGCGCTGGAACCAGGCGAAGATGACCTCGATCGTCGAGGGCTGCAGCACCACGCGTCTCGAGGTGGCCTCGCTCACAGCTTCAGTTCCCGTTCGCCGAGCGATGCGAAATAGGCATCGACGTCGGCGGCGCTGACGTCATCGATGCCTGCCGGCCGCCATTGCGGCGTCGAGCCTTTATCGATGATGGCGGCGCGGATACCTTCATAGAAGTCGTGCCCGACAAGCATACGGTTGAGGATACGGAACTCCATTTTCATGCACTCGTCCATCGACAACGTCTGCCCGGCGCTGATCTGGCGCCACGCGACATGCAGGCTGGTCGGTGAACGTGTGCGGATGGTGGCCAGCGTCTTTGCCGCGAACTCGTCGGCGATGGCTGCCCGCTCCAGGCTGGCGACCATATCGGCCAGTGACGGCTGCGCGAAATGCCGAGCGATGGCTTCCAGCGTCGGCCTGTCTGTCTCGCGTTTGGCCGGGACGAAGCAGCCGCGCAGCACCGATTCCGGGTCGCCGCTTGCCGCCAGCCGGTCGAGAAAGCCGGGCTGGTCCTCCGCCTTGATCGTATGGGTGGCGAGGCCCGACCACAAAGCATCGCCATAGCGGATGCGGTTGCCGGTCAGCGCCAGATACATGCCGAAGCTGCCGCCGAGATCCGGCAACAGATGGCTGGCGCCGACATCCGGGAAAAAGCCGATGCCGACCTCTGGCATGGCAAATTGCGCGTTCTCGGTCAGCACCCGCTGCGAGCCATGGAAGGAGATGCCGACGCCGCCGCCCATGACGATGCCGTCGATCAGGGCGACATAGGGTTTCTTGAAACGGGCGATGCGGGCGTTCAGCCGGTACTCGTCGGCGAAGAACTCGACCGGCGGTTTTCCAGCCCGGCCGGCTTCGTAGATGTGGAGGATGTCGCCGCCCGCCGAAAATGCCCTGCCCTCGGCCTTGACGACGACGACGTCGACACCATCGTCGCGTTCCCAGCTGCGCAGCGCCTTGTCCAGCGCCTTGACCATGCGGTGGGTTACGGCATTGAGCGCCTGCGGCCGCGTCAGCGTGACGACGCCGGCCCTGCCCAACCTTTCGAAGCGAATCTCGTCGCCTCCGCCAAAATCCATCGCCAGAGAATCCCTCCCGCGCCCGCCGGGAGTGAAGTGCTAATGCGTGGCGCATAGCCACGTCAATGGCAGCGCCAATCCCGCCTGCTGGCCCGTGGCCGCAGCCGGTGCTAATGCTGGCGCTTTGAACTGGAAGGTTGGGCCATGCCTTGGTTGCCACGCCTTGCTGTTGTGGTGGTCGGCCTAATCGCTGCGAACACTCCTCCCGTATCGGCCGAAACCGTGGATAGTCTCTACCAGTCGCAGACCATCGTCACCGGCCAGGGCGAGGTCAATCGCCAGATCGGTTTCAAGACATGTTTGGATGCGGTGCTGGTCCGTGTCTCCGGTGATCAGCGGCTGGCGAAAAAACCTGAGGTGGCGGCGCTGCGCGACAAGGCCGGCAGCTTCGTTGCCGAATTCCGCTACCACGACCGCCTTGAAGGCATTCCGGTCCATGACGAACAAGGCACGCACGACCGGCCGCATGATCTCACCTGCCTATACAGGCCCGACGTCATCGATCCGGTGCTTGCCGCGCTTGGCAGCAAGCCATGGCTTGCCGAGCGGCCACGCCTGGCGATTTTTCTGGCGGCGGAGCAAGGCACAAGGCATTTCGCGCTGACTGCCGACGACCAGCGCGGGGCGGCGATGCGCGAATCCTTCGTCAATGCCACCGGTCCGCTGGTCATGCGGATTTTGTTTCCCGAAGCGTCGATGCTGTCGGCCTCGAAGCTTGACGACCGGGCCCTGCGCCATGCCGATATGGCGACGCTGGACCAGCTTGCCCGAAAGGCCGGTGCCGATCAGGCGCTCGCCGGCAGCCTGATCTGGAGCGACAAAGAGTTGGGCTGGATCGCCGATTGGCGGCTTGCCATGAACGGCAAGGCTTATAAGTGGCAAGTGCGCGGTGTCAGCTTCGACGAGGCATTCCGCGTCGCCATGCGGGGTGCTGCGCAGATCCTGTCGGGCAATGGTCAACCAGAATAACGCCCAACAGGACCGCTGGCACAATCGTGTCGCATTGGTCAGCAGCGAAGGCTCGTGGTAAAAGCCGCCCGTCCGGAGTTTTGGCGATGAACAAATTCACACCTGCAAAGCCTGCCGGCGCGCGCAGCGTCGACGAGATCACCGGCAGCCGGCGGCTGCGGCGCATGCGCAAGGCCGATTGGTCGCGCCGCCTTGTCCAGGAGAACCGGCTCTCGGTCGACGATCTGATCTGGCCGATCTTCGTCGTCGACGGCAGACAAGTGCGCGAACCGATCGCCGCCATGCCCGGCGTGTTCCGCCTGTCGCTCGACCTCGCCGTCAAGGAGGCTGAGCGCGCGGCCAAGCTTGGCATTCCGGCGATCGCCACTTTCCCCAATGTGGAGCTCGGCCTGCGCGATCAGACCGGTTCGCACATCCTCGATCCCGAAAACATCATCAACCGCGCCACCCGCGCCATCAAGCGGGCGGTGCCGGAGATCGGCATCATCACCGACGCGGCGCTGGATCCGTTCACCTCGCATGGCCATGACGGCATCTTGCGCGAGGGCATTATCGTCAATGATGAAACGGTGGAGCAGGTGTCGGCGGCGGCCGTCATTCAGGCGGCGGCGGGGGCCGACATCATTGCCCCCTCGGACATGATGGACGGCCGGATCGGTGCCATCCGCGATGCGCTCGACGCCAATGGATTTCAGGATGTAGCGATCATGTCCTATGCGACCAAGTTCGCATCCGCCTTTTACGGCCCCTATCGTGAGGCGGTCGGCACCGCCGGCCTGCTCAAGGGCGACAAGAAGACCTATTACATCGACCACGCCAATTCCGACGAAGCGGTGCGCGAGGCCGAGCAGGATCTAGCCGAAGGCGCCGACATGCTGATGGTCAAGCCCGGCCTGCCCTATCTCGACATCATCCGCCGGCTGAAGGACGAGTTGCAGATGCCGACCTTCGCCTATCAGGTCTCGGGCGAATATTCGATGATCAAGGCCGCCGCCGCCAATGGCTGGATCGACGGCGACAAGGCGATGCTGGAATCGCTGCTCGCGTTCAAGCGCGCCGGCTGCGACGGGATTCTCACCTACTTTGCGCCCGAAGTAGCGGCGATGCTGAAGGGATAGGTGATCGCATCGTTTTGGGACTTTGGTGCATGGGATGGGGCCTGTCGTAAACCTTCGGGATTGGCCGAATCCTCCCTCCCCCTCGTCATCCTGGGGCGAGCAGGAGCGAAGCTCCGTCGCGGAGACCCCAGGATCCATGCCGTGACCTGGCGGCAGTGCTCCGGCGGATCGAAAACCGAACGCAACCATCCGGTTCTCCGAAAAAGTTCGAACCATTCCGGATTGGTCTTCTTGATCTCCATTCGCGTGGTTCGTCGTTCTGGGCCGCTGTGTTCTTCGGCCGATGTCACGGCATGGATCCTAGGGTCTGCGCCGCGTCGCTTCGCTCCTTGCTTCGCCCCAGGATGACGACGGGATGGTTGGTTATGGCCAATCGCCAGCGTTGGGAGATTGGCGGTTGTGGCCCAGCCGTTCATCGCTAGCCGGCGATCCAAAAACACCGCTTGCAAAATGCAATCAGTTAAGCTAACCCGATAACTGCTTGCATGTCACAATTGGTTATCGAGGAGGCTCTCATGTCCAAACTTCGCGTCAGCGCTTTCACCCTGTCGATCGACGGCTTCGGCGCCGGTCCCGACCAAGACCTGAAGAACCCGCTGGGTGTTGGCGGGGAAGCCCTGCACGGATGGATGTTTGGCACCCGCACTTTCCGCAAGATGGTCCTCGGCAAGGATGGCGGGACCACGGACACTGACGAGGCGTTCGCCGCACGCAGCTTCGAAAACGTCGGCGCATGGATCCTCGGCCGCAACATGTTTGGGCCAATCCGCGGCGAATGGCCGGATGACAGCTGGAAAGGCTGGTGGGGTGACAACCCGCCCTACCATGTGCCGGTCTTCGTGCTCACGCATCATCCGCGTGATCCGATTGTCATGGAGGGCGGCACGACCTTCTATTTCGTGACCGATGGCATCCACTCAGCGCTGCAAAAGGCGAAAGCAGCGGCTGACGGCAAGGACATAAGGCTCGGCGGCGGCGTCGCAACGATCCGGCAATATCTCCAGGAAAAGCTCATCGACGAATTGCATCTGGCGATCTCACCGGTCCTGCTGGGCGCCGGCGAGAACCTTTTTGCCGGCATCGACATGCCCAAGCTCGGCTATCGCTGCAGCGAGCAGGTCGCGACGCCGAAAGCCACGCACGTCATCATCGAGCGTACCTAGCTTGTCGCAGGGCGCCACAGAGCAGCGCCCTCCTCGCCGCTTTAGTCAGTACTTCTCCGGCACATACAGTTCGCGCGGCAGTACCTGGCGCTTGTATTCGGGATTGAAGACGCGCTCCGGCAGTGTGATCTCTTCGTGCGGCGCCTCCTCATAAGGCATCTGCTTGAGGAGTTGGTCGATGCAGTTCAGCCGTGCCCGTTTCTTGTCGTTGCCCTCGACGATGAACCACGGGGCGCCACCCTTGCCCGCCGAGTCGCGGCCCTCGAAGACCACGACGAGCTTCTTCTTGTGATAGGCGACCCAGGACTGCAGCTTGATCAATTCGGATTGCAGCGTGATGAGATCGCGAAAATACTGCAGGCGGTCGATCGATGGCGGATGCGCATTCTTGTAGATCTTGGCGATCTCCATCGACAGCGCCGGCTCCGAGATTTCCAGCTCATAATCTTCGTCGAGCGTGTCGGCGAGTTCCGCTTCCAGCCAGTCCCTGGCCGGAGAATTCTGTTTTATCTCGGTCATTTGCGCTGCTCCGCTTACAGTCCTTGACGGCCGCTGTCAGGCGCTCCGCCGCCCGGCCCGGCGGCCGGAAATCGAAGCGCTGAACCGATGTTAGTATAGGCCGGCAATGACGGTTTTTATTGCAGCCACTGCTGCGCTGGCTGTGCGTTCAATCGGAAAGATGTGATCGAGCTTGCCCTGCGGAACTGGCGACAAGCGGAACGAATTATCCTACAAATGCCCGGTTCATTGAGGGCTGTCGTTTGCAACGCCCTTTCCCGATAAATCGTGAGGATACGACATGGAATACCGCACTCTCGGCCGTTCCGGGCTGAAGGTTTCGACGCTGACCATGGGCACCATGACGTTCGGTGGCGGCGGCGCGTTTTCGGCGGTCGGCAAGACCGACCTCGACGAGGCGCGCCGGATGATCGACCTTTGCATCGATGCCGGCGTCAATGTCATCGACACCGCCAACGTCTATTCGAACGGCGTGTCGGAAGAGATCATCGGCGAGGCGCTCGGAGGCAAGCGCAAGGGCGACGTGCTGATCGCCTCCAAGGCGCGCATGCGGATCGGCAAAGGCCCCAACGATGAAGGCTTGTCGCGCTACCATCTGATCCGCGAATGCGAGAGGAGCCTGAGGCGCCTCAGGACCGATGTCATCGACATCTATTTCCTGCACGAGTGGGATGGCCTGACACCGCTTGAGGAAACTATCGCCGCGCTCGACACTCTGGTCACGCAGGGCAAGGTCCGTTATGTCGGCTGCTCCAATTATTCCGGCTGGCAAGTGATGAAGGGGCTGGGGATCAGTGACCGTCATCACCAGCCGCGCTTCGTCACCCAGCAGATCCATTACACGTTGGAAGCGCGCGAGGCCGAGTATGAATTGTTGCCGATCTCGGTCGACCAGGGGCTCGGCGTGCTGGTCTGGAGCCCGCTTGCCGGCGGGTTGCTGTCCGGCAAATACCACCGTGACCAGCCGACCGCCCGCCAGCTCAGCGGATGGTCGGAACCGCCGATCCGCGACGAGGACCGGCTGTGGCGGATCGTCGACGCGCTGATCGACATTGGCAACAACCACGGTGTGTCGGCGGCGCAGGTGGCGCTTGCCTGGCTACTCGGCCGGCCCGCCGTCAGCTCGTTGGTGATCGGCGGACGAACCGAAGCGCATTTCAAAGACAATATCGCCGCTGCAAGCCTGGTGCTTGGCGATGAGGAGCGCACACGGCTCGACGCGGTCAGCAGGCCGCCCGTGCTCTATCCCTACTGGCACCAGCAGTTCACCGCAAAGGACCGGTTCGGTCCGGCCGATCTCATCCTCGACCGCGATGGCGCCTGAAAACAGCCTGAAGCCAGGCTCCCGGACTGCGCCGAGATATGGAGCCGATCGTGCTCTGCGGTGTTGTGTTTGCGGCCCAATGCTCCTAGGCAAAGGCCAAGCACAATGAAAGGAACCGATATGGCACGAGCACCGAACTACGGTCAGGAGCGCAAGGAACGCGACCGGCAGAAGGCTGCCAAGAGGGCGGAAAAGCAGGCTGCCAAGGTCGCAGCCAAGGAGCGATCGAAGCCCGAGGGCGAGAGCGAGTCCCAAACCAAAACCGAAACGGCCGAGTGATGACACCCGGCCTGTCAGGCGGTCCGGGCCTCCGTCAAATCCCGCTATGCCTCAGGCGGGCGCCTTGTCGCTGACGAAGACGTTCACTTCACGAGCTGCGGCAATGAAGGCCCGTCTTGCGTTCATGGCCGGCTTGTCGCCGGCCAGCGCATCATGACAGGCCTGCAGCGCTTCGCGGTGCTTGGGACTGCGCTTGCCGGGCCAATTGTTGAGGAGGTAGTCGGAAGCCTCGCGGGCCGTACGCAAGAGCTGATTGCTTCCCGCCGCGCCCTTGACGGTCACGGGTGTGTCAAATCGGTTGTTTTCCATCGCCGCTCTTACGCCATCGGCATTTGCGAAGCGAGACCGAAAGTAGCATTCTTCGCTCATCTGCCCTTTTCGTGATCAATGGCAGCCGATCCTCACTCAAGCGACGACGGCAAATCCCCTGGCGCGGAGGCCACGCCGGTCGTTGCGCAGCGAGGTCACCAGCCGGTCGCGGCTGCCAATGATGTGGGCTGAAAGCAGGTGGGCGGCGCTATCGGCATCGCCGGCCCGCACCGCCGACAGAATGGCATGGTGTTCGGCCCAGGCACGGCCAAGTGCTGCCTCGTCGCGAACCTCGAGCCAGCGGGCGCGCGACAGGCGTGTCATCGCGTCGCGAACCGCTCTGAACAGGAACTCGTTGCCGGACAGTCGCGCCAGCTCGATATGAAAATCCATGCCGACGCGATGCCATTCCTCGCGCGGCGTCTTGTCGTCGCAAGAATCGAGCATCGCCTCGACGATTTCGACGGCACTCCTGTCCTGCAAGATGCAAGTTATTCTGAGTGCCGCGACCTCGACCGCCTCGCGATAGACGGCAATCTGCTCGAGCTCAGCAAGATTGATAGGCGAGACCGTCCAGCCGCGGCCGTCGCGGCAGATCAGGCCTTCGGTCTCGAGCCGCAGCAATGCCGCCCTGACCGGCGTACGCGAGGCGCCGAAACGGCTTTCGACCCAGCGCTCCGTCAGCCGCTCGCCCGGACCGATCTCGAGCCCGAGGATCATCTCGCGAAGCTGCCTTTCGACGTTTTGCATCTGCGACATTGGCGTTCCGTTTGTTGGAGCCGGTTCATTGGCTCTCTGTTCACCGGCCATTTGTTGCCGATCACTTTGCAGCGGCCGCATTGACAGCGACCAGCCTTGCGTCCATGACGGATACCAATCCGGTATACCAAAATGGGATCCACAACAAGTTTTCATCCAAGCCGGCCGGAGAGGACAGGACATGCCGCAAGACGCCACCCTCGCCACGCAAGGCACGCACAACGTCCACTGGCGTCGCAATCTCGCCGTGTGTTTTGCCGGCTCGTTCAGCACGCTTGTAGCGATGACGCTGCTGTTGCCCTTCCTGCCGCTTTACGTCGAGCAGTTGGGCGCCGAGGGTCACGCGGCGATCGTCCAGTGGTCGGGCATTGCCTACGGCGCAACCTTCCTTGCTGCCGCGCTGGTCGCACCGCTGTGGGGGCGGCTAGGCGACCGCTACGGCCGCAAACTGATGCTGGTGCGTGCCAGTTTCGGCATGGCGCTGTGCATGTCGCTGACCGGCATGGTGCAGACCGTCTGGCAATTGGTGCTCCTGCGCCTGCTGATCGGCTTTGCCGGCGGCTATTCTTCGGGCTCGACCATCCTGGTTGCCATGCAGACGCCGAAGGATCGCTCCGGCTGGGCGCTGGGCGTGCTGTCGGCCGGCATAACCGCCGGTGCCCTGGTCGGTCCGCTGCTCGGCGGCGCGCTGCCGCCGCTGATTGGAATCCGCGCCACCTTCCTGCTCGCCGGCGGCGTCATTTTCCTGGCGTTTCTGGCAACCACCTTGCTGATCAGGGAGGCCCCTCGCCCGGTTGCCGTCAAGGCGGCCTCACAAGAAAACGCGAGAGGCGGCTGGTCGCAGATTCCCGACAAGCGCCCCGTCGTCGCCATGCTGGCGACCGGCATGCTGTTGAGTTTTGCCAGCATGTCGATCGAGCCGATCATCACCGTCTATGTCCAACAGCTCATCGAAGATCAGAGCCAGGTCACGCTGATCTCCGGCATCGTCATGTCCGCGGCAGCGCTCGGCGCCATCCTGTCGGCGTCGCGGCTCGGCAAGCTCGCCGACCGTATCGGCCACTGGAACGTAATCGTTGCCGCACTCGCCGTCTCGGCGCTGCTCCTGATCCCGCAGGCCTTCGTTACGCAGGGCTGGCAACTCGTCGGACTGCGTTTCCTGATGGGCCTGGCGCTTGGCGGTCTCGTGCCCTGCATCACCAGCGTCATCCGCCACAATGTGCCAGACGGCGTCGGCGGCGGTATGCTGGGCTTGTCGATCTCGGCGCAATATGTCGGCCAGGTCGCCGGACCGTTGCTCGGCGGCTTCGTCGGCGGCCATTTCGGTATGCGCTCGGTGTTTCTCGGCACATCCGTGCTGATGGCGGGCGGAGCGGCCTATAACTGGCTGGTCCAGTCACGCCGCGAACGCGCCATGCTGGCGGAAGCCGGCAAATCCTGACACGGTTCGCCGCACTATCTCAGGCGGTCGCCAGGAATCGCGGAGGCGTGGAAATGAGCATGGCTGAACAGACGGCGGGCAGTCGCATTCTGATTTTTGCCGGCGCCCTATGCGGCGGAACCGGCGTGGCTCTTTCGGCGGCGGCGGCACATCTCGGCGGCGCTTTCGTCGGTACGGCCGCATCCTTCCTGCTCATGCATGCGCCGGTCTTCCTTACCGTCGGGCTGCTCGGTGGCAATAGAATCCTGCGAACCGGAAGCCTCATCCTTCTCGTCGGGCTTCTGCTGTTCTCGGGAGATCTTTTGGCCCGCGACTTCCTTGGCTCGCGGCTGTTCCCGATGTCGGCGCCGATCGGCGGCACGTTGCTCATCGGCGGCTGGCTCGTGATGGCCGCCTCGGCGCTGGTACACCCGCGCCGCCATTGATGCGGCAACCAATGGCGGCCGCTGCTCTTTCGCCAGCCGCGCTCGATCCACGAGCTCCGTCTTGCCAGCTCAGTCTCGCGGACGTTCGGGCCGGACTTGGCCGTCGCGCTTGGGCGTCTTGACTATACGCCGTCGCTCCAGCCGTTCGGTGGCCGGCGAGATGCCCCAATAATTGCGATAGATGTCTTCGAACAGATGCTTGATCGGATGCATGGCTTAATCTCCTCTAGCTTTTTGAATCGATCCAACCCGCGGGGACAAAAATAGGCCGCCGATCAGCTCCGCTTGCGTCCTACGAGGAAACGCAGGTCGCGAATCCACGGACCGGTCCTGTCGCGCCCCTTACGGACATCCGCGCCCGAGCGGATGCTCCAGTCGTTCCGGTAAATGTCCTCGAACAGATAATTGACGGGGTGCATGGCGCTCTCCTCTTGTATCGATCCAATCTGCGGATAAAAACCGCTCTTGGATCGATTCAAGAATACGCGTCACATTATAAATGTCAAGCAGAAATTTGAATCGATCCAAGGAAGATGTTAGGTAATCGGCGATACTGTTGGACAGGAGTCCTGGAGACAAACAAATGGCATCACTCACCGAAGGCGGCAGGAGGCCCATCCGGCTGGCGGACATCGCCAAGGCCGCGGGCGTATCGCACGGCACTGCCTCCAATGTCTTCAGCCGTCCCGAAATCGTGCGCGAGGAGGTCCGCGAGCGGGTCAAGGCGGCGGCCGACGCGCTGGGCTACGCCGGCCCGGATCCCAAGGGCCGCCTGCTGCGCGCCGGCAAGGTCAATGCAATCGGCGTCGCCACAACCGAGCCGCTGTCTTATTTCTTCGACGACCCGTTTGCCCGCGTGATGATGGCCGGCATCTCGGAGGCCTGCGACGCCACCGGCGCGGGAATAGCCCTCGTGTCGGCTGGCAACGAGGAAAAACTTGCCTGGAATATCCAGAGCGCCCTCGTGGACGGCTTCATCCTGTTCTGCATCGAGGGCGGTCCGCGTCTCGTTGAGCTGACGCGCGAACGAAAGCTCCCCTTCGTCGCGCTCGAGCTCGGCTCGCAGGACGACACGGTCTCCGCGATCAGTATCGACAATGTTGCCGGCGGCCGGCTCGCGGCGCGCCATCTGGCGGAACTTGGACATCGCCGCTTCGCCGTGTTGTCGCTGGCCTTCGCCGACGACAGCACCGGTCTTGTCTCGCCCGAGCAGGTCCGGACGGCGTCCTATACCGGAACCCGTGATCGCCTCCTCGGCTATTTCGAAGAGCTTTCCCGGTTTGGTGTCGACACCACCAAAGTGCCGGTCTACGAGACCGAAAACGATAAGGCGAGCACAAGGGCTGGCCTTGAAACCATCTTCGCCTCGGCGGAACCGCCGACCGCCATCCTGGCGATGTCGGACCGGATCGCAATGGTGGCATTGGAATGGCTCAACGCACGGGGCATCGCGGTTCCCCGCGATGTTTCCGTCGTCGGCTTCGACGGCGTGCCTGAAGCCGCAACTTGCGAGCCTCCGCTCACCACCATCGCCCAGCCGATCGCCGAGATCGGCCGCCGGGCAGCGCGAAGAATCCTCGACTTCGACGGCACGGTGCGGCGAGAAACGCTCGACGTCGAACTTGTCGTCAGGGCATCGTCCGGACCACCGCCAAGTACAGGCTGACTGGGGCAGATCGGCTCCAAATCTTATCTATTGGCCGCCATGGGACCGATGCCAAAGGATGGACGAACAGGCAGCGCCTCGTTGCGGACCGGCTTGCCCTTGCCGGACCAGCCGATTGCGGACAGCCACTCCAGATAAAAGGCGAGCGCGAACTGCATGGCGATGCCGGCGGCGAGCAGCAGACTGTCATAGGCAATGCCGCCCGGGTTGATCAGCTTCATCACCTGCGCCGCCATGGCAATCACCGTGCCGGCAATGAAAACCGGCAGCGAGCGTTTGCCCAATATGGCGAGCGGATTGTCGCGGCCGGTGCGGAACAGGTTCGAGACGAAAGACAAGGCGACGACCAGATAGCTCATCGCCAGGATGTGCAGCAGCCGCGGCAACGACAGGAACGTCTTGTCGAAACCGGTCAGCACCACCGGCAGGTCGAGCCATGACACATGCCCCCACAGCGGGCTATGCACCCAGACGAGCGCCGTCAGCACATAGGCGGCCGCCGCGCCGACCAGCCATCGATTGACCGGGATGGTGCCGCCGCGCCGCACATGCAACACGCTGGCCATGCCGATATTGAACAGCAATTGCCATGACAGCGGATTGAGGAACCAGAACCCGGGCTCCGGGTAGTTCGGCGGCGCGATCTGGTAGATTCCGGCAACCAGCCAAAGGGCTGCGGACACGGCAAGCGCGGCCAGTGGCCTGTAGCTGATGAACAGCAGGAAGGCCGGCGCCATCAACAGCAGCACCGCATAGACCGGCAGTATGTTGTTGTAACCGAGCTGATGGCCGAGCGTGA
Organism: Mesorhizobium sp. M0174; assembly: GCF_040322275.1. Taxonomy (NCBI): domain Bacteria; kingdom Pseudomonadati; phylum Pseudomonadota; class Alphaproteobacteria; order Hyphomicrobiales; family Phyllobacteriaceae; genus Mesorhizobium; species Mesorhizobium sp. M0174. Next base: position 261,138 of record NZ_JAMYTB010000008.1, read on the forward strand.
CGACACCGACCAGGACTTGCGGCGGATTCCTGACGAGCGGCTCGATGTTGATCAGCGTCAGAAGGTCCGGCCGTTTCGCAAACACCGCCGCTGCGCAGAAGATGGCCATGACCACCATCGTCGTGACGATGTGGGTGACATAGAGCACGCCGGCGCGGCGCCACATCTTCAGCGTTGCGACCAACCGGTTTCCCGGCTGGAATCTGGTGCCGTAGGCAAGAGCGACGGACATGCCGGAGATCAGCACGAAGGCCTCGGCCGCATCCGAAAACCCGAAATTCTTGTAGGTCAGGGTTTCGAAAACTGTGCCCGGCACGTGGTCGATGAATATGGTCAGGAGGGCGAGTGCCCGGAACACGTCAATACGCGTATCGCGTTCCGGCGAAACTGGCATGGTCATCGATAAAAGGCCTTAAAGCTGGTTGTTCATGCGCGGTATGCGACCACCCGGGCGACCACCCGGCGCACACTGCTTCGAATCCCTCCCGCGGGGATTATATCGGCAAAGAAACGGACTGAAATGCGCCCGGTTCAATCAACTTTCGCGGAGCTTGAAAATATTCCGTTTTGAAGCCGGCAAATGAATGAAAACATCGTGAAAACAAAAGGATGCAACTATGTCCGAAAAACCTCCGGAAGATGACTTTTTGCGGCGCGACCTGCCATTTTTTTATCGCGTTTACAGGCCCGCAGCACCAACCGGAGAGTGCCTCTTTCTGCTGCATGGATCGGGTGTCGACGAGACGACTCTGGTGCCGCTGGGGCGCCAAGTCTCGCCGCACGCCACCTTGGTGGCGGTGCGTGGCCGCATCGCCCAGGAAGACGGTTTCCGCTGGTTCAGGCGGATTTCGCCGATACGATTCGAGCAGGACAGCATCCGCAAAGAGGCGGACGCTTTCGCTGACTTCATCCCCAAGGCCGCGAAACGCCACGACCTCGATCTCGCCCGAGCCTCCTTTATCGGCTACTCCAACGGCGCCAACCTGGTTTCAAGCGTGATGCTGCTTCATCCGCGGCTGATCGTCCAAGCGGCTTTGCTGCGCCCGATGCCGGTTCTGGACGAGGTGCCGCCGGCGGATCTCAGCAACGCACGGGTGGTAATCTTATCCGGCGCCGACGACCTGATTTACCGGCCCTTCGCACTCGCGCTGGTCGGACTGCTCAGCCGGCATGGCGCCAAAGTCGAGGCCCACACCGTCGCCTCCGGCCATGAAATCGGCAATCCGGACGCCGCGATCGTCAGGCGGTGGCTGGCAGATCCTGCAGCCGCCGTTGCAACGTCAGATCGATAAGCCTCGAAGCTAGCCTCGCCCCATGCGGTTCCAGGCGTCCAGCCCGGCGATCTTGTAGGCTTCGGCCAGCGTCGGATAGTTGAAGGTGTTGTTGACGAAGAAGTCGACAGTGCCACCGAGATTGATGACCGCCTGGCCAATGTGGATGAGTTCGGTCGCGCCCTCGCCGACAATATGGGCGCCGAGCAGACGGCGTGTTTCGATCGAAAACAGAAGCTTCAGAAAGCCGGTGTTGACGCCCATGATGTGGCCGCGCGAGGTCTCGCGAAACCGCGCCACGCCGACCTCATAGGCTGCACCACTCTCGCGCACCTGCTCCTCGGACTGGCCGACAGTGGAGATTTCCGGCACGGCATATATGCCATAGGGAAAGGTTTCGGGCGGCGGCGGCAACGGCACGCCGAACGCGTGGCAGGCGGCCACCCTGCCCTGCTCCATCGAAGTCGAGGCCAGGCTCGGAAAACCAATGACGTCGCCGGCGGCATAGATGTTGGGCGCGCTTGTCTGGAACGTCTGCGGATCGACCTTGATGCGGCCCCTGGGATCGGCCTCAATGCCGACCGCTTCCAAGCCCAGGCTGCCGACATTGCCGGTACGCCCTGCAGCATAAAGCACCATCTCGGAACGTATGGTGCGGCCGTCGGCCAGCATCACCTCGGCATGATCGGGTTTGGAGGCGATCTCCTTGACGGCGCTGCCCAAGCGGATGGTCATGCCGCGGTCGCGCATCTGATGGATGAAGTCGTCGACGATCTCGCGGTCGACGAAATCCAACATGGTATTGCGCGGCTCGACCAGCGTCACCGGCACGTCGAGCGCCGAAAAGATCGTCGCATATTCGACCCCGATGACGCCGGCGCCGATCACCGTCAGCGTGCGCGGCAGGCGGTCGAGTTCCAGCATCTCGTCGCTGTCGAAGATCCGTGTCTTGTCGAACGGCACGTCGCGGGGCCGGTGCGGCCGGGTGCCGACCGCGATCAGCGCATGGGCGAAGCCAACCTCGCTGTAGTCGCCGGTGTCGGTGGTCGGGCTGACCTTGTTGGGGCCGAGGAATTTTGCCGCGGCGCGCGCACTCTTGACCGTGTTGCGCATGAACTGGTGCTGCAGCACCTCGACCTCATGGTCGAGCGTCTTATGCAGGCGCTCGACCAGATCGCCAACTGAAATGTCCTGCTTGACCCGGTAGCCGCGACCGTAAAAGCCGCGCTCGCGCCAGCCTGAGAGGTTGAGCACCGTCTCGCGCAACGTTTTCGACGGGATGGTGCCGGTATGCACCGACACGCCGCCGAGGCGCCGGCCTCTGTCGACCACCAGCACCGACTTGCCGAACTTGGCCGACTGCACCGCGGCGCGGCGCCCGGATGGGCCGCTGCCGATGACCAGCATGTCGTAGTCCATGTCGCCCCGTCCCCTCGGCTTGGCGCTTTTTGTTGCGCCGCAGCAAGCTAACGCTATCCGCGCCACAAATTCAACAAGTCACAGACGGCGCCAAGTGCTCCGTCACCATCTACATGGTGGACGGCTCGATCTTGATTCCGCCGCGAACCTTCACCATTTCATCAACAAGCGGCCCCGTGCATTAACCCGGGTTCGATTACGAGGAAATGACATGAACGCTCGCGTTCTCGACGGCGAAATCATCACTAGCAGGCTCGAAGATATCAGCGCCTATGAGGGCGTGCGCACGCGGCGCATTCTCGCCTTCGTCATCGATTATTTCATCGTGGCGCTGCTCACCATTCCATTCGCGATCCTGGTGTTCTTGTTCGGGCTGTTGACGCTCGGCCTCGGCTGGATGCTGTTTTCCATTCTCGTGCCGGCCGTCGCCATCCTCTACATCTGGAACACGCTCGGCAGTAAAGACCAGGCCACCACCGGCATGAAGATAATGGGCATCCGGCTCGACCGACTCGACGGCAGCCCCATCGACGGGCTGACCGCCGTCGTGCATTCGGTGCTGTTTTGGGCCGGCAATGTCATCCTTTCGCCGCTGGTCCTGCTGGTGAGCCTGTTTTCTGATCGCAAGCGCACGCTGCACGACCTGCTGCTCGGCACTGTCGTCAGCCGCAGCGGCCGCTGAGCAGACTTTTGAAGCGCGGCCGCAGCCTTTGCGCACAAATGTGAAGACGTCCAATCAACCAGGCTTTCACAATCCTGTTGAATTTTTCGGCGTCCGCGCCAAAGGTAGAGCGATTCGCAGGAGTGTTTCCAAGGCTCGATGACGCAGCACCCGACCCAGTCGCCGCAGTTCTTTCTGACCGCGCCCTCGCCATGTCCCTATCTCGAGGGCCAGTTCGAGCGCAAGGTGTTCACACACCTGGTCGGCGACAAGGCCCCGGAAATGAACGATCTGTTGACGCAGGGTGGATTCAGGCGGTCGCAGAACATCGCCTACAGGCCGGCTTGCGAGACCTGCCGCGCCTGTGTGTCGGTACGCATCCTGGCGCAGGAATTCACCGCCAGCCGAAACATGAAACGGGTCATACAGCATAATTCGGATCTGGTCGGCGCCATGCACGACGCCGAGCCCTCCACCGAGCAGTATTCGCTGTTCCGCAGCTATCTCGACGCCCGCCACCGCCGTGGCGGCATGTCCGACATGACCGTGCTCGACTACGCCATGATGGTCGAGGATACCCATGTCGACACCAAGGTCATCGAATACCGTCGCCGCGGACCCGACAGCTTCATCACCGGCAAGGGCCAGGGCGAGTTGATCGCTGTGGCGCTCACCGACAAGATGGCCGATGGCCTGTCGATGGTCTATTCCTACTTCAACCCGGACTTCGAGGACCGCTCGCTCGGCACCTTCATGATCCTCGACCACATCGCCCGCGCCAGGGCGATGGGCCTGCCCCATGTCTACCTGGGTTACTGGGTCAACGGCTCGCGCAAGATGAATTATAAGATGCGCTTCCAGCCGCAGGAGCATCTCGGCCCGAAAGGTTGGGAACGCTACAATCACGAAGCGGTTTCGCGCTGATCTTCGCTTTCGGTATTCGCTCTTAAATTGTTTCGAGGAGGATGCCGCTGGGCTTCCGGCCGATCGGCTGGAAAACCGGGCGGGTCAATTTTGCGCCTCCAAGCCTACGCGAGAATTGCCGCATGTCTTCCCACAACGACCACCAGAGAGGCCTTCTGATCACCGCCATCGGCGGCCTGACGCTAACCGTCGACATTCCGCTGATCCGGCTCGCCGATGGCGAGGCATGGACGATCCTGCTGTTGCGCACCGGCACAACCTTCGTCGCCACGCTCATCATCTGGGCCGTCTGGCGCTCGCTGAGCGCAAAGGCGCCGCAGCTTATCCCGGGCTGGTCAGGGCTCAGCGTTGCCGCCCTCTACGGGCTCGGCTCAATCGCCTTCATCACCGGCGTCTACAGCACCTCGACCGCCAACCTCGTTTTCATCCTGGCGTTCACAACCATGTTCGCGGCCCTTTTGTCATGGCTGTTCCTGAAGGAGAGGCCACGGCCCCTGACGCTTGCAGCGCTGGCACTGATGATCGCCGGCGTGACGATCATTGTCGGCGATTCCGTTGGAACCGGACATCTCTTCGGCGACCTGATGGCGCTATGCTCGGCTTTCATGATCGCCGCGGCCATCACCATCTCGCGCGCAAGCGGCAAGGATATGGGTTTCACGGCGCTGATCGGAGTGGTCCTGCCGCTGGCCGTCGCCACCCTGATGGTTTCCAAGGTGGGTTTCCACGTCAACGCGCCGTGGTGGATCGTCTTCAACGGTGCCGTCATCATGCCGATCTCTTTCTTCTGCCTCGCCAACGGCCCGAAATACATCTCCGGGCCGGAAGTGGCGATGTTCTACCTGTTAGAAACCGTGCTGGCGCCGGTCTGGGTGTGGATGATCTTCGCCGAAGCACCGTCGCGCAACAGCCTGATCGGCGGCGCAATCCTCATCATGACCTTGATCGGCCATTCGCTCTGGCAGTTGCACGAGGGGCGCAAGCGCCGCGCCACGCTCGCCGTCAGTCACCCGGCCTGATTCTTTTTCGCGGCGGCACGTTCGGCGACAATTTCGATCTGCGGCGGCGCGTCATCGTGCTCCGCCGGTTCGGCGGCAGCGAGCTCATCGGTCAGTTCCACTTCGCGCAGCCATTCGCGCCAGATTGCGACCAGCAGGGCCATCAGCACCGGGCCTATGAACAGGCCGAGAAAACCCATCGTCTTGACGCCGCCGATCAGGCCGAAAAAGGTTGGCAGGAAGGGCAGCTTTATCGGCCCGCCGACCAGCTTTGGGCGCAATGTCTTGTCGACGACGAAGAGTTCGACCGCGCCCCAGACGAACAGTGCCAGCCCAGCCATCGGCGAGCCGCTGGCGGCGAGATAGATCGAGACCAGCGTGAAGGACAGGGGCGCGCCGCCGGGGATCAGCGCCATGATGCCGGTCAGCGCGCCGAGCGTCACCGGCGAAGGCACGCCGGCCAACCAGTAAGCGATGCCCAGCACCAGCCCTTCGCCGATGGCGATAACGGTCATGCCGGTCACCGTCGAGGAGATCGTCGCCGGCACCACGCGTGAGATCCGTTCCCATCTGGCCGGCAGGATGCGTTCGCCGAGGCGATCGACCTGTCCGGCGAAATGCTCGCCGTCACGATAGGCGAAGAACAGCGCGATCATCATGAACAGCAGCGTCAGCAAAAGGCCGAAGGCGCTGCCGCCCGCGGCAAGCACGCCGCGGTAGATGCTGCCGATATTGGCGCCGCTGATCAGCTGGATCAGTTCGCCGATACCGCCAGGGTGGCCAACGTTGACCGTCCATTGTTCATTGAGCCATTCGCCCACCACCGGCATGGTGGCAATCCAGTGCGGCGTCGGCGCACCGTAGCGGTTGGTCTCGATCGACCAGTTGACCCATTCGCGCACCTCATTGATGGCGTAGGTGCCGGCAAGCGCGATCGGCACCACCAGGAAGGTCAGGATGAACAAGATCGCAAGCGTCGCCGCGATGGTGCGGTTGCCGCCGACGCCGGCGAGCAGCCGTCGGTAGAGCGGCCAGCTGGCGAAGGCGATCACCAGGGCGGCAAGGACCGGAAACAGGAAGCCGTGGAAGAAGTAAACGCCAGCGGCAACGATCAGCACCAGGAGCCAGCGCGCCGCCGACAGCGGCGGAATGACAGCGGCCCTGAGCGGCGTCGACAGGCCAAACAGGCGCTGCTGCCGCTCCGGCTTCTGTATCCTGACTTCCTTCAAGCGCCCAATTCTCCCTGGCCCATAGCGTCGCTTATGCACTGATATAGTGCAGCAATCGTGACGACATTCCAAATGTTTGGGTAGAGCTGCTAATCTCCCCGCTTGAGGAGGAGATGGCCGGCAGGCCAGGGGGGTCGCCGAGCGTGAGACGCCAGCCTCCTCTGTCTGCGATACGTGAGGCGCCAGTCCCCTCCGTCTGCGATAAGGGTCGTGTCTGGACGTTCCGACCCCCTCTGTCGCCTTCGGCGACATCTCCCCCTCAAGGGGGGAGATACCGCTTCACCCGAACTTCCCCGTGCGCGGGAACCCCTTCGGCACCATGCGGCCGGCCGAGGCGCGGGCGCCAATCCATTCGGCAAGCTCGTCACGCGATTTGGTAAAGGTGCGGTCTGCCGAATCCTGCCAGGACAGGCCGCTTGCGAGCGTGAAGGTCTTGAGGTCGAGGACGCCGCCATCCTTGTACTTCTGCAGGCGCACGCCCTTGCCGCGCCCCATCTCCGGGATCTCGGCCAGCGGGAACACCAGCATCTTGCGGTTCTCGCCGACGATGGCGAGATGGTCGCCGGCGACGCTCACGCAGCGCTGGGCCTCGTCGGGCGCCTTGACGTTCATCACCTGCTTGCCCTTGCGGGTGTTGGCGACGACCTCTTCTTCCGGCACGATGAAACCGTTGCCGTCATGCGACACCAGCAGCAGCTTGCGCTGGGGATCGTGGACGAAGGCGGTGACGATATCCTGGTCGTTGTCCATGTCGACGATGATGCGGATCGGCTCGCCATGGCCACGCCCGCCGGGCAGCCGGTCGGCGCCGATCGTGTAGAACTTGCCGCCGGTGGTGAAGACCAGCACCTTGTCGGTGGTCTGGGCATGGAAGGCGAGCTTGAGGCTGTCGCCTTCCTTGAAGGTCAGGGCCGAATGGTCGGTCAGATGACCTTTCATGGCCCTCAGCCAGCCCTTTTCCGAAACGACCACAGTGACCGGCTCGCGCTCGATCATGGCGTGGGCGATATCGGTCAGGTCATGCTCGGGTGCGTCGGCGAACTCGGTGCGGCGCTTGCCGATGTCGGTGTCGGGCCCGTATTTCTGGCGAACGTTGGCGACTTCCCACTTGATCGTCGCCCACTGCTTGGCGTCGGACGCAAGCAGTGCCTCGATCTGCTTCTTCTCGCCGGTCAGGCCATTGAATTCCTCGCGGATTTCGAATTCCTCGAGCTTGCGCAGCGCCCTCAGCCGCATGTTGAGGATGGCTTCTGCCTGGGTGTCGGTCAGCGACCAGCGCGCCATCATCACTTGCTTGGGCTCGTCCTCCTCGCGGATGATCCTGATCACCTCGTCGATGTTGAGGTAGGCAATCAAATAGCCGGCGAGGATCTCCAGCCGCCTCTCGATCTCGCCGAGGCGGTGCTTGGAGCGGCGGATCAAGACGTCGCGGCGGTGCTCAAGCCATTCCTTGAGCACACCTTTCAGCGACAGCACGTTCGGCACCTTGCCGCGCGACAACACGTTCATGTTGAGCGGAAAGCGGCTTTCGAGCTCGGTCAGCTTGAACAGCGATTCCATCATGATGCCGGGATCGACCGAGCGGCTCTTCGGCACCAGCACGACGCGGATGTCCTCGGCGCTCTCGTCGCGGATATCCTCGAGCAGCGGCAGCTTGCGTGCCATCAAGAGCTCGGCGATCTTTTCGATCAGCCTGGCCTTCTGGACGCCATAGGGAATTTCGGTGACGACAATGTTCCAGGTGCCCCTGCCCTGATCCTCCTGGCTCCATTTCGCTCTGACGCGAAAGCCGCCGCGACCCGTTTCGTAGGCTTCGAGGATCGAGGCTCGGCTGTCGACGATGATGCCGCCGGTCGGGAAATCCGGCCCTTGGACGAAGTCCATCAGCTTGGTGACGGGCGCATCCGGATGATCGATCAGGTGAAGCGCGGCGTCGCAAAGCTCGGCCGCATTGTGTGGCGGGATCGAGGTCGCCATGCCGACGGCGATGCCGGACGAGCCGTTGGCGAGCAGATTCGGGAAGGCGCCGGGCAGCACCGCCGGCTCCTCGTCTTCCTCGTTGTAGGTCGGGCGGAAATCGACCGCGTCCTCGGTGATGCCTTCCAAAAGCAGCGTCGACACTTCGGTCATGCGCGCTTCGGTGTAGCGCATGGCGGCGGCGTTATCGCCGTCGATATTGCCAAAATTACCCTGCCCGTCGACCAGCGGGTAGCGCATCGAAAAATCCTGCGCCAACCGCACCAACGCGTCGTAGATCGACTGGTCGCCATGCGGATGGAATTTGCCCATCACCTCGCCGACGATGCGGGCGCATTTGGCAAAACCCTGGTCGGGGTTGAGCCGCAACAAGCGCATAGCATGCATGATGCGACGATGCACCGGCTTCAATCCGTCGCGCACGTCCGGCAGCGCCCGGTGCATGATGGTCGACAGCGCATAGGCGAGATAGCGCTCTTCTAGCGCCTTCTTCAGATCGACGGGCTCGATATTGTCGCCGCCGCCACTCTCGGGCGGCAAAAGCCTTTTTCCCATGGGCTGCCACTAGCCGAGCGGGTGATTCGCGGCAAGAGGCACCGGTATGCCTCCTCCTAAAGTGCGTCGCGTTCGACCGGCCTCATGCGACGCTTTAGGTCCTTGTTTTGATGCATGTCGTCATCGCAAAACCGCAGCACACTTTGCGCGATGTCCATTATGCAACAGGAATTGGAAGCGTCGCGACGCCGGCCAACATTAACCCGTTACATCCTGCTTCTATCGCAAGCCTGATGGATCGGGTTTGCCTTTGGCCGCGATTTTCCATCATTGTGCCGAGGCCCGCCTTTTTCCGGTCCAGTTCGTCGCCGAATGGTGACGACGCGACGATTTGAAAAGAATTTCAGGACACTCTCAGGGGAGCTCTCGATGACGATCAGACACTCGACACTTATTAAAAGACTGGCTTTTTCGACCTTTTTGCTGACGCTGCCGCTGAATGCGGCATTCGCGCAGGATACCGCAGTCGCCGACCGGCTGAAGGCTGCCCTCGCCGCCCAGGGCGTCGATCTCTCCTGGACCGGAGTAACCGGCGACACCTCCAGCATGGTTCTGCAAGGCGTGGCGGTCAAACCGGCGGCCGAAAAGGAGGCGCTCAAGATCGGCGACGTCAAGCTCGAAGGGGTGACCGAAGCCAATGGTGGCTATCAAATCGCGACCGTGTCGACGTCGCCGTTCGAACATAGCGAGGATGGCGTCACGCTCAATCTCAGCCCCTTCGTCATCCACGACATGACGGTTCCGGCCGAAGGCGCAAGCGGCCCGCTGGGCTCGCTGATGATTTACAAATCGGCCGAGCTCGACAACATGACCGTCAAGGTGGCCGACAAGACCGCTTTCTCGATGGACGGGCTTGCCATCGCAATCACGCCGCCGGCCGACGGCAAGGCCATGGCGTTTTCCGGCACCACGGAAAAATTCACTGCCGACCTGACACTGGTCGAAGATCCGAAGTCCAAGGAAGTCATCAACGCGCTCGGCTACCAGAACATAACAGGCAATCTTGCGATGGAAGGCACCTGGCAGCCTACCGACGGCAGGATGGACTTGTCGAAATACGAAATATCGGTCGACAATGCCGGCACGCTCGGCATGACCTTCGATCTCGGCGGCTACACGCTGGACGTCATCAAATCACTGCAGGAGATGCAGAAGAAGATGGCGGCGCAGCCCGAAGGCGCCGACAATTCGGCGCAAGGCATGGCCATGCTCGGGCTGCTGCAGCAGCTTTCGTTCAACAGCGCCTCGATCCGCTTCGACGACGATTCGCTGACCAAAAAGGTGCTCGATTATGCCGGCAAGCAGCAAGGCATGTCCGGCAAGGACATTGCCAACCAGGCCAAGGCGATCGTGCCCTTCGGCATGGCGCAGCTCAACAATCCGGAACTGACGGCGCAGGTTTCGGCCGCGGTCAACAAGTTCCTCGACGATCCGCAAAGCATCGAGGTCTCGGCCGAGCCGCCGGCCGCGGTGCCGTTCGCGCTGATCATGGCGGGCGCCATGTCCAACCCGCTCGACCTGCCGAAAACGCTCGGCGTGACGGTTACGGCAAACGAAGACTGACCGAGATCCCAAAGCAAAAGCCCGGCAGCGATGCCGGGCTTTTTTATGAATCAGCAGCATCGGTTCGGAGCGTTTTCTAAACCTCTTTCTTCGTCGCCACGACGCGCAGCGACAATTCGCGAAGCTGCTGCGGGCTGGCCTCCGACGGCGCGTTCATCAACAGGTCGTAGGCCTGCTGGTTCATCGGGAACATCGTCACTTCACGCAGGTTCCTCGCGCCGACCAGAAGCATGACGACGCGGTCGATACCGGCCGCCATGCCGCCATGCGGCGGCGCGCCATACTGGAAGGCGCGGTAGAGGCCACCGAAACGCTCCTCGACCGTCTCGCGGTCCAGCCCGACCGTCTCGAACGCCTTGACCATGGTTTCGGGCAGATGGTTGCGGATGCCGCCTGAGGCGATCTCGAAACCATTGCAGACCATGTCGTACTGGAACGCCTTGATGCCGAGCAGATCCTCGCCGTTAAGCGCATCGATGCCACCTTGCGGCATCGAGAACGGATTGTGCGCGAAGTCGATCTTCTTCTCCTCCTCGTTCCATTCGAAGAACGGGAAGTCGACGATCCAGCACAATTCGAAGCGGTCGCGGTCGACAAGATTGAGCTCCTCGCCGGCGCGGGTGCGCGCCGCTCCCGCGAAGGAGACGAACTTCTTCGGATCGCCGGCGACGAAGAAGGCGGCATCGCCATCGGCAAGGCCGAGTTGTTCTCGGATCGCCTCGGTGCGCTCCTCGCCGATGTTCTTGGCCAGCGGCCCGGCGCCTTCGAGCTTCTCGCCCTCCTTGCGCCAGAAGATGTAGCCGAGGCCGGGCTGGCCCTCGCCTTGCGCCCATGAGTTCATGCGGTCGCAAAAGGCGCGAGACCCGCCGGTCTTGGCCGGAATGGCCCAGACCTCGGCCTTCGGATCGTTGGCAAGGATGTTGGCAAATACCTTGAAGCCGGAATCGCGAAAATGATCCGAGACGGCCTGCATCTCGATCGGGTTGCGCAGGTCCGGCTTGTCGGTGCCGTATTTGCGCATGGCGACATCATAGGCGATGCGCGGAAACTTCTCCGTCACCGGCTTGCCGGCGGCAAAGGTCTCGAACACCCCCCGCATTACCGGCTCCATGGTGGTAAACACATCCTCCTGCTCGACGAAGCTCATCTCCACGTCGAGCTGGTAGAATTCACCCGGCAGACGGTCGGCGCGCGGGTCCTCGTCACGGAAGCACGGCGCAATCTGGAAGTAGCGGTCGAAGCCGGACACCATGATCAGCTGCTTGTACTGCTGCGGCGCCTGCGGCAGCGCATAGAAAGTGCCGGGGTGGATGCGCGACGGCACCAGGAAGTCGCGCGCGCCTTCCGGCGATGAGGCGGTCAGGATCGGCGTCGAGAATTCGGTGAAGCCGACCTCGCCCATCAGCTTGCGCATCTCGGCGATGATTTTCGTCCGCGCCACGATGTTCTTGTGCAGCGTGTCGCGGCGCAGGTCGAGGAAGCGGTATTTGAGGCGGATGTCCTCCGGATAGTCCGGCTCGCCGAAGACCGGCAGCGGCAATTCCCTGGCGGCCGACAGCACTTCGATCTCGCGCGCGAAAATCTCGATCTCGCCGGTCGGCAAATTGGGGTTCACGGTGTCGGCGAGGCGCGCCTTGACCTCGCCGTCGACGCGGACGACCCATTCGCCACGCAAGGTCTCCGCGATCTTGAAGGCAGGCGAATCCGGATCGGCGACGATCTGGGTCAGACCGTAATGGTCGCGCAAATCGATGAACAGCAGGCCGCCATGGTCGCGCACGCGATGCACCCAACCCGACAGGCGAACGGTCGAGCCGACGTCGGCCTTCCTCAATTGGGCACAGGTATGGCTGCGGTAACGATGCATTGTCATTCTTAAGGTCCGGATGTTGGGTTGCGGCCAAGGCATGATGGCCCAGCCTGAAAATTTGCGCGAAAAGCACATGAGAGGGTGCATTTGTCAAGGCAAGCGGCGGCTGGGTCGAGTTCGCGTTCTTCCCGCCCCTATCCCACCGGCATCAATTTATGCCAGAGGCGTCAATCTGAGTTCGCTGCTCTGTGCCGGCAGTTCAACTATGCACTCATCCCTTCACCCCGCCCGCCGTGAGGCCGGAGACGATCTTGCGCTGGAAGATGAGAACGAGGACGACAAGCGGCACGGTGACGATCACCGATGCGGCCATGATGTTGCCCCACGGGATCTCGAACTGCGAGCTGCCGGAGAGCAGCGCTATCGCGACCGGCACGGTTCGCTGCTCGTTGCTGGAGGTAAACGTCAGGGCGAACAGGAACTCGTTCCAAGCACCGATGAAGGCGAGAAGCCCGGTGGTCGCCAGCGCCGGCCACATCAGCGGCAGGAAGACGCGGCCGATGATGATCCAGGGCGTGGCGCCATCGAGGATCGCCGCTTCCTCCAGTTCGATCGGCAGGTCGCGAACGAAGGCGGTGAGCACCCAGACGGTGAACGGCAAGGTGAAGATCATGTAGGACAAGATCAGCGCGAACGGCGAATTGTAGAGGCCGAAGATGCGGATTAGCTCGAAAAGCCCGGCAAGCACCGCCAATTGCGGGAACATCGAGACGGACAGGATGATGAGGAGCAGTGCCGAACGGCCTCTGAAGCGGATGCGCGCCAGCGCATAGGCAGCGGTGATGCCGAGGAACAGCGAAATGAAGACGACGGCGCTCGAGATGAACAGCGAGTTCACGAGATTGCGCAAAAAGGTCCCCACACGGTCCTGTAGTTGCTAAAGGTAATCGCCGTCGGCCAATAGTCGATCTGGAAGAGCGCCGTCCCCGATTTCAGGCTGGTGATGATGGCGTAGTAGAACGGGAACACCGCGACAACAACGATAACGGCGACGAGGAGGTAGAAAGCCGTGCGCTTGACGATCCACATGGTCAGTGCTCCCACATGATCAATAGTCCTTGTCCAGTCTTATCCGGCCGAGCCAAAGAACGAGCATGGTCAGTAGGGCGAGGATAAGGAAGAGCAACGTCGAGGCGGCGGAACCGGAAGCGAATTTGTCGAACTCAAACAGGCTCTCGCGGGCAAACACCGACATCGACTTGGTGTGTATGTTGTTTGGCGTAAGCACGTAGATCAGATCGAAGATGCGCAGGGCATCGAGACCGCGAAAGATCATGGCCACCATCAACGCCGGTCGGACGAGCGGCAAGGTGATCTTCCAGAAAACTCTCCACGCGCCGACGCCGTCGAGCTTGGCGACCTCGTAGATTTCTTGTGGAAGCATCTGCAGGCCGGCGAGAATGAGAAGCGCCATGAACGGGGTCGCTTTCCAGATATCGACAACGAGGACGGCGACCATCGCCGTGTCGGCGCTGGCGGTCCAGGCGATTTTTGTACTGATCAGGCCGAGCTTGAGCAGGACGTCGTTGATGATGCCGAACTGGTCGTTGAGCATCCACTGCCACATTTTCGCCGAGACGATCGTCGGGATGGCCCAAGGGATTAGAATCGCGGCGCGCACGATGCCGCGGCCGCGAAACCTCGTGTTGAGCACCAGCGCGACGATCATGCCGAGCACCGTCTCGCAGGTCACCGAAATCACCGCGAAGCGCACGGTGTTCCAGACGGCGCGCCACCAGACCGGATCGGCGAGCAGCCCGTCGTAGATGACGCGGCCGCTCGGCATTTGCACGACGGAGAAATAGTTGGCGAAACCAACCCAGCGGCGGGCTTCGAGGTCGGCGAGCGAGGCATCGGTGAAGCCGAAATAGATCGTGCGCATCAACGGCCAGCCGGCAACGGCGGCGAGCACGATGAGCGTCGGGGCAAGCAGCAGCCATGCCGAGCGCGCACGCTGACGCGCCAGCATCGAGCCTGAGCGCGGCGAGGTCACCAGGCGGTGCCTTTGAGCCTGGTCAAGGAGAACTCCACATCGGCAAGGTTGTCGGCGGCCGTGCCCTCGCCGGAAATGGTGTTGTGGACGGCGGTCCAGAACTCGCTCGATGCCTCATTGTACCTGCTCTTGGCTTGGGCCGAGGGACGCGGCACCGCGTTGAGGACGACTTCCTTCCAGCGCGGAATCACCGGCTGGGCGCTGGCGATGTCGGCATCGTCATAGAGTGCCTGGATGGTCGGCAGATATGCCCCCTTCAAGGCGCGGTACTTCTGCATCTGCGGCGAGGCGATCCATCTGACCAGATCGATCGCTGCATCCGGGTTCTTCGAATATCTGGAAACCGCGAGATTCCAGCCGCCAAGCGTTGCTGCCGGGCGGGCGCCCTCGCCCGACCCCGGCGGCAGCGTGGTCACCTCGAACTTGCCTTTGATGGGGGAGCTTTCGCTGTTGCCAAGCGCGTAGGCATAGGGCCAGTTGCGCATGAAGACGGCGTTGCCGGTCTGCCAGACTCCGCGCGACTCTTCTTCCTGATAGGCCAGAACGCCGGGCGGCGAGATGGTTCCCACCCAGCTCCTCGCCATTTCCAGCGCCGCAACTGCTTGCGGATTGTTGATGGAGATCGTGCCGTCCGGCTCGATAATCTGGCCGCCGCCGTTCGACTTCACCCATTCGAGTGCATCGCAGGTCAGCCCCTCATAGGCGTTGCCCTGGAAAACGAAACCCCACATGTCCTTGTTGCCGGCCGCGCGCTCCTTGTCCATGACAAGCTTGGCGGTATCGGCAAGTTCAGCCCAGTTGGCCGGGACCCTGGCGCCGTATTTGTCGAGGAGATCCTTGCGGTAGTAGAGCGCCGGAGCGTCGGTGAATATCGGCAAGGCGACCAGCTTGCCGTCCACGGTCTGCGATTTGATGATCGATGGGAAATGGGTGCCAACGACATCCTTGGTCGCTTCGGTCAGGTCGATGAACTGCCTTGCAAGCTGGGGGGCCCAGATGATGTCCGTTTGATAGACGTCGACGTCGCTGCTTCCGGCGGCGAGCCAGAGCCGGTATTGGCCAAACTGGTCCGTCGCCGAGGGAGGCAGCGGAACGACGCTAACCTTATTGCCGGTCTTCTTCTCGTATTGATCGAGGATCTCGCGAAGGATTCTCTGGCCGTTGCCGGTATCGCCGGATACCATGGCGAGGTCGACAGCCCGCGCCGGCCCGGCCGCCAGAACTGCGGCCATGGCAAATGCCGCAAATGCGGGATGAAATTTCATGACGGCGGACCTCCCTTTGGAGCTTCAGGCCGGGCAGCAGAAACCACATCGATGCCCAACACCGTCTCCGCACACCGCCAGCTCACAAGACGCGTATTCGCCCCACCAGCACTGAACTACAAAGATACGCCTTGGTTCCAACACGGAGGGTCCGGCGCCACGCGGCAGCCCCCCGCTGGCCCCAACGCCGCCGGGAATTGCCGCTGGTATTGGCGAAGGCGATGGTTCAAGAAGGGATCAACGACAGGCTTTCCTTCATGTCTTCCATCCGCCCGCTGATCCCCCTCCTGATCGCCGCCGGCATCCTGCTCGGCGGCAACGGCCTGCAGAGCACGTTGATTGCGCTGCGTGGTGCGCAGGAGGGTTTTCCCGCTTCGTCGATCGGCTTGATGGGCACGTTCTATTTCGCCGGCTTTTTGCTCGGCTGCCTTGCCGTGACGCGCATCATGAAGTCCGTCGGCCATGTGCGCGCCTTTTCGGCACTGGCGGCGATCGCCTCGGCGGGGACGCTGCTTCTGGTGCTTGTCATCGATCCGGTGATGTGGTGCGCCGTGCGCTTTGCCGGCGGGTTCTGCTTCGCCGGCTTGTTCACAATAATGGAAGCCTGGCTGAATTCCGGCGTCACCAACACCGACCGGGCGCGGGTGCTTGCCATCTACCGGATGGTCGACATCGGCTCGGTGACGGGCGCCCAGTTCCTGATCCCGATCTTCGGCGCCGGCGGCTTTGCCATCTTCGCCATCATGTCGATGATGATCACCGTTTCGCTGGTGCCGGTGTCGCTCGGCGACCGCTCCAATCCGACGCCGCCGGACGACGTCAAGCTCGATTTGGCGCGCGTCTGGCGGATCTCGCCGCTCGGCTGCTTCGGCTGTATCGCCGTCGGCGTCACAAACAGCGCCTTCCGCACCCTGTCGCCGGTCTATGCCGAGCAGATCGGCATGTCGGTCGCCGACGTCGTCACCTTCGTCAGCGTCGGCATTTTCGGCGGCGCTATAATCCAATACCCGCTCGGCTATCTCTCCGACCGCTGGGACCGGCGCTCGGTGCTGCTGATGACGACGTGCTGTGCGATGGTGGCGGCACTGGCCCTGGCATTCGTGGCAGGCGGCAGCCCGTTCCTCAACTTCCTGCTCGTCTTCATCTTCGGCTGCTTCGCCATGCCGCTCTATTCGCTGTCGGCGGCGCATTCCAACGACCGCGCCGACAAGGGCGAGTTCGTGCTGATCAACGCTGCCTTGATGCTGTTTTATTCCTTCGGCGCCATCGGCGGGCCGTTTGCAGCCTCGACGGTGATGCAATTTTTCGGGCCGAGCGCGCTGTTCGTGTTCAGCGCCACCGTCTATGCGATCTTCGTGGCCGTCATCCTTTACCGGATGCAGGCGCGCTCCGCCGTGCCGGCCACCCATCGCAGCCGTTTTACGGCGCTGTTGCGCACGTCTACGGTTTTTGCCCGGTTGGCGAAGCGGAATGCCGATCCCGATGAACCCGCAAAGCCTGGATAGAGGTGCTTGCGCTTGACGAAAGCGCGCGCGGCTGAAATTGAAAGAGACCCTATCCCTTGCCAAAAGCGATTTGATGCACGTCATCACCACTCAGAAAGAACTCGAGACCGTTATTGCCGCTTTCGAAAAGGCGGAATTCGTCACCGTCGATACCGAATTCATTCGCGAAACGACCTTCTGGCCGATCCTGTGCCTGATCCAGATGGCAGCGCCCGGGGTGACGGCGCTGATTGATCCGCTGTCGCCCGACATCGACCTGAAACCGTTCTTCAGGCTGATGGCCAACGAGGCGATCGTCAAAGTCTTCCACGCGGCGCGGCAGGACATCGAAATCATCGTGCATCTCGGCGATCTTGTGCCGCATCCGGTGTTCGACACCCAGGTCGCGGCAATGGTCTGCGGCTTCGGCGACAGCGTTTCCTACGACCAGCTGGTGCAGCGCATCACCGGCGCGCGGCTCGACAAGTCCTCGCGCTTCACCGATTGGCGCCACCGTCCGCTGTCCGAAAAGCAGCTCGACTACGCGCTCGCCGACGTCACCCACCTGATCGAGGTCTACAAGCATCTCAGCGCCGAGCTGGTGCGGGAAAACCGCGCCCACTGGCTGAACGAGGAGATGGACGTGCTAACCTCGCGCGAGACCTACGATCCGCATCCCGAGGATGCCTGGAAGCGGCTCAAGATGCGGCTGCGCAAGCCGCAGGAACTGGCGATCGTGCAGGCGGTGGCCGCCTGGCGCGAACGCGAAGCGCGCGAGCGCGACGTGCCGCGCGGCCGGGTGCTCAAGGACGATGCGATTTATGAAGTGGCGCAGCAGGCGCCGCGCGACGCTGCGGCGCTGAGCAAGCTGCGTACCACGCCGAAGGGCTGGGAGCGCTCGTCGACGGCGACGGCACTGCTAGGCGCGGTAAACGCTGCCCTTGCCCTGCCCAGGGAAGAGATGCCGAAGCTGCCGAAGAGCTTCCAGCCGCCGGAGGGGTCGAGCGCCGCTGCGGAGTTGCTGAAGGTGCTGCTGCGGATCGTCGCCGAAAAGGAGGGCGTCGCATCCAAGGTACTCGCCTCCAGTGACGACATCGACCGCATCGCTGCCGAGGGCGAGGAAGCCGACGTGCCGGCATTGCAAGGCTGGCGGCGTGCCGTCTTCGGCGAGGCCGCGCTCAAGCTGGTGCGCGGCGAACTCGCCATCAGGTTCGACAAGCGCAAGATCGCGGTGTTCGATTTGTAGCCTTGAGCTTGCTCAGACTAAGCCGAGCAGATGCAGCGCCAGCCATATCCAGCCAAGTGCGAGAACGACCGCGCCCAGGTAGAATGCCCTGCTGCGCAGGATTAGCCGATTGCTGGTCAAGTGGACCGATGCGTGAAGATAGCGGGAGACGACAAAGATCCACATCAGTGCCAAAGTCAGATAATTGACGCCATTGGTCACGTGCAGCGTCAAGCATAAGACGTAGAAAAGCACCGGCAGTTCGAACTGGTTGCTCAGATGGTTGGCGACGGTGATACTGGACCCAGGCTCCGTCGAGCGCGTCTTGAACTGGCGGGTCTTGGCTTCGCCCGATCTGACCGCGCCATGGCGGCGCCGGCCCATTACGACATAGACGATATAGACCAGCAGCACCTGCGCCAGCATCGGCCAGAAGATCGCGGTCTGGTTCAAGACGCCCCCTGTCGTTGTCACCCAGCCTTCAAGGCCGTTTCTGAGCCATCAGAATGAAAGCCGCAATGACGGTCACTGGTATCGCCAGCAGGGCGAATTTGGTGACGATCAGCGCCGAGGCGAAGGATAGCGAATCCGGATTGGCCGACAGAAAATCGGACAAAAGACGAGCCACGGCGATGTTCTGGGCATAGTCGGCAAGCGTGTACGGCAGCACCAGCACAGCTGCAAATGCCGCCTGCGTTTGCGCAGGCAGTGCATGGAAATTCTTCAGCCGCCGGCCCGTGGCCAGGATCAGGCTGACCATCGTCAGCGACAGCAGCGCCGGAAACAGCAGGTCGAAGGTCAGGTAATGCCAGACGAGGATAATCTCGCTGCCGCGCCGGCCGAGAGCCGTTAGCCAGGCCATGCCCTCATCCGGAGTGAAACCGGCATAGCGCATGTCGAGCGACGGCAGACCGCCGCTCAATCGGCGAAAATAGAGGAACTCCATCGCCGTCATGATGATGAAAACCGCCACTGTGGCGACACAGAGTGCGGCCGCGTGGCGCGACAGCCGCAGGATCATTGCCGCCAGATTGCGCCAAGACGCATGACGGTCAGGCTCCGCCAGGATAATTCGGGCTTTCGCGGGTAATCGTGACGTCATGGGCGTGGCTTTCACGAAGTCCGGCATTGGATATCCGCACAAAAGTGGCGCGCTCGCGGAAATCGGCAAGGTCGCGGCCACCGACATAACCCATAGCGGCTTTCAGGCCGCCTGCAAGCTGGTGCAGCACGCCAGACACAGGTCCTTTGTACGGCACCTGCCCTTCGATGCCTTCCGGGACCAGTTTCAGCGTGTCGCGCACCTCGGCCTGGAAATAACGATCGGCGGAGCCGCGCGCCATCGCGCCGACCGAACCCATGCCGCGATAGGCTTTGAAGGAGCGGCCCTGATGCAGATAGACCTCGCCCGGGCTCTCGTCGGTGCCGGCCAGCAGCGAGCCAATCATCGCCGCGCTGGCCCCGGCGGCCAGCGCCTTGGCGAGATCGCCCGAATATTTGATGCCGCCATCGGCAATAACCGAAACGCCCGATTTCTGCGCCGTCTCGACTGCCGACATGATTGCCGAGAGCTGCGGCACGCCGACGCCGGCGACGATGCGGGTGGTGCAGATGGAGCCTGGTCCGATGCCGACCTTGACCGCGTCGGCGCCGGCATCGATCAGCGCCAAGGTGCCTTCCGCGGTGGCGACGTTGCCGGCCAGGATGCGAACCGAGTTGGACAGCTTCTTGGCCCGCGTCACGGCATCCAGAACGCGCTGCGAATGACCGTGCGCGGTGTCGATCACCAGAAGGTCGACGCCGGCGTCGATGAGGCGCTCGGCCCGTTCGAAACCGTCATCGCCGACGCTGGTGGCGGCGGCGGCGCGCAAGCGCCCCTGCGCGTCCTTGGTGGCGTGCGGGTTGAGCTGCGACTTCTCGATGTCCTTGACCGTGATCAGCCCGACGCAATTGCCGTCCCGATCGACCACAACAAGCTTCTCGATGCGGTGCTGATGGAGCAGCCGCTTGGCCTCGTCCTGATCGACGTTCTCCTTGACCGTGATCAGGTTCTCGCGGGTCATCAGCTCATAGACCTTTTGCGCCGGATCGGACGCGAAGCGGACGTCGCGGTTGGTCAGGATGCCGACGAGCCGGCCGACCGTGTGGCCGCCGGTGCCGCCGTTCTCGACCACCGGAATGCCCGAAATGCTGTAGGTGCGCATCAGACCCAGCGCATCGGCAAGCGTCGCCTCGGGACCGATGGTGACCGGGTTGACCACCATGCCGGACTCGAACTTCTTCACCTGCCGCACCTGTTCGGCCTGTTCGGCCGGCGAGAAATTGCGGTGGATGACGCCAATGCCGCCGGCCTGGGCCATGGCGATGGCTAGCCGCGCCTCTGTGACCGTGTCCATGGCGGCCGACAGGATCGGCACGTTGAGGTCGATGTCGCCGGCGATGCGGGTGCGGATGTCGGTCTCGCCGGGCATGACCTCGGAATGACCCGGCTGCAGCAGCACGTCGTCAAAGGTCAGCGCCAATGCGCCGGTGGACGTCTCGATGATTTTTGCCATGGCCAGCCCTCGGAATGCAGGAAAGGCGCTCGCCCTGGATGGACAGCGCCGACTCGTCTTCTTCCCTTTCAGGATTGGCGCTGGCTCGTAACACGTCCCGTGGCCGTTGAAAAGCCGATGGTTGTGTAGTGGCGAAGCTGCATTTTGCCCCAGGGGCTGCGAGACTTGCGGTCGCACAAACGTGACAGCAAATTAATGCGACATCCGGGCCAAGCCATGATAACCGCCCTACCTGTCGGTTTGGCCCCCAGGGCCGGCAAGCAATCGCGACGCACATTTCAAGGCCGGATCCATCGTGAACCGCACCATTCCGCTTATCCTGGCGGTCGCTCTATTCATGGAAAACATGGATTCGACCGTCATTGCGACATCGTTGCCGGCGATCGCCATCGACATCCACACCAGCCCGATCGCGCTCAAGCTGGCGCTGACCGCCTATCTTGTATCGCTGGCGATTTTCATTCCGATCAGCGGCTGGATGGCCGACCGCTTCGGCGCCAAGAATGTCTTCCGTGCCGCGATCGCCGTGTTCATCGTCGGTTCGGTCGCGTGCGCCATTTCCAATTCGCTGCCGGCTTTCGTGGTGTCACGTTTCCTGCAAGGCATTGGCGGCGCCATGATGACGCCGGTCGGACGCCTGGTGCTGGTACGCGCGACGCCGAAAAGCGAGCTCGTCGCCGCCATGTCGTGGCTGACTGTCCCGGCTCTGGTCGGCCCCCTGGTCGGCCCGCCGGTCGGCGGCTTCATCACGACCTATTTCTCCTGGCACTGGATTTTTCTGATCAATGTGCCGATCGGGCTGATCGGCATCTGGCTGGCCACGCGTTTCCTGCCGAAGACCGACGCCGCGCAGACGCCGCCGCTCGATCTCATCGGTTTCGTGCTGAGCGGGCTGGCGGCATCGGGCATCGTGTTCGGCCTGTCGGTGGTCAGCCTGCCGGCTCTGCCGCCAGTTGCCGGCTTTATCACCGTTGCCGTCGGGCTGGCATCGGCGGTGCTTTACCTGCTGCACGCGCGCCGCGCCAAGAATCCGCTGCTGGCGCTCGAGCTGTTTCGCAATCGGGTGTTCCGCTCGTCGGTGCTCGGCGGCGGACTGTTCCGCATCGGCATTGGTGCCGTACCTTTCCTGTTGCCGCTGATGTTCCAGATCGGTTTCGGGCTGACGCCGTTCCAGTCCGGCATGATCACCTTCGTCTCGGCAATCGGCGCCATAGGCATGAAATTCGTCACTGCCCTGATCTTCAGGGTCGCCGGCTTCCGCCGGGTGCTGATTTCAGGCTCGCTCATCGCTGCCGCGTCCATCGCCATCAACGGCCTGTTCACACCCGACACGCCCTATGGGCTGATCCTCGCCATGCTGCTCGCCGGGGGCTTCATCCGGTCGATGTTCTTCACCGGCATCAATGCGCTTGCCTACGCCGAGATTTCGGCCGCCGACACCAGCAAGGCCACGCCGATCACGGCGGTGTTCCAGCAGTTGGCGATCGCACTCGGCGTGGCGCTGGCCGGCGGCATCCTGGAAGTGTCGACCAATATCCATGGCGGCCCGCTGACGCTGAGCGACTTCCACACCGCCTTCTTCATCGTAGCGGCGGTGTCGGCGGCAGCCTCGCTGTCGTTCATGCGGCTGGCGCCGGAGGCCGGCAATGCCATGTCTGGACATGGCCGGTTGACACCGCCGAAGACGCTGGAGCCGGTGAGCCCGCCGGGGAGTTGAGGAGTGGCGCCCTCCACCGCCGGCGGGACGGCACCCCCCCTCTGGCCTGCCGGCCATCTCCCCCTCAAGGAGGGAGATTGGCAGCTTCGGCACTGCACTCACTCTTCACGGTCGAAGGTTTGCGAAGGCCGCGATGACATCCGATCTCCCCCCTTGAGGGGGAGATGTCCGGCAGGACAGAGGGGGGTGCGAAGGATCGCTACAGAGCGACTTTTACGCTGTGCCGTTTCCGCCCTTAAAATCCTTCGCCAGCAAATACAGCTCCACCGATTCGTCGCGTGAGGCCGGCGGCTTGACGTGATGGACCGAGCGGAAATTCCGCTTGAGTCTCGCCAGCAATTCGTTCTCGGCGCCGCCCTGAAACGTCTTGGCGAGGAAATGTCCGCCAGGCTTCAATACCGACAGCGCGAAATCGGCCGCCACCTCGCAAAGATGCATGGTGCGGATGTGGTCGGTCCGTTTGTGGCCGGTGGTCGGTGCGGCCATGTCGGAGAGCACGATGTCGGGCTGGCCGCCCAGCGTCTCGGCCAGCTTTTCGGGTGCCTGCGGATCGAGGAAATCCATCAGCAGCACCGGCGCGCCCGGCACCGCGTCCATTTCCAGGTAATCGATGCCGACGACGTTCGGGTGTTCCGCGGTAGATTTCGTACGTGCGGCGGCGACCTGGCACCAGCCGCCGGGTGCCGCACCAAGGTCGATCACCTTCATGCCGGGCTTGAGCAAATGGTGCTTGTCGTCGATCTCGATCAGCTTGTAGGCCGCGCGCGAACGATAACCGTCGGCCTTCGAGCGCTGGACATAGGGATCGTTGATATGGCGCTGCAGCCAGCGGCGCGACGATTCCTTGAGGCCGCTTTTCTTCTTGATCTTCGTCTTCAGCACGCGAATGCCGGCGGAGCTCGGTCTTTCCGGTTTCTTGGTCATTGCTTGATTACTTGTTTGAGCATGATCTTGTCCGAAAACCGGCAGCCACTTTTCGGGATCATGCTCTGCCTCGCCCGCTGTTGCGCCAGACGCCGTCATCGGCCATCAACTCGCTCAGTATGCCCTCGCGCAGGCCGCGGTCGGCGACGCGCAGCCGTTCGGACGGCCAGACGGCACGGATCGCCTCCAATATGGCGCAGCCGGCCAGAACCAGGTCGGCGCGGTCGGCGCCGATGCAAGGGTTGGCGACGCGCTGCTGGAAATCCCAGCCGACCAGCTTTTCGACCATGCGGTCGACGCTGTCGCGATCCATCCACAACCCGTCGACGCGGCGGCGGTCGTAGCGTTCGAGATCGAGGTGGACGCCGGCAAGCGTCGTCACCGTGCCCGAGGTGCCGAGCAGATGGAATTTCGGGCTGGACAGGAGGTGGCTCAGCCGGTCGCGCCCGTCGAAGGCGCGCAGCCGTATTGCGACATCCTCGACCATGGCGCCAAAGATCTCGCGCGTCACCGTGCGGCCGCCAAAACGCTCGGCCAGCGAGACGACGCCGACCGGCAGCGAGGTCCACGAGACGATGTGGTTGGCGAGCCTTGGCGAGCGTTGGCCGGTGAGGTCGATCAGTGCGATTTCGGACGAGCCGCCGCCGATGTCGAACAGCACGACGCCTTGCGTGTCGCGCTCGACCAGGGAGCCGCAGCCCGACACCGCCAGCCGCGCCTCGGTCTGGCGGTCGATGATCTCGAGCTTCAGGCCGGCCTCGCGCTCGACGCGTTCGAGGAACTCGACGCCGTTGGCGGCGGTGCGGCAGGCCTCGGTGGCGATCAGCCTGGCCTTCCTGACCTTGCGGTTGCGCAATTTGTCGCCGCAGATCTTCAGCGCCTCGACCGCGCGGTCCATTGCAGCCTCGCCGAGCCGGCCATTGGCGGTAAGGCCCTCGCCCAGCCTGACGATGCGCGAGAACGCATCGATGACGCGGAACTGGCCATGGCGCGTCGGCAGCGCGACCAGCAGGCGGCAATTGTTGGTGCCGAGGTCGAGCGCGGCAAACACCGGCAATTCCTGCAGCGGTGGCGGCGTGCGGGCACCTTGCCCCGGCCTTGGCAAGGCTGGAGGCAATTGCGCGATTGAAGCCGATTGCGCGATCGAGGACTGGGGCGCGATCGAAGCCGCTGGCTGGGGCTGGCGAGCGGCCGGGGCCCCGCCGGCGGCGGGCACCGAAGTGCCTGTTATCACCGGACGAGCCTCGTCGCGTGCGAAAACCTTGCGCCCGCGCCGCCGCTTGCGCCGCTTCTTGGGTTTGCCGTTCTGATGCGGGCCGTTCTGACCCTTGTGATCGTGGGACGTGTCGCCAGCCTGTCCATTGCCGGACCGGGGATGCACCTGACGGGCGTAGCGTCCGGCGGCTGGGTTTGCCTGGCCGGATGGCGGCGGCGAACCCCTGGACACGCCCACTTCCGGCGCACCAGCGCCGGCTTCGTGGTCTTCCACTGTCGTTCCTTCCGGCGCCGCGCGAACCGGAGACCGGACGCAGCAGGCGCTTTTACATGTTCAAGTTGCGGCCAGACTATCAGCGCCGGGCCGGATCACCAAGAGTGCAAGGGCCGAATTTTGCCGACGGCATGAAGGCGGCGACGTTGGTGATCCCTTCTCCCCTTCTTGTGGGAGAAGGAAAGACGCCAGCGCCACAGCGCGCCTTCCCGGTTGAATAGCCGGCTTCAATGAGGCATTTCTGAAATGAACCAATCGGGACCGCGGGCGGTTTTCCTGCTGCGAACCGGACAACGGGTACGGGCTGCAACGCATGATCGTCAGGCAATGAACTGGAGCCGCTATTTCTGGCCCGTCATCGGGATCGCCGCGGTGGTGTTCTCGCTGTGGCTGTTGCTGCACGAATTGCGCGGCATCTCGCTCGACGATGTCTGGGACGGCATAGTCGCCATCCCGGCGCGCGGCTGGGTGCTCGCGGCGCTGAGCTCGGTCGTCGCCTATGCCTCGCTCGCCGGCTACGACCACATCGCGCTGCTGCATATCGGCAAGAAAGTGTCGTGGCTGTTCGTCACCTTCTGCTCATTCACCACTTACGCGCTGTCGCACAATATCGGCGGCTCGGTGTTTTCCGGTGCGGTGATCCGCTACCGCGCCTACGGCACCAAGGGCCTGACCGGCCAGGATGTCGGCGTTCTGGTGGCGATCTGCTGGATCACCTTCGTGCTGTCGACGCTGTTCGTCTCAAGCATCGTCCTGCTGCTCGAGCCTGAGGTGATCGACCGGTTTTCCGGCACGCCGCATCACCGGCTGGCGCAGGCGGCCGGCCTTGCCATGCTGCTCGTGGTGGCGGCCTATGTCTTCGGCAGCTGGCTGCATCTGAGGCCGCTGAGGATAGGCAGCTTTCAGCTGCATTATCCGGCGCTGCCGATCGTGGCGCGGCAATTGCTGGTCGGCCCGATCGAACTGCTTGCGGCGGCGGCGGTCATCTTCTTCGCCCTGCCCGCCACAGGCAATCCCGGCTATTTCGTCGTGCTCGGCGTCTTCCTGGTGTCGTTCTCGACCGCGCAGATCTCGCATGCGCCAGGCGGGCTCGGCGTGTTCGAGGTGGTGTTCCTTGCGGGCTTGTCACATATGGACCAGGTCGGCGTACTGGCGGCGCTGCTGGTGTTCCGGCTGTTCTACCTGATCATCCCGCTGCTGATCGCGCTCGGTGTGGTGCTGTTCTTCGAGCACTCGCAATACAGCCGCAGCGAGAATTGAGGCGCTGGAAGACGACGATTGAACCCAGACACAGGGTTGACTATTTTCCGGCGGCGGCTACAAGGGCCGCGCGGCTGCCTGGCGGCCCACCCTGCGCGACAAGCGCCTGCTGGGGAATAGGTTAACGGTAGACCCACGGACTCTGACTCCGTTAGTCCTGGTTCGAATCCAGGTTCCCCAGCCACTTGATTTCACTCACATTCCCGGCTGCTCAGACCCGACCCGCTAGCGTCAGTTGGGCACTTGGTTGGGAATTTTTATTCCCCTCGAGCTTTGCGCTGGCGCTTTTCACCAGCGTCAGATCTCGCACGAGGTAGTGCACACCAAGAGTTGAGCGTACGGAATTACGGTGACAGTGCACTTTTTACCATGTCGCCCCCGCCTCATGATGCACCCTGCCGGCGTTCCCGGTCTGCCGCATCCCCCAGCACCGTACCGGCGAGCCAAAGTGTTTTCACGTCCGAGGTGTTCCACAAGAACTGCTCATCGAGCATTGCCGCGTCGCCGATGTTACGGTTTTTCGATGCACCCGTGGGCCGAGAGCATCGCCGAGGAAATCGGCAAGTGAGAACCCGGAAAACGAGGCACGCGGCGAAAAGAAATTAGAGCACCGTCACCGTAATTCCTAAAACCTCTCCGGCAACCCTTCTACTCCCCGACAACGGACGTCGGCGGGCGTGCCGAGGTTATCGGATCGGCATGACGAAGGACGATCCTCCACGCGCCTTCCTCGCGCCGGAATATGGTGGTGACTCGAAGCGCAATCGGCACCAGTTTGTTGCCACTACCGACCTTGGATTGGAACCGCTCGACCTCGACGATGTATCCCAAATCGGCTGTCGCATACTCCGAGATGCGCTCAAAGCCGATGGCCTTGCCGTGCCGGTAATTGGTGGCGGCCCGTTCCATGGTCTCAGCGGCCTTTCTCCATCCCTTCGCCGGCGGGCCAAAGGGATTGGCAATAATGACGTCGTCCTGTCGCGAGTAGAGGTTTTTTAGGGGCTCAGGATCGCCCTTTACGAAGGCATCCAGAGCCAGATGATCCTGCTCGATGAATTTCGTCAGGTCGGAGGCTAACATCTTAACATCGCCCCATGACTAAAAAGAGAACTCTATCAAGCGCTTCATCCGCCCTTCGCCTAGGCGTTCGCGCTGGTGTCCGGAGTATAGATCAGAATTACGGTGAGTGCACTTTTTACCGTCGCCCCCGGTCGAATGTGCACCTTGCCGGCGTTCCTGGTATGCCGCATCCCCAGCACCGTTCGGGCGAGCCAAAGTGTTTTCACGTCCGACGCGTCCCACAAGAACTGCTCATCGAGTATTGCCGCGTCGCCGATGTCGCGGTTTTCGATGCACCCGTGGGCCGAGAGTATCGCCGAGCAAATCGGCAAAGCCGTGAAACCCGGAAAACGAGGGAGGCGGCAAAAAGAAATTAGTGCATTGTCACCATAATCGCACCGTAATCGCTCGTGGACCGACGCGACCTGCGGCAGGTGATCCTGGCACGAAGAGCCGGGACATGATCGGCTGGAGATGGACGCATGACAACCACCGCAAAATGCGGGTCTGGATGATGGCCTCTGGCAGCCAAACCCCGTCCGCGTTAGAATGGGACAGGGAGACATTCACCAACCCAGCAAGGGAGGTCCGCCATGAAAGTCAAAGACGCAATGCATAAGGGTGTCGACTGGGTCAGCCCCGAAACCGCTGTCACCGAACTGGCGAAAATGATGCGAGCCCAGGATATCGGATCGATTCCCATCGGAGAGAACGACCGACTGATCGGAATGGTGACCGACCGCGATATCGTCTGCAAAGGACTGGCGGAGGATGGTTTCGACGGCCGCACCGCAACGGCGCGCGATGTCATGACGGCCGGCATTCACTGCTGCCGCGAAGACGACGATCTGGCCAAGGCCGTACGGCACATGGAGGAACTGAAAATCCGCAGGTTGCCCGTGATCAACAAGAATATGCGAATGGTCGGCATCCTTAGCGTCGGCGACGTCAGTCAGTCTGCACCGAAGGAAATGGTGTCCGAATACGTCAAGAGCGTTTCCGCCCACCACCACTGAAGGGCGGCTCGCCCGTGCGCTAAGGCCTCAGTCTGCCGCCGCGCTGGCCACAGCGCGCCGGCAGAAATGTCCGGTCATCGAGGCCGACGCCGACACTTCAAGCTACAACTCTAGACAGCACTGCCGAGAAAGAGCGCCGCGACAAAATGGCGGCGTCCATAAAGCAGTCGCCCTGACCTTAATCGCAGCCGTGGCGCACCGGAAAAGCCCGCCGGCCGAAGCCGGCTGGAGCGTCTGCAGTCGCCAGAGTGTGGGTAACTTCATGCAGCCTTCAGGTTAATCACCCGCATCACTGCGACCGCTGTTCCGTTGTTCGTAGCAGCCTCCTTCGTGCTACCCTTGCCGCAACTCCAAACGTCACCCTCTTTGGCCGTGAACTGCATGTCTCCGGCCGTGACCTGCAGCTCGCCTTCAGTGACCGTGCAGACCATATCGTCGGCCATGACATCCCCGAGCGGGCTAGTTGCCTTTGGCTGGTAGACGACGTCTTCCATGGCAATTTTCTTGTACCCCTTGATATGGGAGTCTCGTGTTCCCAGTTCAACGAGCCGAACGCCGGGAAAAATCTCTTTGCCATCAGTCGGACCGTAGGTCTTGGCCGCTACCGGAGTCGGCAATGCAACCAATAGCGGGGTTGACAACGAGGTGGCACCAAGGGCGAGAGCATTACGTCGATTCATCTTCATAACATCCTCCCTGAGTTAGTCCGCCCGACCGGGCGGACCTGATATTTTACGCGCCCGTGCAGGCAAATAGTCAAAACACAATTGG
Organism: Mesorhizobium sp. M0174; assembly: GCF_040322275.1. Classification (NCBI taxonomy): domain Bacteria; kingdom Pseudomonadati; phylum Pseudomonadota; class Alphaproteobacteria; order Hyphomicrobiales; family Phyllobacteriaceae; genus Mesorhizobium; species Mesorhizobium sp. M0174. The sequence continues at coordinate 290,363 of NZ_JAMYTB010000008.1, forward strand.
GCAAGCCAACGCCTGGCCTGCGCGCGTTCTGGCGTGCCGCTGTCCTACACCGCCGAAGTGCTTCGCGCGTCTTGGCGGCTCGCTGCGGCTGGCTGCGCATGGCCTGCCTGCCACACCTCTTGACTGTCCGAGCGGGTTAGGCTTCTGCTTGCTTTGTTCGGGCGCGCTGAAGCCGCTCGATGAGACAGAGGCTAGACCTCTGCAAAACCATTCTGGAATGCCCAGTTGCCCACTTTGTTACCAAGCTGGATGCCGTCCTCGCCATCCTGCCGCCAATGAACACCCAACCACACACGGCTGAAGGCATTTTCAAACTCGGCATCCTGCAAAGCCACGAACGAAAGCGGCAAATATCGCCGGGGTTTTGCGTCATTGACCCCTTTGTGCTTGCCGTTGAACTCATCTGACACGAGCACGAAGGGAGTATCGTCGCCGGTGTCCTTGAAAATCATCCGCAAAACCTGGAACAGCGCTCCCCCGAAAGTTGCATGGCCGGACGGGTACGCGGGGAAAGGAGGGGTAAAGTTGGCCTTCTTCGAATCCGTATTGGGCGATCCCAGCGGTTCCCACGTCGGGTCCGGCACATTGGATGCATCCCCCTTTGCATCCCCTTCCACTCCTGGCCAGCGAATGCCAGTTACTGGGCGCCAGTAGCGATGCGTGAATTTGGAATCCCAAGCCGCAATCGCTGCATCGGCCATTGCTGTGTTGCAAAGAGCCAATATCCTAGCCAATTCTGCGGGATCGGATATTTTTTTATCAGTGGTAATAGTCCTCACCAGCTGATTGTATAGACGTGGGGGCGCGCAGAGATTTGGCGTCCCGTCATAGCCCCAGAAGATTGCGCGGAACGTCTCACCCTTCTTTCGCGAGGTGTCCATCGGATAGACGCCCTTCCTTCCGATGTCCTTTACCTCGTCGAACGCCGCAATATACCGCGCATCGTTGAGTTTGGGCGGATCAGGGAGCCGGAACTGATCGCCTTTCATCAGCAAGAACGGTGTCACGTCTTTCCATTTAGCGCCGAGTGCCGTCTCAATCTTGCTGACAGGATCAATCGACCATTTTAGGGGCCCATTGTCTGGTGGCAGATCGGCGAATTTGATCTCTTGGTGGTTTGTCCCGTCATCCTTTCGTTTCTCGATGATGGATTTCGCCGCCGCCTGACCGATCTTGCGTCCAGCCCCAATGTCGATCTTGTCGCCCGTCGGTGATGTACCGGACATGCGGGCAATATCTCTGTCCAGGACACTGCGAACATCAGCTGCCTTGAACGGGTACAGGTGGGCAAGGGCATCATGCATAGCCTGGGCGATCGCACCGTCCAACGATGCGTCCGCAGGCGCTGATGGCGCGCTGCTGAAGCCGGTATAGCTCTGATATTTCTTCGAATTTGCGCTCTTGGGGAACGCATTGATTGCCTCAAAGACGGCTATCTGAGCAACCGCCATTGCGTATGAGGACCGATGCGGACCAAGCTGCTCACCAAACCGGCGCGGGTCCGGTGCGCTCGAGCCGCCGCCGTCCAATTGGTCCGCGGCCGGGGTATGGTCGATCGCGGATATATTGAGCCCTACGTTGTTCCAGTAGTAGACCCGGTCAAGAGGCCCCTCCGGGAGAATCTCGGTATCGGTGATTGCAAAAAGATGGCGTCGCATCTCGTCCTGCGTTGCCAACAGATCTTCGAATTCCCTCCGGCTCGCATCATCAAGGTGTGTTTCCTGTCCATAGGCACTTGCGGCTACGGTAGTAAATCCCGCTGCCGGGAGCACTTTAATAAACGTACGACGGTCCATATTTCCCCTCCCTGGATAGCTAACCTGCGTTCCCGGTCTGCCGCATCCCCCAGCACCGTACGGGCGAGCCAAAGTGTTTTCACGCCCGAAGACCATCCACAAAAACTGCTCATCGAGGATCGACGCCCGCCGATGTCGCGGTTTTCGATGCACCCGTGTGCCGAGAGCATAGCCGGGCAAATCGGCAAGCGGCGAAACCCCGAAAACGAGGCAGGCAAGCGGCGAAAAGATAGTGCACCGTCACCATAATCCGGCCGAGGGTCGGTGCGTCATCGACACAGGCGCCCGGCGTGAGCCTGGCTATTTGCACTCGCTGCATGAACAGCTGCCTCCAGAGGAGCTACAGCTGCAACTCTTTCCAGACTCACAAGCTCTCTCACAGCCAGTTCCGGACGAACATTGCGGCTGGAAATCGCCACTTTTCCCTCCCGTTCTCAACTTATCCCACTCGACTTCTAACTTTCCCATAAGATCCACCATCTCCTGCGTAGGTTGAGATGTTTGAGCGTGACTGGGACCGGACATTAGGAGCGAGGATATTACAATGAGAAAAATCGATATCAATTTCATCTTGCATTCCTCCCAATGGTAAACGTCGAGATGTATTTTTCTAAGACCCAACCGCGCGACACGGCGACCGCTCTAGGCTGATGCGCGCCACAGGACTTTGTTGCTTTCGACAAACGGCGTCTGCATCCCCCGCCGAGCCAGCAGCGAATAGTCAATCCCCAGTATCTTCCGGACGCTCGCCAGTGCCGCCTCGTTCACTTCGATATACGCGACGATGTACCATTCGCCGTTTTCTTCCCTGGCCATGCCCATCGGCTCGGCGCGCCACTTCAGCGCGCCGTGGTGCGGCATGAAGTAGGTTTCCTGGACGCCGCCGACGGCGCTGAGGCCCTCGTCGAGAGCGTATTCCATCACCGCGCAGCACAGCTGCGTCAGCGTGCCCCTCAGTCCGGCAGTTCGTTTGTCGGGAACGACGAAGGTGCGCGTCCATTCGGCCCAATCGGGGCGCCTCGGGACGCCCGACTTTTCGCACATGTGAGAAAAAACCTCCGAAACCATGTGCGGCTCGCTCGTTGGGATCAATCGAGCCGAGGTCACCACGCGACCATCTTCAATACCAAGCAGGTAAGTCGCCGCGTCGGTATCGAATTGGTCTAGCTCGCGACCGTCCGGGCTTGGAGGGCGCCAATGTTTCTGGTGCACGAAGAAGTCGTGCCGCCGGCGCAGAAATTCGTCGAATTCGTTTTCGTAAAGATGCTTGTTGTGCGCATTGACTACGTGGGCCGTTATCATGGCGCGATCCCCCGATCGTTCTCAAAGGGATACTCGCAGTCGCGCTAATATACGTCACCTGTCCGATGGGACAGTTGACGCGGCTAGTAGCAGGACGGTCGTCCTGCTCTAGCTCTTTGTTTCTTCGCATGATCTTATCCGAAAAGTCTGCAACTTTTCGGGATCATGCTCTAGGGGTGGATCAGGCGCCGGCGCACCGCCTCGACGACCGCTTGCGTGGTTGTTGCGACGCCAAAAGCCTCGCGAGCCCGCGTCGAGTGCCATTTGACCGTACGCTCGGTCAGGCCGAGAATCTGTGAGGTTTCCGACGAGGTCTTGCCGGCCGCGGCCCACAAGAGCACCTCTTTTTCCCGATCGGTCAGCAGGCCTTCATCGTCATCATCGTCATTCGCCAAGGCCTGGATCGACATGCCGGCATAGACCGCCATGGTCACCAGTTGGACTTGATGGCGCGGCGACAGGGTGCAGGACTTCGCAGAAGACGCAAACGACAGCACCGATTGCCAATGGTGAATGCTGAGCATCGGCACGGCGAAGCCGCTACAGATGCCGAACTCCGTCGCCTCGCCGGCGACGCGTCGGGAACCTTCCGTATCCGACCACTTTGCCGGAACTTCGGACCAAAGGAACGGCTTCAGGGTTTTTGCCGAGTAGATGCAAACACCATCGACGGCGGCGTGCTCGGCCTCGACATAGCGTTCGAACCAGCCGGCCGGCCAGCCATTCAGTTCAACCATCGGCGCAAGTTTCTGACCGCTGAGGGGCACACCGCTCAGGATAAGGTGCTCGAAACCGAGATTCCTCACGGTATCAAGAAGGTCGCTCAGCAGCGGCCCGGTAGCTGTGTGTTTCCTGCAGCGTTCGACAAAGTCGAACACGTCTGAATCGATCATGACAGAGACCCCCGTCTCCACGCCCGAAAACAAAGTTTAACTCAAATTAGCGACTTCGAATACTCCCAATAAGTGTGTCCGCCACGCAGGACGCGCGGACCAAAATCAGCTAAATCAGCCGGATTGTGATCAGCAACACAGGACCAAGCATGACGCCATCACTGCCGAAACGAAACGAGCCGTTCCGGGCCGGCGAAACCGCGCTGTTGCTGGTCGACATGCAACGTGTCTGGCTCGAGCCCGGCGCCGATCCGGCGCATCCGGAGCGCGGTCCCGACCACTACTTCTACCGGCAGACGGCGTCGCAGACGATCCCCAACCAGGAGCGCCTGCTGGCGGCGGCGCGGGCCAATGGCGTCGAGGTGATCCACACCATCATCCAGAGCCTGACCAAGACGGCCGCTTGGTTCCAGCGGCAGCATTCCGGCGCTGTCGGAGGACATTGAAATCCCCCGTAATATCGCCCTCGACCCGGCGGAACGGAACCGGCGCGCCGAGATCATGTTCGCACCGTTTCATGACCGCGTGGCCGCTCATCTCGACGACCGGGCGAAGCAGGGCAGAGCGACGCGGATCGCGACGATCCACTCCTTCACGCCGGACTTTCTCCGCATTGCGCGGCCTTGGCACGCCGGCGTGCTTTACGACCAGGCAATCGAGTTCGGCCAGACAGCGCTTGCCGGCCTGCGCGCCGACATTGAGCTCAATGTCGCGGCAAACGAGCCCTACGTGATCAGCCGCGACGGCGACTAGGCCATACCGGTCCATGGCGACGATCGCTGCATTCCGGCTGTCCTCATCGAGATCAGGCGAACTGCTGGCGAGCCGCACTAGCATCGAAGAATGGGCGCACCGCCTGGCCGCAGCGTTGCCGGCGCAGCAGACAAAGGCCTTGTGACCAAGCTCGGCTGCTCGAGCGCAACGCGAGAGCCGAGCCGTCGGTGAAAAGCCGGAGCGAACGATCGCTACGAGAAGATTTGCGACAGTTCTTCGACGCTGGTGCCTTCCTTGACCTGACGCAGCTCGACATAGCTGACCGCCGTGGCCACCGACAGCACCATCGACAGTACGGTCGACACCAAGGCTGCCAACACATCTGCAATGATCCCGCCAAACATGACGATGACTGCCAGCATCACCCACTGGATGACCATCGCGATGACCATCAGGATCAGGAAGAGGCCAAATAGCGGCCAGCGGTTGCCCTTGGTCAGCACACGGCTGCGCGACATCGAACCGAACACGCCAAGCCGCTCCTGAATCAGAACCGGCACTGCCACGCACCATCCGAGCCATAAGATGATGCCGGGAACCAGCAAGGCTATCGACGCCAGGCCCACACCCAGGCCGACGAGCAGGCCAATACCAAGGGTCGGCAGCAAATTGCGGATGGCTATCTGAATGCAGTCGCCAAACGTCGGCCGCTTGCCATTCAAGTCCTCGATCGTCGCCCGGACCAGCGCCGACTGGAGCAGCAGCGCGAAAACGAACGATAGCAATCCCGTAATAACCGTAATCCATGAATTCTGAAACATCGTCGACGGATCGGCCGCGGCGCCGGGGTCGCCCTGCAGAACCGCATCTATTTGCGGTTGGCCCCACAGCCGAAGAATAATCGCCGGCAAGCCTGAAAACAGCAGCGCGAGCCCAACGCACAAGCCGATGTTGCGGCCGATTACGGCGAAGCTGTTGTTGAACACCCTGCCGATCTCGAATTTCTCAGGCCGTTCCAGTGTCGTTGAAGCCATGATTTCCCCCCGTGTTTCGCCGTAACAGTATCACGGCGCCCTAACAGTAATTCTGCCAAGATTGACGGTCGCCGTCCAGCCCACTTGCAATTCTTGTGCTGCATTGTCAGTGTCGGCTGGGAACCACAGGTTGCAGGGGAGCGGGTGGCGGTGGCACAGCCAGGCACAGCGGAAGCCGAACGGCTGACCAATCTTCACAAGCAGCTGATCGCCGATGAGTCGATCCAGTTCGACCTGCCGGCCTATATGCCGCCAAAGCCACCCGAGTGGCTGAAGCCGCTGCAGGATTTTTTGTCGTGGCTCGGCCCCTACATGATCTATCTGTTCTGGGGGGCGGTGATATCGGGCGTCGCAATCATCCTGCTTTTGGTCTTCCTCGAGGTGAAAGGCATCGCCTGGCGGCTGCCGTGGCAGCGCGCGCGGCCCGAAGTCGAAGACGAAGAAGCCTGGCGCCCCGACGCCGGCGCCGCGCAGATCCTGTTGTTGCAAGCGGATGCGTTGGCCGCACGCGGCGACTATGACGAGGCGGTTCACCTTTTGCTTCGGCGCAGCGTCGCCGATATTGCCGGCCGGCTGCCGGACTTCCTGCGCCCGTCGCTCACCGCGCGCGACATCGCCAATGCCCCTTCCCTGCCGGGAAGGGCACGCCATGCGTTTACCGAGATCGCCCGCATCGTCGAGGCGGCGCTGTTCGCGCGCCGGCCGGTTGGCGCGGAAGGCTGGCGGCAAGCACGCGGCGCCTATGAACGTTTCGCCTTCCGGGATGCCTGGACGTGAGCGCACCGGCGGTCAAGGCGCAGGAGCCGTTCAATCGAAAGACACTGTTTTGGGGGATTTTCGCCAGCCTGCTTGCGGCCGCCGGTTTCTTCCTGCTGTCCACCTATGCTCCCGATTTCCGGCAACCCGGCAATGGCGGCGCCACGCCGCTGTCGAAAAGCGGCGTCGGCTACGCCGGTCTGGTGGGATGGCTGCGGCTCACCGGCGAAGCGCCCTTGATGGCGCGGACCGAAGACGATCTTGCCAGAGATATACTGCTGATCGTCACCATCTCGCCCGACAGCGACCAGGAGGCGCTTCGCCGCATCCTCAATCTTCGCCAGGACCAGAACACGCTCTTCGTGCTTCCCAAATGGCAGATCCTGCCGCTGCAGGGGCATGAAGGCTGGAACATGAAATTCGGGCGATTGCCCGGTTCGGTGGTGAACGAATGGCTTGGCCGCATCGCCGATGCGAAGATCGGTGCCGGCCAGAGCACGGCAAAGCAACTCGACATCGAAGGCAACATGGTTGCCGCACCCGAAGAATTGCAGTGGGTGGCCGACAAGTACCCTCTCATCGCAGCCGGCAATGACAAGGCTGTGCTTACCGAACTGGACGACAAGCCGTTCTATATCCTGACTGACCCCGACCTGATCAACAACGCCGCCCTCAAGGATCCCGAAAAGGCAGCAGCCGCGCTCGGGCTGATTGCCGTGCTCCAGCCCGATGACGGCCCGGTGATGTTCGATCTGACGCTGCACGGCGCGGGGCGGAAGTATGATCTGGCCAAGCTCCTTGTCGAGCCGCCGTTCCTGGCGCTGACACTGACGATCCTGATCGCGGCGGCCCTGGCGTTCCTGCATGGCCTTGGCCGGTTCGGCCCGCCGCGCGCCGACCAGCGCGCGATCGCCTTCGGCAAGCGTGCGCTGGTCGATACGACGGCGATGCTCATGCGGCGTGCCGGCCGGCTGGACGAGCTGGGAGGCCGCTATGCGGCCTTGATGCGGGTGCGCGCCGGCGCGCTGCTCGGGGCACCGCACGGACTGCAAGGCAAAGCGCTCGACCGCTGGCTCGACTCTCGCGATAAGGAGCAAGCTGGCGGCTTTACGACGCGTTCGCAAGCCGCCGACGAGGCGAAGAACCTGACGCAGATGCAACAGGCAGCAGAGCGGCTGCACGACTGGACGGCAAGGAGGCTCGGTGAACGTCGATGATGTGAAGGCCCTGGCGACACGGATCAGGGAAGAAGTGGCCAAGGCGATCACCGGGCAGCACGATACGGTCGACCTGATGCTGACCGCCTTGTTTGCGGGCGGGCATATCCTGCTCGAAGGTCCGCCCGGCACGGCCAAGACCATGACCGCACGCTGCTTCGCCCAGGCGCTTGGGATCGCCTATGGGCGGATCCAGTTCACGCCGGACCTGATGCCGGGCGATATCGTTGGCTCGAACATCTACAACTTCCAGACCGGGCAGTTCACGCTGACGCGCGGTCCGATCTTCTGCGATCTCCTGCTTGCCGACGAAATCAACCGGACGCCGCCCAAGACGCAGGCCGCACTGCTCGAGGCGATGCAGGAACATGCGGTCACGTTCGACGGCACCACGCATTCGCTTGGCCGCAATTTCATGGTCGTCGCGACCCAGAATCCAATCGAGCACCAGGGTGTCTATCCGCTGCCGGAGGCGCAGCTCGACCGCTTCCTGTTCAAGCACCGCGTCAGCTATCCCGGCCCCGAGGAAGAACGGGCAATCATCGTCCATCACGGCGGCGGATCCGCCTCGCACGACATCGCGCAATACGGCATCAAGGCGCAGACGGACCGCGAGACGCTGCAGGAGGCCCTTGAAGTCGTCGGCTCCGTCACCCTTGTCGACGATGTTGTCGGCTACATAGCGGCGCTGGTTCGGGCTACGCGCGAAAATGCCGATCTGGAAGTCGGAGCCAGCCCGCGCGCCGGCGCCATGCTGGCGCGGGCGGCGCGTGCCCGGGCGGCGCTGGACGGACGCGCCTATGTGATCCCCGACGACGTCAAGGCGCTGGCGGTGCCGGCACTGCGCCATCGCGTCATCCTTTCGCCTGCGGCCCAGATCGACGGCCGCCTGGTCGAGCAGATCGTCTCCGACCTGGTCGACCAGACGGAAGCACCACGTTGATCTATCCCAGCGGCCGAGCGGTGTGTGCAGCTGCTGCCGGCGCGGTGCCGGCCTTCCTGGTCGCGCTGGCATTGCCGTCCTTCTGGTATCTGGGATTGCTGTGGAGTTGCCTGCTGCTTGCCTTCCTGGCGGTGGATGCCGCGGCGGGACGCGGACGGGCATCGCTGAATGCCAGCATCGATGCGCCGCAGCAGGTCGGTGTCGGTGGGGAATTCGGCGTGCAAATCACCGCCCGTCACTCGGGGCCGCGCGCCGCGGAGGCTCGCGTCGGCCACGATGCGCGTCTGGCGCCGGTGAGCGCCAGCGGCGGGACCTTGCAGCCGACCGCCAGAGGCGGGTCGCTCAACCTCCGCTTCCAGGCGCTGCGGCGCGGCGTCGCCAGCTTCGACCGTCTCTGGGTGCGCTGGCGCGGGCCGTTTGGGCTGGTCTGGAACCAGGTCGTGCTGCCGGTGGAAAGAAAGGTTGCGGTGCTGCCCGACGTCAGCAGCGCCCGCGGCGAGGCGATCACGCTGCTGCAACATGCGACGCTTGCCGAAGGCCATGCGCAGCGCCGCGCCGGTCAAGGCCGCGAGTTCGACGCGCTCAAGGATTACCAGCCGGGCATGGGCCGGCGGATGATCGACTGGAAGCGCAGCGCCCGCCACGGCAAGCTGTTGGCGCGCGAGTTCCGCATCGAGGAGAACAACAACATCGTGCTGGCCATCGATAGTGGACGCCTGATGTGCGAGCCGGTCGACGGTGTGCCTAAGGTGGACCGGGCCGTGACGGCCGCCTTGCTGTCGGCGTTCATCGCGCTGAAGGGCGGCGATATGGTCAGCCTGTTCGGCTTCGATGCAAGGCCGCGCGTTTCGAGCGGCGCGGTACGCGGCCCCGCCAACTTTGCGATGATCCAGAAACGAGCGGCGGAGATCGACTATTCCAGCGAGGAGACCAATTTCACGCTGGCGCTGACGACGCTCGCGGCTAGGCTCGACCGCCGCTCGCTCGTCATCATCTTCACCGATTTCGTCGATCCGATCAGCGCGGAATTGATGCTGCGCACCGTGGGCCGGCTCACCGAACGGCATCTCGTGCTGTTCATGCTGATGAAGGACACCGAACTGGAGGGCCTGGCCGATATGCCGCCACGCTCTGGCGAGGACGTTGCCCGCGCGGTCGTCGCCGGAGGGCTTTTGCGCGAAAGGCAGGTCGTCATCGGCCGGCTGCGCCTGCTCGGGGCGCACGTGATCGAAGCTGAGCACAATCGGCTGGGTCCCGCGCTGGTCGAGCGCTATCTGCAGTTCAAGCAGGAGGACTTGCTGTGACGGCGCCAGTCGTCGACAATGCTGCACGTGGCGACGCGGTACGCCAGTCGCTGGCCAGCTTCCGCCGCGAGCGCGAGGCCGACTGGAAGGCATTCGAGGCGCTGCTGGCGCGTGTCGAGAAGCGTGCGCCGCGGACGCTTTCCGAAGAGGAGCTGCTGTCGCTGCCCCTGCTCTATCGATCGGCGTTGTCTTCCCTGTCAGTGGCGCGCGCAACCTCGCTCGACAATGCGCTGGTCGGCTATCTCGAAGCGCTGTCGCTGCGCGGTTATTTCTATCTCTACGGCGCGCGTCGCGGGCTGCGGCAGCGCCTCGCCGATTTCTTCCTGCACGACTGGCCCGAGGCCATTTGCGACCTGTGGCGCGAGACATTGGCGTCGGTCGCGCTGATGGTGATCGGCATTGGTGCAGGCGCCTGGCTGGTGGCATCCGACAAGAGCTGGTTCGACGCGATCATCCCGCCCGGCCTGGCAGGAGGCCGCGGCCCCGACACGTCGGCCGAACTGCTGCGCAACATGCTTTATGATGGCGACAATGGCTTTCTCTCAGGTTTTGCCGCCTATCTGTTCACGCACAACGTCCAGGTCGCAATCCTGGCCTTCGCCCTTGGCTTCGCCTTCGCGGTGCCGACAGTGCTGCTGATGCTGTTCAACGGCTGCATGATCGGGGCGTTGTTCCAAGTCTACTGGTCCAAGGGACTTGGCATGGAGCTCGGCGGTTGGCTGGCCATCCACGGCACCACTGAATTGTTCGCGATCGCTTTGGCCGGCGCGGCCGGCATGCGCATCGGCACCAGCATCGCCTTTCCCGGCGAATTGACACGCATGGCGGCAGCGGCTCGCGCCGGACGCATCGCCGCGAACGCCATGGTCGGGGTCTCGGTCATGCTGCTGTTTGCCGGGCTGCTCGAGGGCATTGGCAGGCAGACCATCACCAGCGACATCACGCGCTACGCCATTGGCGGTGGCATGCTGGCGCTGTGGCTCGGCTATTTCTACCTGTTCCGGGCGGTGCGGCATGGCGATCGGTAGGCGCGCCGCGTTCGCGGCCATACGGCCGCTGATCACGCCCGAAGGCGTCGATCTCCGGATTAGGCTCGCCGACGCCGGCACGCGGGCCTCCGCCTTCCTTCTCGACGTCGTGTTCATCGCCGTGGCTGCAATCGTGATCACGATCGTCGCGCTGTTCGGGGTGGGAGGCCTTGGCAGCGAGGGATTCCAGCCGCTCTTCGTCGTCTGGATCATCCTGATCTTCTTTCTGCGCAACGCTTACTTCATCGCCTTCGAAGCAGGCCGGCGCGCGGCTACGCCCGGCAAGCGGATCGTCGGCATCCGGGTCGCGTCGCGCAGTGGCGACGGCCTGTCGATCGACCAGGTCATTGCCCGCAACCTGATGCGCGAGATCGAGGTGTTCCTGCCGCTGTCGATCATCGCCGGACGCAGCGGGACCGACCTTGCCGACGCACTGACGACAATCTTCGGACTGGTGTGGACGCTGCTGTTTGCCTTGTTCCCGCTGTTCAATCGAGACCGCATGCGGATTGGCGACCTGTTGGCAGGGACCTGGGTGGTCGAGGCGCCGAAGCGCGCCTTGCTTGAAGACCTGTCGGCACGACAGGATTCGGCGGCCGGCGCGTTCCGGTTCAGCCACACCCAGCTCGATGCCTACGGGATTGCCGAACTCCACAAGCTGGAGGAGGTGCTGCGCCGCGACGACTATTTCGCCCTGCGGACGGTGGCCGAAACGATCGGACGCAAGATCGGCGCGGCACCACAAGCCCATGACGCACGCGCATTCCTGACGGCGTATTATGGGGAGTTGCGGGCGCATCTCGAACGCAAGCTCCTGCTGGGCAACCGCAGGGCCGACAAGCATCAGCGTTAGACCAGGAGTGGAAATGCACGAAAAGCGTGCGCAGCCGCCCATTGCCACCGAAGATTGACGCTTGACCAGTGCCATCTTCTCCCGCAAATTCAGTCTCGCGAGGTTGAAATGCCTATCCGTCCGAGGGTGCTCGTGTTCCCTATCCTCTGGCAGTCGCAAGCGGATGTTGCAAGAAGACTCCTCGAGAGTTCCAGGTTCTACGGAAATCAAGCCTCAAGGAGACTTCCTTGGCCACTTTCGTCACTCAATCCACTTTCCAACGAGCTGGCAGCCAAATGGTGTGGTTTTGGAAGCTCGGAACAGGCGATGCCTACTGGGGGTACTCGGTACGTGCGGCGGTTGTCCTTCGCACGGCCACTTTGCGCTGGGAAAGCCTGTATACCTACATCGACGAGACAGGCCAGACCGAGGTAATCCAGACGAACGTATCAGACGATATGCAAATAAGATTCGCGGCGATAAGTTCTCCCTGAGGAGCCAAGACATGCCAATAGCGCTTCACGCGGTATACGATTCCCGAGGGGTCATCATTGCCGCCTCACGAGTCGATCCCGACGATGACAAGTCGGCCCCGGCGCCAATCCCACAGCCGGGCGAGGGCAATTACTACGCGCTAATCCCGCTTGACGAAGCCCACGTCAAAATGCCGCTGGATCAGCTGTGCACAACGACTCGGGTCGACTTGCGACAGAAGCGGCTGATTGCCGAGAACCTTCACTCTCAAGCATAAGTGTTCCTCGCCACCCTGCCTTAACCCACCCACTTCTCGTAATCGGATACCAAGAGGTGCAGCGGTGCTGTGTCCTCGTCGATGTCCGCGAAGCGGCCGATCGGCTCGCGAAAAACGTTGTCGGTGAGATCGTCATTGACGGTCGAGACCTCGCCGATCAGCACGTCCTTGCCCTCGGCCCAGAAGGCGTGCCAGACGCCCGGCAGCAGCGTCACGCTCTGGCCTGGGTCGAGCTTCAGCAATCCACCCGCAGGCAGTCTGTGGATGGTTCCGTCGACAGGCACAGATACTTCGGCCTTCGGATCGATGCCGCCATCGCGGTCATGCATGAACAGCTCCAGCACCAGTTTGCCGCCGCCACGGTTGATGATGTCCTCGGCCTTGATGTTGTGGCGGTGCATCGGCGACAGCTGATCCTTGCGCGAGATCATGATCTTTTCGGCATAGAGCATGCCCATGCCCTTCTTCATGTCCTCGTAGCGGCCGTTGCGAACAGTGAACAAGAACAGGCCGAGCTCGTCGAACTTGCCCTGGCCGTAATCGGTGATGTCCCAGCCGAGCCGCGACGAGAAGATGGCCGCCGAATCCTGCCGGTGCGCCTTCATCTCTTCCGGGGTCCAGTAGGCGAAGGGCGGCATGATGTAGCCGAACGAACGGATGAAGGCGTCGGCGTCGCGGATGATGTCGTTGATGGCGGAGCGTTTCATGATCATGATCCCTTCTTCAGGCGGCGCCTACAGCGCATAACCGAACACCGATCCGGTGTCGACGTAAACCGCATTCTGGCCTCATGACATCGGCGACGATCGGGGCCATAAGTCCCGACAAATTCCCAAAGGTGACATTCCATGCGCAGCATAGACGACCTCGATACGCCGGCAATCCTGATCGACGCCCGCCGCGCAGAAGCCAACATCGCGCGGGCGCAGGCCCATGCCGACCGGCACGGGCTGAAGCTCCGGCCGCACATCAAGACCCATAAGCTGCCCTACTGGGCGAAAAAGCAGGTCGCGGCCGGGGCCATCGGCATCACCTGCCAGAAGATCGGCGAGGCCGAAATCATGGCCGATGCCGGACTGACCGACATCTTTCTGCCGTACAATATCCTCGGGCGGGCCAAGCTGGAACGCCTCAAGGCGCTGCACGGCCGCGTAACCCTGTCGGTGACAACGGACAGTATGGACACGCTGATGGGACTTGCCGCCACCTTTACCGATCCCGGCCACCGCCTGCCGGTGCTGGTCGAATGCGACACCGGCATGGGCCGCTGCGGTGTGCAGTCGGCCGGCGAGGCAGTCGCGCTGGCGAGCGAGATCGACAAGGTCCGAGGGCTCGTGTTCGGCGGCCTGATGACCTACCCGGGGGCTGGCCGCGCTGCCGAGACCGAGGCGTGGCTCGCCGATGCGCAGCAAGCACTTGCCGCAGCCGGCCTTGCTTGCGAGCGCATCTCCAGCGGCGGCACACCCGACATGTGGCGTTCCGGCGAGCATAGCGTCGTTACCGAATACCGGCCCGGCACCTACATCTATCTCGACCGCTACCAGATCGCCAAAGGCGTCGGCAGCCTCGACGATTGTGCGCTGACCGTACTGTCGACGGTGGTCAGCCGTCCAACGCCGACACGCGCCATCCTTGACGCCGGCAGCAAGGCGCTCTCCAGCGACACGCTGGGGCTCGCCGATTTCGGCGAGCTGCTGGGCATTTCAGGCGCAAGAGTGACCAGCCTCAGCGAAGAGCACGGCAACGTCACGCTTTCGGGCGGCGCAGAGCTTCGCATCGGCGAGCGCGTGCGCGTCGTACCCGACCATTGCTGCGTCGTCACCAACCTGTTCGACGAGGTGCATCTGATCGAAGGCGACAAGGTGATCGAGACGCTGCCGGTGGCAGCACGCGGGCGTATGGCTTGATCCTATCGGTTGGCTACCGTTCAGCCTGCCTCGCGGCAACCCGGCGCATCGAAATGACGCGGCGGCGTCGGATCTCGGTGCGCATCGCCATCAGATGCAGGGCGAAGAACAATACTGTGAAGCCGAGCGCCATCACCAGCAACGGCCACAACAAACTGGGGTCGATGGTCGGGCCGCCGAGCCGGAACACCGACGCCGGCTGATGCAGCGTGTTCCACCAGTCGACCGAGAATTTGATGATCGGGATGTTGATAAAGCCTACCAGCGTTATGATGGCCGCGGCCCAGGCGGCACGCCCGGCATCGTCTAGCGCGCGGGTCAGCGCGATAATGCCGAGATACATCAGGAACAGGATGAAAACCGAGGTCAGCCGGGCGTCCCACACCCACCAGGTGCCCCACATCGGCTTGCCCCAGATCGAACCGGTGATCAGCGCAAGGGCGGTGAACACGGCGCCGATGGGTGCCGCCGATTTCAGCGCCACGTCGGCCAGCGGATGGCGCCAGACCAGCGTGCCCAGTGCCGAGACCGCCATCAGCGTGTAGCACATCATGGCAAGCCAGGCGAAAGGCACGTGGATATACATAATGCGAACGGTGATGCCCTGCTGGAAGTCCTCAGGCGCCGTGAAGCTCATATAGAGACCGACAGCGAGGACGACGGCGGCGACGCTCGCCAGCCACGGCACGACCTTGTCGGCAAGCCCGACGAACCGCGTCGGGTTGGCAATATCCATCCAGCCGGAGGGGCGTGAGGTCGTGTCGCTCATGCGGCCTTACATAGACCGCCGGCGGAGTTGCGGCAACCACAGCGGCGGTACGTCCTCTCTTCTCTCCTTGCGTGAGAAGGCGGATCGGCGCGTAGCGTCGAGCCGGACGAGGGGTGCTGGACGGAGTGAGGCGCCAATGATCGCCGTGCGCCGAAGTCTGGATTTTGGATGAAGATTTGAGCCAAGCCGGAGCACCCCTCATCCGACCTCGCTTCGCGAGGCCACCTTCTCCCGCAAAGGGAGAAGGCAAACCGCGCTGCTCAGGCGGCCTCGTTCACCGGGCGGCTGAGGCGGCGAACCTCCTCGTCGTTGAGCAGACCGCCGGCGCGCAGCAGGCTGGCGAAGCGACCGTTGCGCAGCGACAGTTCGGTGAACCCGCCCATCTCGACCACCCGGCCCTTGTCCATGAACACGACCAGATCGGCGTCGCGAACGGTGGTCAGGCGGTGGGCGATGATGAAGGTGGTGCGGCCGCGCCGCAACTCGTCGATGGCGTCCTTGACGCGATCTTCCGTCTCAACGTCGAGCGCGCTGGTCGCCTCGTCGAGAACCAGGATGGGCGCGTCCTTCAGCACGGCGCGGGCGATCGCGATGCGCTGGCGCTCGCCACCGGACAGCTGTCCGCCGCGTTCGCCGACGACCGTGTCGTAGCCCTCGCTCTTCGACAGGATGAAATCCTGCGCGGCGGCGGCATTGGCCGCGGCATGGACCTCGTCATAGGTCGCCTCCGCACGGCCGACGCGGATGTTGTCCTCGATCGAGCGGTTGAGCAAGCCGGCATCCTGGAACACGGTGGCGATCGAATGGCGCAGCGACTTGCGGGTCACCGTGCGGGTGTCGATGCCGTCGATCAGGATACGGCCGCTGGACGGGGTAAAGACGCGCTGCAGAAGGTTGATGAGCGTCGTCTTGCCGGCGCCCGTGGGGCCGACGATGGCGACCGTCTGGCCGGCCTGGACCTCGAACGACGCGTCGTCGACGCCCTGCCCCGAGTTGCCGAACTCGAAGCAGACATTCTCGAAACGCACGTGCCCCGTGACGTTGACGAGCTCGCGCAGCCCATCGGGCTCGACGGCGTCGGATGCAGAGTCCTCGAGATGATAGAATTCCTCGAGCTTGGCGCGCGCCTCGGAAATCTGGTTGGCGAACGCCGACATCTGGTCGAGCCGGGCAATCAGCAGTGTGGCAAAGCCGGTAAAGGCGATGACGTCGCCGATCCGCAACTGGCCGTGCGTCACCAGATAGGCGCCAATCAAGAGCACCACCATCATCGAAATCGTCGACGACAGGCGGTGCAGCGCGTTGGCCATCGCCCACCAGTCGAGCACCGGATTCTGTGCGTCGAGCAGGTTCTTGACGTAGCGCTTCAGCGCCTCGGTCTCATGGCCGATGCGGTTGTAGCTCTGCAGGACGGCGACGTTGCTGACCGAGTCCGTCACATGCGCAAACACCTTGTGGTAGTGCCGCTCTACGGCCGCCTGGCCTTCCTTGGTGCGCCGCATCACCAGCCGTCCGATGCCGACATAGAGCGCGCCAAGCGCCAGCAGCACCATCGACATGCGGATATCCATGCTGAGCGCGGTGGGCACCAGCAGAACCAGCGCAACCGCGGTGGACAGATGCTGCCGCATGAATTCCAGCCAGAGGCTGAACAGGGTCTCGACCGCGCGCAGGAGCGTGTGCAGGGAATTGGAGGTGCCGCGCTGATGATGCCAGGCAAGCGGCATGGTGATCACGCGCTCGAATGACTGGCAGAGAACCTCGCTGCGCCGCTGGTGGGCAAAGCGGTCGGCACCGCGCGCCACCAGCACGAAGGCAATGATGTTGAACGCGCCGAGACCGGCCCACATTGCCAGTGTCGCGAATACCGAGCCGCGGTCCGAAATGGCATCGATCACCCGGCCGAACATAATCGGCTCGAGAATGGCGATAATGGCAAGCGCGACGTTCGCCCCGCAGATAAACGCAACGCGTTTCCTGTCGGCAGCGAGATAACCAAGGGCTCGCCAGTAGATTTGCAGAAGTGACACTTCAGCTACTCCGCCAATTATTTATGGTGCAGTGCGTCATTTTTTGACTCGTATCGGTTGACGCGTCGCAAAACAATGCTCGTCTACCTCTTCCGTTCCCATTCCGCGAACAAAAGATGACGACGCTTCGAAATTTGCCGTGATCGTCTAACAGTTTGAGATAAAAGGTGAAATGTCAGCGTTGCGGCAAAATCATGGCAACTGGAAAGCACTGCCACATTTTTAATCAGCAAGACCCCAGACACGACGTCTAAAGTCGTGTGCAGGCATTCAGCAAGGTCAAACGCAAATATAACCGGTAGAGGCACTTGGAGCGCCCGCGCGTGCCCTGGGGAACCCTGAGCGACGCTCCAAGTGCTTGAATCTAGGTCGGTATTCTAACGACCACCTCGGCATTGTCGCCGGCTTTTGGCTCGAAGGACGAAGATTTGGTCTTCGTGCCATTCACTTCAAGTGAGATGGCCCGGGCCTTTTTGTCGCGGACGACGCGTACCTTGATCTCGGCACCCAGCATCTTCAGGGTTGCCGAATAGCCGTCCCAATGGCTGGGAAGTCGCGGCGTGAACTGGAGGCGCTGTCCGCGGCGCTCTATGCCGAGAATGCTCTCGACCGCAGCGCGATAAAGCCAGCCCGCCGACCCGGTATACCAGGTCCAGCCGCCTCGGCCGCCCTTGTCTTGCCCGGAATAAACGTCGGCCGCGACGACGTAGGGTTCCACGCGGTAGCGCTCTGCCGCGGCTTCATCGAGCGCATGGTTGACCGGATTTAGCATCGAAAGGCAACGGTACGCATCGTCGGTGCGACCCATCTCGGCGAGCGCAATAACGAACCATGTCGCGGCGTGCGTGTATTGGCCGCCGTTTTCACGGACCCCCGGTGGATAGCTTTTGATGTAGCCCGGGTCCTTTTCCGTCTTCGAGAAGGGCGGGGTAAACAGTTTGACGATCTTGAGCTCGTCGTCGACGAGCGCTTTCATCGCCTGCCCCATTGCCGTGGTCGACCGCGCCGGGTCGCCCTCGCCCGAAAGCACGCTCCAGGACTGGGCGATCGAGTCGATCTTGCACTCATCCGACTTGCGCGAGCCGAGCGGCGTGCCGTCGTCGAAGCTGCCGCGCCGATACCACTCGCCATCCCAGGCGGTGCTTTCCAGCGCCCGCTTCAGCACCTCGGCGTGCTTCGTCCAGGCTTGCACGCGCTTTGCATCGCGCTCCGCCTTGGCGACATCGGCAAATTCGCCCAGCGTCTTCAGCAGGAACCAGCCCAGCCATACGCTCTCGCCCTTGCCGTGCTCGCCGACGCGGTTCATGCCGTCGTTCCAGTCGCCGCCGAGGATCAGCGGCAGCCCGGCCGGGCTGCTGCGCTTGACAGCAAGATCGAGCGCCCGCGCGCAGTGGTCGTAGAGCGAGGCTGTCTTCTTCGAGATTTCCGGGATGAAGAACGCATCGTGCTCGCCTTCGCTCAGCGCCTGCCCTTCGATGAAGGGCAGTTGCTCCTTCAGGATCGCGGTGTCACCGGTCACCAGCAGGTAGCGCGCGGTAGCGTGGGCCAGCCAGACCACGTCGTCAGAGATCATGGTGCGGACGCCGGCCTCGGTGCGCGGCAGCCACCAATGCTGCACGTCGCCTTCGGGAAATTGCCGCCGCGCCGCGTTGAGGATCTGATCGCGCGCCAGCTTGGGGTCGTGCGCCAGCAAGGCCAAGGTGTCCTGCAACTGATCGCGGAAGCCGAAGGCACCGCTCGCCTGATAGAACGCAGAGCGGGCACGGATGCGGCAGGCCAGGCTCTGATAGGGCAGCCAGTGATTGACCATGGCGTCGAGGGCCTTGTCCGGCGTCTCGACCTGGATGGTGTCCAGAAAGCCGCGCCATGTGCGCTCGTTGTCGGCCAGCCGCTGATCGAAATCCCTGGAGCGATGGGTCTGCACCAGCGCGCTGGCCTCGTCGGGCGAGGCCGCGTCGCCGAGCAGCCAGAGCAGCGTGACGTCGCCACCGGCAGCGATGTCGATGTCGCGTGCGATGGCCGCGCAGGGATCGTCGCCGGCCTCTACGCGGCCCGACAGGTCGGCGCCGCTCAGCACCGCATGCGGAAACTCGCTCGTGCCTTGCCTGCCGATGAATTCGCCGCGGTCGGCGGTGACGGAATGCACCGCACCGTCGGCGGCCAGAAAGGCGATTCGCTCGCCGAAATCGAGTCCATAGGGATTTTGCGCCAGCAATGCGCCGGTTGCGGCATCCCTCGACGGAACGATGCTTGCAGCGGTGCGCGAGCGATGGCCGCCAAGAACCCATTCCGCATAGGCGTAGACGCGCAGCCGCATCGGCACCGAACCCGAATTCTGGATGCGCAGCCGCGATATCTTCACCGGATCGACGGGATCGACGACATGGGTCAGGTCCATCGACAGCGGCCCGCGTTGTGAGCGGAACGTCGAAAAACCCTGCCCGTGCCAGGTTTCGTAGGTCATTGTCGGATCACGCACCACGGCAGCCATTGGCGAGAACGCCCTGCCACTGGCATGATCGTAGATATAGATGCCCTCGCCCGGCCGGTTGGTGACCGGATCGTTCGACCATGGCGTCAACTGATAGTCGCGGCTGTTGCGGCTCCAGGTGAAGGCAGCGCCTTCAGCCGAAATGTGGAACCCGAACGATGGGTTGGAGATGACGTTGATCCACGGCTGCGGCGTCGTGCGCCGGCCGGCAAGACGCACGACGTAGTGGCGTCCGTCGCCGTCGAAGCCGCCGAAACCGTTCCATTGGTCGAGCCCGCTGCCGTCGACGCGGCCCTCGATCAGTGCCTGGGCGGCAGATGCTTGCGACGTCGGCACCGGCAAGGACGGCTCGCGAAGCGCTGCAAGGTCTGCCGGCTGGAGGGCGGCGTCCCGCGCCTGCAGTGCCGCGGCCTCGGCGCGCTCGATCTGGTCGAAGATGGTGCCGTTGCGCGTATGCAGCACCACCCGAGCGACGGCGAGCAAGGTCCTGTAGGTCGTTTCCTCCATCAGATCGCGGCGCACTGCGAAGATGTGCTGGCGGGGTCCGAGCTCCTTGCCGCGCAACCGGCTGTTTTCGCACAGCGTCTCCACCGCACGCTGCAGGTCCTGCACGTAGGATGACGCCTGCTCGTTGACGACGACAAAATCGATCATCATGCCGCGGGCGCGCATGTATTCCTGGAAGCGAAGCGCCTGGGCGACGATCTCCAGATCGGCGACATCGGCGATCCTGACCAGGAAAATCGGAAAATCGCCGGATATGCTGGTCGGCCACAGGCTAGACTGCCTGCCGAGCCCGGAGACGATGGATTCGCCGGGAAGGCGCAGGAACGGGTCGGGATAGATCAGATAGCGCGCCAGCTTCTGCACATTGGCGGCGTCCGACAGACTGAGGCCAAGGTGCCGGGTCTGCACCTGCGAGCGCGTCCAGGCGAGCATCGCCTGGCGGGCGAAGCTTTCGGGATGGTCGAGCCGGGCGATGGCGGCATCCAATTCGGCGCGATGGGTACCGACGACGGTCCAGAAGGTCAGCGAAATCTTCTTGTTGGCCGGCACCCGCACCTGCCGGCGAAGCGATGCGATCGGATCCAGGGTGAAGCCGGAATGGCCGCCAAGCTTGGCGCCGGGATCAAAGGCAGCCGCCTCGGTGATAGTGCGGCCACGGCCGATGAAGGCGCGCCTGTCGGTTTCCGCCTCGGCGTCGCGCGCCGATCCAGACGGGTCGGTGACGAAATGCACCATGGTGACGTCGGGTTCGTCCTTTTCGCGCTTGCGCCTGGTGGCGAAGATCGCGCCGTTGTTCGGCGCGATCTCGGTTTCCACGAACATCTTCGAAAAAGCCGGATGGGCATTATCGGAGGGCTCGGAGCCCAGCACCAGTTCGGCAAACGAGGTTACTTCGATATGCCGGTCGGCGGGGCCATCATTGTGGAGCGTCACCCGTCGGCCCTCACCATTGCCTTCCGAGATGACGATGCACTCGACTTCCGAACGCAGCGATCCAACCGATTTGACGAAGCTCGCCTTGTCGTCGGAAAACAGCGTCTGCGCCCGCTCGCCGGCGGCGCGCTTCGGCTCGGCGGTGGCCGACCACCAGTCGCCGTTACTGGCGTCGCGCAGGAAAATATAGGAACCAAGGCGGTCCTCGGTCGGATCCGGCTGCCAGCGCGTGACGGCAAGGTCGCCCCAGCGGCTGTAGCCGGAGCCGGTGGCGGTGACCATGACCGAGTAGCGGCCATTGGACATGACACTGGTCGAGCGCAGCGCCCTCAGCGGATCGAGCACGATGCGGGTGTCCGGGCTTTCCAGCTCGGTCTCGTCCTTCGAGCGCTCGTCGGCCTCGGTCCTGACGGTCGCAGTCGGGATGTCGCGCGGCGCCCTTTCCTGCAGCAGCAATTCGGCCGATTCGATCACCGGATCGCTGTGGAAGCGGTCGCGCAGGCGCCCTTCGAAGATCGCATCGGCAACTGCGGCAATCGACATGCCGGAGTGGTGGGCCATGTAGTTGAGCACGACGGCGTGGTCGGTGCCCTCGGGGACGCGTTGCGGCGTGAAATCCACCGCGTCGTAGAAACCGTGCCGGCCCAGCGCGCCCAACCGCCTCAGCCTGGCCAGGTTCTGCACGGATTCATGCGGCGTAAACTGCGCTGCCAGCACGGTCGCGTAAGGCGCAATTACCGTATTTTGGCCAAGGCCGCGCTTCAGGCCGAGCCCGGGCACGCCGAAATTGGTGTACTGATAGGTCAGTTCACGGTCGCGGGCGTTGTAGGCCGCTTCCGAAATCCCCCAGGGTACGTTCTTCGAACGGCCATACTGGATCTGGCGCTTGATGATGAGCTTGCTGGTCTGGTTGAGAATGCTGCCTTGCGGCTCCTTCATCACCAGGGGCGGCATCAGATATTCGAACATCGAGCCGGACCAGGACATCAGTGCGCCCTGGAAGCCGATCTCGACGATCGGCCGGCCGAGCCGGAACCAGTGCTCGGTCGGCAAATCGCCCTTGGCGATGGCGAACAGGCTGGTCAGCCGCGCCTCGGAGGCCAAAAGATCGTAGCAGCTTTCGTCGAGCTGATGCTCCTCGACCCGGTAACCGATCGACAGGAGCTTGCGTTCGGGCCGCATCAGGAACGAGAAATCCATCTCGAAGGCGAAACGGCGCGTGCGCTCGCGCAACGTCAGAAGCTTGGCCCGCAATGCCGCGACGGCGTTTTCGTCGCTGTGCGCGTCGTGCACATGCGCCTCGCAGGTGGCTTCGAGCCTGGCCGCCCAATCGGCGATGGTGTCGCTCTGGGTCGACGCTGCCTCGGTGTGGATGGCTGTCGCGAGCTTGCGTATCTCGCCGGCCAGGACGGCCAGGTTGATGGTACGGATCGACGCCATCTCCGGCTGCGCCTTGATCAATTCGACCGCCCGCCGCATGCCATCGAGACGGTCGGCGAGCCGCTGGCGCAAGGGCCGCAATTGACGCCGGTCGTCGGGCAGTTCCTCAAGGCTTTCGTCGAGGATGGTGACAGTATCGAGGATGCCTTCGAAGTCGCCCTGCACATGCACCGACGGCGCTTCGGCCCATTCGGCGCAGGCTGCGGCCACGGCCACCAGATGGCCGGCGAGATTGCCGCTGTCGACTGCAGAAATGTAAAGCGGATAGAGCGGCTTCAACGTCGTGGTGTCGTACCAGTTGAAGAGATGACCGCGATCGCGCGGCATGCTCTCGATGGTCGACATGGTCGCGTCGATGCGGTTGACGGCGTCGGAGAGGCTGATCCAGCCGAAGTCGCGTGCCGAAATCACCGACAGCAGGTAGACGCCGATGTTGGTCGGCGAGGTGCGGGGCGCCACCACGGGGGCCGGGCTTTCCTGGAAATTATCCGGCGGCAGATGGTGATGCTCGGCCGTCACGAAAGTCTCGAAATAGTGCCATGTACGCCGCGCCACGGTGCGCAGCGCGTGGATGTCGGCGGCCGATATGCGCAGGCGGTCCTCGGTTTCGGCCGAACGGCTGATCCAGCAGGCGATGGCGGGCGAGCCGATCCAGAACAAGGCAAAGAAGAAGGCGACGAAGGCGCCGGTGGAATCGGCCAGCACCGGGACGGCGAGGCCGACGACGCCGATGATCACGGCGCCGTACATGATGCTGTAGTAGGAGCCGAGATCGTTGTCGCTGCCCTTGTGTGCCTGCGAGGCGGTGCGCCATTCGAGCAGGTTCTGGCGGCTGACGAACAGGCGGTAGAGCGTGCGGATGATTGCGTCGCCCATCATCCAGGCTAGGTGCGCCATCAGGACAATCTTCAGCGCCACCAGGGCGGTACCGAAGGCAACGTCGCGTGCCAGTGCCGAGAAATGGCCGCGCGGCGTCTGATCGCCGCTCTTCGGCAGGATGGCGTTGACGATGTCGAAAGTGGGCGCCATGAACAGCGTGAGGATCAGCAGCGCCTGCCATTGCGCGGCCTGCGTGAAGGGCAGCAGCGTCCAGCCGGCGATCGCGGCCATCACCCAGAAGATCGGCGTCACCGAGCGGCGCAGATTGTCCACCATCTTCCAGCGCGACAGCGCCGGCACGTTTGAGCGCGGGCCAAGGATGAAGCCCAGAAGCTGCCAGTCGCCGCGTGCCCAGCGATGGTGGCGCGACGCATCGACCGAATAGCGGGTCGGATAGTCCTCGACCAGTTCGACGTCGGTGACCAAGGCCGAGCGCGCCAGGGCGCCTTCGAGCAGATCATGGCTGAGGATGGTGTTTTCCTCGATGCGGCCCTTCAGCGCCGCCTCGAAGGCGTCGACATGGTAAAGACCCTTGCCGGTGAAGGAACCGTCGCCGAAGATGTCCTGGTAGAGGTCTGACACGGCAAAGACGTACGGATCGAGCCCGCGATTGGCGGAAAAGACACGCTGAAAGAACGATGCCTCGTCGCCGCTGGTCAGCGACGCGGTGATGCGCGGCTGCAGGATGGAATAACCTGCAGTAACCTCGCGCCGTGCGACATCGAAATGCGGACGGTTGAGCGGGTGGCAAAGCTTGCCGGCCAGCGCAGCGACGGCGTCGCGGGTGGTGCGGGTGTCGGCGTCCAGCGTCATCACGTGGACGACGCTCTCCGGCAATGGCACTTCCAACGGCAAGAAGGTGGTGTCGCTGTCGCCGCGCAGCAGAAGGTTCAATTCGTGCAGCTTGCCGCGCTTGCGCTCCCAGCCCATCCAGACGCCTTGCGATGCGTTGTAGAGCCGGCGCCGATGCAGCAGATAAAAGCGCGGCGCGCCTTCCGAGGGATAGCGGGCGTTCAGCCTGGCGATTTCGGCGCGGGCGAATTCGAGGATTTCGACATCCGCCGTATCGATCTCGGTCTTCGAGTCCGGCCAGTCGGAAAGCAGCGCGAAATAGACCTCACCCGCCGTATTGGCGAGGTGATGCACCTCGATGTTGCGGATGTTCTCCTCGACATCGTCGCGCGAGCCGATCAGCGACGGCACCACCACCAGCGTGCGCGCCTCGGGCGGCACACCGTGCCTGAAATCATAGCCGACGAGACGCGTCGGTTTCAAAAACAGCGAGACGACGGTGTTGAAGAATGCGAGCGCGCCTTCGTTGGCCGGCACCGCGAACAGGGCCAGCATCAGGACGATCGACGGCACCGACAGGCCGAGATTGGCAAGCGCATTGCCGGAAACGACCAGAAGCAGGACCGTCAGCGCAAACACCGGCACGACGATGCCCAGCCATCCGGTCTTGCGGAACGTCCGGTTCAGCGTCTTGCCGATGGTCGGCCGGTAGCCGATCGACCGCTCGAGCTCCTGCCGGCGCGGGCCGACCAGAAAGAAGCCGACGTCGGTATGAGCGATCGGACCGCTTTCGGAGCCCGGTGCATCGGCAGCATGGCCGGCGAGCTCGATCGCCCTTTCGGCAACGCGAAATTCGGAGAGGTCGGAACGGCGCGCCAGCTCCTCGATCGCAGTCCGGTATTGGTCGCGCGAAAAGAAATCGAGGGCGGCGAAATCGGTGCGTTCGCGCAGCAAGGTGTCGATGCGGCTGACGCCCTCGAACCACACCGTCCAGTCGACGTCGTTGATCAGGCGCAGGCCGCGGATGATGTTGCCGGTGGTCACGTTGCCGCTGGACAGCGTGTGGTGCTCGCTGAGGATGATCTCCTCGGCGTCGGAGCCGGTCCTTTCCAGCTCGCCCTCCAGCCATTCCAGCGCCCTGCCGGCATTTTGCGAGCCGTCACGCAGCCGGTAGAGCAATTGGGTGGCGAAGGTGGTGTCCTGCGCATGGGCGCTGTAGTGGGAAAGTATCGCCTGCCGGTCGGCGCTGTCGTCCGTCGCCAGCACACGGTCGGCGACCTCGTTGGCGATCTGGCGCAGTTCCCGCGTGCGATTGACGCGGACCGCGATGCGGCGAAGGTTCTCGATCAGGACGAAGCGCAGCAGCGACGGCAGCGCCCATAATTCGCCGATCTTCAGCGGCTCGACGGACTGGAAGCCTTCGACGATCGCCTTGAACATGGCCGACGAGACGGAACTGTCGGAATGCGCGACATAGGTCCACGCGACCGCCAGTGCGCGCGGCACGCTGGATCCATCCGACAGTTTCAGCGTCGGCAACTGGCGATAGAAGCGGCGCGGCAGGTCGCGCTTGACCTGAAAAATGGTCTCCTCGACCAGATAGTTGTTGTCGAGCAGCCACTGCGCCGCGGGCGTGATCGTTTCGCCCCTCGCCTGGGCAGCGTTGGTGGAACGGTAGACATCGAGAATCTTCCTGGCGCTGTCACGAATGCGCGCCTGAAAATCGAAAGGCGTCAGACCGAACAAGTCCTTGGCATCGCCATTGGCAAGGGCTGCGCCCAAAGCGCGCAGCCGATCTTCCGGCAGGAAATGGGAGCGTATCGGCTCGTCGGTGACAGCCGGGAAGCTGGCGCTCGTCTTTTCGATCTGTGCGAGATTGGTCTGGATATTCATCTAAGGTTCCGTGTTGGGGACGCAGTGCGGCGTCACCGCCACGGCAATGTCCCTAAAACCGGTCCAAATGCAATTGGTTGCATCGCAACACTTGGCCGAAAGTTTGTTTCCGCACCACGACAAGATGCTGTCTCTCGACAACTTCCAGGCGAGCACTATGAGCATCGTTTCGGCTTCTGATCGGCGGAAGATTCAGGCTTTTTCGTGATGCAGCGACCAGCTTACGCGATATTTGGCCGGCGTCACGATCATGTTTGGAAACAGACGTTAATCGTTGCCGGCAATGCGGTCGATGCGGATCACGAACAGCCTGGCCGGCCGGACGGGGTCCAGGTGCAGTTCCGGCGCTTGCGCCCCGAGCAACAGCGCGTCGAGCGGCCCCAATTGCATGGGCGCCGCGCCGGCCACGCTGAGTTCGCCGTCGACGCACAGAATAAGTGTTTCATCGGCTTCGGCCTGGATCTCCGTCGAAGCCGGAATCAGCAGGCGCTCGACCGTGTGGGCCGCCCGGGCGCGGCGGGTCATGACGTTGAGGTCGGTGATCGGGCCAGCGATCAGCGTGGCTTGCGTCGGCACGTCGGCCGGAAAGGCAAGCGGTGCGGAACCCTTGGTGATTTCGACCGGCGGCCGGCCGGCGATATCGAGGACCATGCCCTCGCCTTCCAGCAAGGCCAAGGTCCGGTCGACGCCAGCGAAGCCGGAGAACGGGCCGCTGCCCTCGACCAGCGCCATCGAGACACGCCAGTCGAAATCGTCGAGCCCGGCATCTGGCGGCGACACGACAATCTCCGTCGTCACCCCGCCGCCGTTCTTCCACGGCATCGACCGGTATTCGGCTGCCCGAAGGATGCGCAAGGCGCGGCTCAGTCCAAAATGCCGGGCAGGTTAAGCTGGTTCTCCCTGGCGCACTCGATCGCGATGTCATAGCCGGCATCGGCGTGGCGCATGACGCCGGTCGCCGGGTCGTTCCACAAAACCCGCTCCAGGCGCTTGGCCGCCTCGGGCGTGCCATCGGCGACGATGACCATGCCGGCATGCTGCGAAAAGCCCATGCCGACGCCGCCGCCATGGTGCAGCGACACCCATGTGGCGCCGGACGCCGTATTGAGCAGGGCATTGAGCAAGGGCCAGTCGGAGACGGCATCCGAGCCGTCCTTCATCGCCTCCGTCTCGCGGTTCGGCGAGGCGACCGAGCCGGAATCGAGGTGATCGCGGCCGATGACCACCGGTGCCTTCAGTTCGCCCCTGGCGACCATCTCGTTGAAGGCGAGGCCGAGCCGATGGCGATCGCCGAGCCCAACCCAGCAAATGCGCGCCGGCAGGCCCTGGAAGGCGATGCGCTCGCGCGCCATGTCGAGCCAATTGTGCAGATGGGTGTTGCCGGGCGTGAGTTCGCGCACTTTGGCGTCGGTCTTGTAGATATCCGCGGGGTCGCCGGAAAGCGCTGCCCAGCGGAACGGGCCGATGCCGCGGCAAAACAGCGGACGGATATAGGCCGGCACGAAACCTGGGAAGGCAAAAGCATTCTCGAAGCCCTCCTCCTTCGCCACCTGGCGGATGTTGTTGCCGTAATCGAGCGTCGGCACGCCGGCGTTCCAGAACGCCACCATCGCCTCGACGTGCTCGCGCATCGACGCGCGGGCAGCTCTTTCGACGGCCTTCGGGTCGCTGCTGCGCTTCTCGCGCCATTCGGCCAGCGACCAGCCCTTGGGCAGATAGCCGTTGAGCGGGTCATGCGCCGAGGTCTGGTCGGTGACGATGTCGGGGCGCACGCCGCGCCGCACCAGTTCCGGCAGGATGTCGGCGGTGTTGCCGACGAGGCCGACCGATTTCGCCTCACCGGCTTTGGTCCAGCGCTCGATCTTTTCCAGAGCCTCGTCGAGCGTGTCGGCGCGTTCGTCGACGTAACGGGTGCGCAGCCGGAAATCGATGCGGTCGGGATCGCATTCGACGGCCAGGCAGCAGGCGCCGGCCATGACCGCGGCGAGCGGCTGGGCACCGCCCATGCCGCCAAGGCCGCCGGTCAGTATCCACTTGCCCCTGAGATTGCCGCCATAGTGCTGGCGGCCGGCCTCGACGAAGGTCTCATAGGTGCCCTGCACGATGCCTTGCGTGCCGATGTAGATCCACGAGCCGGCCGTCATCTGGCCGTACATCATCAGGCCCTTTCTATCGAGCTCGTTGAATTTCTCCCATGTCGCCCAGTGCGGCACCAGGTTGGAATTGGCGATCAGCACGCGCGGGGCGTCAGGATGAGTGCGGAACACGCCGACCGGCTTACCCGATTGCACCAACAGCGTCTCGTCGTCGCCAAGGGTCTTCAGCGAGGCAACGATGCGGTCGAAATCGTTCCAGGTGCGCGCCGCCCGGCCGATGCCGCCATAAACGACCAGTTCATTGGGGTTCTCGGCAACATCGGGATCGAGATTGTTCATCAGCATGCGCAACGGCGCTTCCGTCAGCCAGGTGCGGGCGTTGAGCTCGCTGCCGCGCGGGCTGCGCACTTCACGGATGTTGTGGCGAGGATCGGTCATGATTGTCCCTTTCGAATGAAGCGCGCCGCGCATCAGCGCTCGGCCCAGGCGATCGCGGTTTCCAGGATCTTTCTCAGCGTGACGCGGATCGGCGCCGCGAATTCGGCATCGTAAGGCACCGGCCAATTGCCGGGTATGCCCTTGCCTTCGGGCTCGCGCAGATAGCCGCGGTTGGACAGCTCTATCTGCAGCGCGTGGACGCCGTTTTGCGGCTGGCCGAAATGGCGCGTGATCCAGCCGCCCTTGAAGCGGCCGTTGACGACGAAGCTCTCGCCGGTTTCGCCCAGAATCTGCCTTACTTCCTCCTGCAGCGTTGGATCGGCGCTCTTG
This sequence comes from Mesorhizobium sp. M0174, assembly GCF_040322275.1. Lineage (NCBI taxonomy): Bacteria > Pseudomonadati > Pseudomonadota > Alphaproteobacteria > Hyphomicrobiales > Phyllobacteriaceae > Mesorhizobium > Mesorhizobium sp. M0174. Next base: position 319,438 of record NZ_JAMYTB010000008.1, read on the forward strand.
CCGTCGTTGGTGCCGAGATTGAAGACCGGTAATTTGCCTTCGAATAGGCGCGGCAGCACCGAACGGATCGAATGGCAGTCATAGACGACGATCTTCCCATGCAAAGCGCGCAGCCTGTCGACCTCGGCCTGCAGCGCGGCATGATAGGGCAGGAAGAATTTTTCGCGGCGTTCGTCGATCTCCGACGGTCCCGGCTCTTCACCTTTGCGGTAGAGTGGATCGCCGTCAAAGGTCTCGGTCGGACAGAGCCCAGTCGTCGTCTGGCCGGGATAGAGCGAGGCGCCGGACGGATCGCGGTTGACGTCGATGACGGTGCGCGAAATCGCCGTATGCACAACGGTCGCGCCGAGGTCTTCTGCGAAGTCATAAAGCTTGTCGATCCACCAGTCGGCGTCACGGCGACCGAGCCAGGGCGAGATTAGCCGGCTGTCGAGGCCGGCGAGATCGATGCCGGTATGCGGGATCGAAACCAGCAAGGGTGCCGTGCCTTGGGTGACGGTGAGCCAGGAGGGCGAGGTCATCGGAAGTCTCCACGCGACAGAACGCCACTTTGCGACCGTCTTTGAACACCGATCTCGCTTTTTGTCGGTTGCGACGTATTTTGTTCTTGCTTTGTGCCGGCAGCTATGCTACTAATTTGCCTATGGTGCTGATTCAGCCCGACGACCCGCCCTCGAGGCGGGTTTTTTGTTTCTGGCCTTGAAAGTTTCGGTGTTGCCGGGCTGAGGTTGGCGGGACAGCGCCCCCCTCTGTCCTGCCGGACATCTCCCCCTCCAGGGGGGAGATTGGCTATCATCTCTACTTTCGCCAATCTCGTAGGATGCAGAAAGGGCGCAGTCCGCGAAGCTGCCAATCTCCCCCCTGGAGGGGGAGATGTCCGGCAGGACAGAGGGGGGCGCGACGGAACACGACCCATCGCGGCGTAACGCAGCGATAACAGTGTCATGACGTAATCCCCGGCAGCTTCACCGCGCTTGCCGCT
>NZ_JAMYTB010000009.1:0-208271 GCF_040322275.1 Mesorhizobium sp. M0174
CGCCGGCGTTGCCCCCGATGCTCTGGGCGAACTCATTGCCGGTGAGGTTGATTGCCGATGTGCCTGACGGGTTGGTGGCAAGAAGCTCAATCTGCGAGCCGGCCGAAAGCGTGTGGCTTACAGTAGCGAACACCCTGTCTGTACCACCGCCCACCGACTCGAACACCCTGTCGCCGACATTGTCTACATAGTACGTGTCGTTGCCGCCATAGCCGACCAACGTATCGGCCCCACCGGCGCCGTTGATGACATTGGCGCCGGCATTGCCCTGGATAGTCTGGGCGAACGCATTGCCGGTCAGGTTGATCGCCGTGGTGCCGGACGGGCTGTTGGTGGCGAGAAGTTCGATTTCCGATCCGGCCGCAAGCGCATGACTTACGGAGGCGAATGCTTTGTCGGTACCGCCGCCCGCAGCCTCAATCTCCTTATCGCGGACATCGTCGACATAATAGGTATCATTGCCGCCATAGCCGATCATCGTGTGGCCGCCGGCTCCGTGAAACACATCGTCGCCGCTGGTGCCATACAAGGTGTCGCTTGTCTCGACGGGAGGCGGTTCGGTCCCGGTGGTAGCGAGGTTGTGCTCCCGGAAAACGGCTTGCAGTTCCGGGGAGCTTTCAAGTGCGGTGTCGCCGTTCTGCGTTCCCCATTTGTAGGTGTAGTCGAAGGCAGGTGACGGCACCAGTGCGGCCCAATGATCGATCATGATTTGCATCTGTTCGGGGGTGGGCATGACCTGTCTTCCGCCATCGGAAGTCTCCCAGTTACCGCCGCCAAAGGCCTGGTAGACCGGAACGATGTTGTTAGCCGGGATGCCCGACTTCACCGCTGCAGCCACGGCTCGATCGATCATGTCGTAATCGACCGTGTCCGTTCCCGTGCGCACCGGATAGGGGTCTATTCCGAAATAGTCGATATGCGTGTTGGCCGGATTGTAGGTGTTCGTAAAATCCGGATTGGTCGGGGACCCCATGTTCATCATGGTGATGAAGGTCTTGGCGCCTGGAAAATGCTCATGGATCCAGTCGGATTCCGCCTTCAGATTCTCAGCGGTTGCGTAGGTGCCCCACCTGCCGGTGGGATCGGGCTCGTCAACAAGATAGAACCCAAACACATTCGGATTGCCGAGGAAGGGGGTCATTTTCTCGATGAAGGATGAGGTTACGCCCTCGTGCTCATTGAGGTACACCAGACCCTTCATGCCATCCGGCAATGCGTTGACCAGCGAAACATACTGAACGTCAGCCAGATTGAAGCCGGCGGTTGCGATTTCGGTGGCGGAACCACCCGAGGCGTAGTGCAGAGTTGCCATCCAATATTCCTTTGTCTCATTCGATAGCGCCCCGGGGATTGCCTACTAGAGGGTGTATATTAGCGCCAAATCACATACCTGCAGGCGCTGATAGAATGGTTGATCGCCAATAGGAATGCTGCACGAAGAGAGAAATCCCAATAGATGTATTAAATAAATATCAAGAATATAACCACGTTAAGCTCGCACGGCTATGCAGATCAATCCAATTAATTGGAAATAGATAGTTTAATTGTCTAAAAATTTAGCCTGCATGTCGCGGAATTCAATTGTTAATTTAGCTGTTAACCTGCAACTTTACATATCAGAAGAACATTTAATCTAAGGGACAAGGCCCTTCGTAGTCTCGTTGCCGCAACCAATTAGTTGTGGACAATTCGTAAGCGTCTGCCCGCGCGTCGCGGGATATCGGTCGGCAGATCAGTTTCCGACATCGGAGGGGTCGAATCGGCTTGCCCGCTGGTCGCATGAAGGCAAGTCGCGTCAGGGGTTGTGGGTGAGAGGGCTGATCATCATGCCTGGTAACACGCGGACCGGACAGGGAGCTTAGGAATCCCAGCGTAGAGCAGCCGTACAGCGCACGACTGTCGGAAGGGCTTTCTTCGGTTGGCTTATCAGTGACGAGTCCGGCTTGGCAGAACTCGCCAGAGTTCGAGGCACAATTCATCGGCGTATCCACAAGATGCCGTCGAGGTGCTTCGCGCTATGCGTAAGGCCGTGATCCCAATGCGGTTTACCTCATTCAAACAGACGAGGACAGTAGGCAAGCCTCCTCCTACCGTACCCTTTCACGCGCACAGAAGTAACGAAGCAGAACCATGAAAGCAGATGCGAAAGGTAGTTACTTCATGCGACCGAAACACGGCGCACGGACGGGAGCTTTGGGATGAATCCGCATCTCGTTTGTGTGGGAGGCGAAGATCACGCCCTGAGAATTCCGTTCCTAATGTCGCTGCGCGAAAGCGGCTTCCGGGTCACAGCGGTTTCGACCGGCGATGAGGCTGCGTTTTTGCGGCATGGCATTCCGCATCGCGGCTACGGTTTCGACCGATTTGCCAGCGGCGGTGGCGAGTGGACCGCCGTAAGAGCGATTCGGAAACTGGTTGCGGAACTCCGGCCTGACATTGTCCAAAGTTTCGACACCAAGCCTAACCTGCTGGCACCCCTTTCGCTGCGCGGAACAGTTCCGGTCGTACGCACGATCAACGGCCTCGGCTGGACATTCTCCTCGCTGGAACCGCGGGCTCTGGCCTTGCGTCCAATCTTTTGCGGACTGCAGTGGCTTGCTTCCTTCTGGACGGCAGCGACGGTGTTTCAGAACCGGGACGATGAGGCCTTCTTCAAGCGCTTTCGATTAATTGAACCCGGCAGCGGAAGAGTGATCCGCAGTTCTGGCATCGACGTCGATGCGTTCGCCATGGCGAGGCATCTTGCTCCGCCGGCAACGAAAATGCGCAAGGAATTAGGGCTCCAGTCAGCGGAGATCGTGATTTTTGTGGGCCGGCTGACCCGCCAGAAGGGCATCCCGATACTGCTTCAAGCAGTGCCCCGCGTCCTTTCCAAAAGACCTAACGCTCGTTTCGTGCTTGTCGGCCCTTGGGAGTCCGAAGGTCCATTTGCAGTCGACAAGTCGGAAATCGATCGACACGCTCCTCATGTTATCGCGCTTGGCCCACGACGCGATGTTTCAGCCCTTCTTGGCATGGCCGACGTGTTCGCCTTCCCCACACAATATCGGGAAGGAATCCCGCGCGTCCTGCTCGAGGCAGGGCTGGCGGGTTTGCCCATCGTTGCCTCGAACATGCCCGGCTGCAATGAAGTGGTCGAGGATGGATGGAACGGCTATCTTGTCCAACCGCACGACGCCGATGGTCTTGCATCTCGAATAGTTGACATCCTTTCCGACCGCAGTCGCGGAAAGGTCATGGGCGGTCGTTCCGTCGAACTTGTCCGGGAGCAGTTCGCGCTGCCGCGGGTGGTGGCCCAATATTGCGATCTGTACAAAAATATCCTTGGCGCCAAACCCTACAGCGATCTCGCCCGACCGGCGTCTCCGATCTTGTTTGGAGAGGGTGCTGCGAGAAGCAGATTGGACTGGCGCCGATGATCCGGGACGCGATCCTGGCCTGCGGCCTCGCAACGACCTATGCGGTGCAACTCGACATTCCAGGGTCGCCCTTAGGGGTTGGCGAACTGTTCATCGTACTTTGGATCATGCTGTCGATTGGGCGCGTACTCGCCGGGGGCCACCTGGAGACAAGGCCGGCGCTGACACGCCTTGTGAGCTTCTGGACGATCATGGCGCTTGCTCTCGGGATCGGCACCGTCGTCGGCTATCTGACCACAATTCTATATCTGACGGGCCTGATGCACGATACGATGGCCTACCTGCTGTTGGTCAGCATCACCTGCCTTGCCGCTGCAGAACCCGACGCTGATCGCCGGCTGCGTCGTACTGGCTGGTGGGTTGTGGGCATCGCGAATATCGCGCTTGCCGTTCAGCTGGGACAGGGCTGGGGCTGGATCCCCCAAGCAGGCGTCGATCCCTGGTACTGGGACCGCTTCCGTGGCTGGTCGCATAATCCAAACCAGCTCGCGCTTTACTGCGCAATCTTTGGCCCGCTAGCCTTGCATCTTGCGACCACCACCAGCAATCGATGGGGCAGGTTTCTTGGGATCGCCAGCTTGTTCCTGACCTTCTATGTCGGGAGGCTGACAAAGAGCGATACCTATCTGTACACCAGCATCCTGACCTGCCTGACGTTCCTCGGGCTGCGGATCAGGACATGGCTCAAGACCGGTGGCAACAGAGTCAGCTTTTCACGGCAAGCCGTCCTCCTGTTGCTTGTCGGTATCCTTCCGTTGGCGATCGCGATAACCCCTTACGCCGTAACTGAGGCGAGCGTCTTCGAAAATTTCGCCAAGGGCCTGACCAAGGACAAAGGCGGCGAGGCCACTGCCGAAACCGCCGCACTCCGCGTGCATCTCTGGAACGAAGCGCTGGAGAAGGGCGCCGAATCCGGGTCGCTGGGCCTTGGTCCAGGTCCGCATCTCGAGCGCCCATCAGTGTTCGACTCGCAATTTCTGGAACGGCCCTTCGAGGCTCACAACACGATCCTCGACCTGTACACTCAAGGTGGTCTCATTGCGGTTCTGGCGCTGGTCTGGATAGTCGGCGCCGCCATCATATCGGTGTGGCGTGCGAAGCTCGACGCGCTGTTAGCGCTCGTGGTGTCAATCATCATCTTCGGGATGCCGCATCTGATCATCCGCCACCCGATCGTATGGTTTGCGCTAACCATCTGCCTTGTCGCCGGTACGCCGAAAGCAGTTTCTGCAATCTCCAACAATCCGGGGTAATGGTATGTGTGGTATTGCCGGAATTCTTCTTGCCTCCGATTCAGCCGACACGAGGCCGCTCAGGGCAATAGAGCAGATGACGGCCGCACTTCGTCACCGCGGGCCGGATGGCGAGGCATTCTGGGTAAACTGTGAATCGGGGGTGGCCTTCGGCCACAGGCGGCTGGCCATAGTTGACCTGTCAGAGGCTGGCCGTCAGCCGATGCATTCTGAAAGCGGCCGATATGTCATTACATTCAACGGCGAAATATACAATTTCCGTGATTTGCGCCGTGAGCTGGAGAGTACAGGCCATCATTTTCGGAGCGCCAGCGATACCGAAGTCATGCTCGCCGCAATTGAGAGTTGGGGCCTCGAAAAAGCACTCACCCGTTTCGCCGGCATGTTCGCTTTAGGATTGTGGGACCTTAGGACAAGGACGCTCCATCTCGCCCGCGACCGAATGGGTAAAAAGCCGCTTTATATCGCCTCAACACGCGATGCACTTGTTTTTGCTTCCGAGTTGAAGGCGATCAACCGTTTTCCAGGGTTTTGCCAGGAGCTCGATATCGATGCGGCCGCGGCAATGCTTTCGAAGGGATGGGTACCGGATGACAGCTGCATTTGGCGAGGCGTGTTCAAGCTGCCGCCGGGTTCGGTCCTGTCGGTAACGGCCGCTGAGTTCTCCGGGGAACGCAGTGTCGCCTCTCTGTCGCATCGCATTCGACACTGGTGGTCGCTGGCCGAAGCCGCCACGAAAGGGCGGGCGGAACAGGTCGCCGGCAGCGACGAGGAACTCACCAATGAACTGGACGGCCTGCTTCGACTTGCCGTTCGGGAGCGCATGATCGCTGACGTCCCGCTCGGGGCCTTCCTGTCGGGCGGAATAGATAGCTCGACGGTTGTGGCCCTTATGCAGGCTCAATCGGAAAAGCCCGTGCGCACGTTCACGATCGCTTTCGGAGAGGGCGGGTTCGATGAGGCTCCCCACGCTGCGGAAGTCGCGCGCCATCTGGGGACCGACCATACCGAACTCCACCTTTCGGCTGCCGTAGCGCGCGACGTCATTCCAGAACTGCCGCAGATCTGGGACGAGCCATTCGCTGACGAATCGCAGATACCAACTCTGCTGGTGGCGCGGCTCGCCCGGCGGCACGTTACGGTGGCTCTGTCGGGCGACGGTGGCGATGAATGCTTCGCCGGCTACGCCCGCCACTTCATGGCGGCCCGCCTGCGACGACAGCATATTCTGCCGTCAGCACTGCGTCGGGCGCTCGCGGCAGGCACTGGGTTATTGGCCCGTGCAGCCCGCCACGATCTCGTCGGCAAGCTGCCGCTTTCGGAGGGTGCACGGCATGCGCTTCGGGGGGATCGGCTGAATCGCCTAGCTCAGCTGCTTGCTGCAGCCAACGAGGACGAGTTGTATCGGCGACTTACGGGATCATCGAACGAGAACCTGAGCCTCCACCAGCCACCCTCATCAATTCACGTCGATCACCGGCTTGATGGGCTGCTGTCCCGTCTTTTGTATGACGATATGGCTGGATACCTCCCCGGGGACATATTGGTGAAGCTGGACCGCGCCAGCATGGCCAACAGCCTCGAGGGGCGATGCCCGCTGCTCGATCATCGGGTTGTCGAATTTGCCTGGCGCCTGCCGACGAATACGAAAGTTCGTAATGGCAAAGGCAAGTGGATTCTTCGTCAGTTGTTGCGCCGGTACGTTCCGCAGCGGCTGATCGAGCGGCCGAAGCAAGGTTTTGATGTTCCTATAGCAGTCTGGCTGAGAGGCCCGCTGCTGAGTTGGGCAAACGACCTTGTCGCCGATATGCGTTTGTCCGGAGACGGGATTTTCGACCTTGCAGAGGTGGATGCGTGCTGGCGCGATCACGTTGACGGCAGGCACGACCATTCTCGTGAATTGTGGCCCGCTTTGATGTTCCAGGCCTGGCACAACGAGGCAAGGCGGCCATCGCCCACAGCAACGGGTTCTCGCGTGCCCGAACTTACAGGAGATTAAGATGGAAGGGTCCATAGTTAGCCGCATCCACCTTCCGCACGTTAACGAAATGCACGTGCCTGCGCGCGAAATCGCTCCGCGCATGAAACGGCCTTTACGCGAACAGATGGACACGCAAACCCCATTCCATCAGCTCCTCATTACCCTCTCAAGAAAAAAATGGTTCCTGCTGGCCATGGTCATCACTGGCGGTGTATTAGCCGCGCTTGCGGGTCTTGCACGGCCTGCCCTGTATGAAGCCACCGCACAGGTAATCGTCGACGCACCTAGTAGAGCAGCCCCTGCCGGCGGCTCGGTCTCTACTCAAGATGTGCTGGATTCCAGCATTGACGACCACATCACCATGCTCTCGTCGCAAGGCCATCTGCGAAGCGTGGTGGCAGCGCTGCGCAAAACGGACGCTCTCAACAATACTAGAAAGGTTGATGCTGTTACCGAAAATTCTGCTGCTGACCCTGCGGGCGTCGAGCCGCCGAAGTTGCGCTCGGGTACAGCCGATCTGCTGGCCAAAATTTGGCCGCGAAGCACTCCGGCGGAGCCAGATGCGGCTGAACTCAAGATACTCCGTAAGGGTATAAGGATCGGCCAGGAGCTGCGATCGAGAGTCATCAGTGTCGGCTTCACCGATCACGATCCGGCGCGAGCTGCTTTGATCGCCAATACCTTTGTCCAAGTGTATATTGGCGATCTGGCAAGGAAAAGCCAAGCATCGGACAGACTGGAACTTGAATCGATAGTTGCCGGACTTCCAGCTACACAGAACAGTCTCGCAGAAGCGACCGATCGTCTTGAGAGGTATCGGCTGAGCCATGGCGCGATCGACCAAGGTGCAGCGGATAATGCCGCCAAGGAGATAGTCGAACTCACCCAGCAAATCTCCTTGTCGAAAGCCGATCTCTCCGCATCGGAATCTCGACTTCAACACATTCAGGACTTGCGAAAGGGGGGCGCGTCGGTTGCCGCGGTAGCCGAAACCATCGGATCACCCGTGCTGGCCGATCTCTTGGCACGCCAGGCCAACGGCACAACAGATGAGGATGTCACAAATGCGATCGATCGTGAGATCGAACAAGAAATCGCCCGCGTCGCTGCCGAGACGAACATCTATCGCTCCCAAATAGCGGTGCTGCAAAAGCGTAAGGACGTCCTGGATGCGGTTGTGGCCGATACAGCCGGCCGGCTTTCCGGATTGCGCGCTCTCGAGCCCCAGGTCGGCATCCTGACGCAGCGCTACAACGACCTTTTGACCCGGCAACAAGACTTGATGCGGCGTATCGCAAGTCCATCCCCCGGAGTCAGGCTTCTCTCAGCGGCGTGGCCTCCTACCAATCCAACGACTCTGTCGCCAATATTTCTTATTCCGCCCGGCATGGTTGTGTTTGGCCTGATTGGGGGGATCTTCATACTTGTCCGCCAACGCTTCGATAGCACCTTGCACGGAGAGGCCGAAGCTGAAGCCGCGCTCAAAGTTCCGTGCCTCGGGCTGATACCCCAGGCTGCCACAACGCACGCGAGGCGACTGCAGCAGCTGGTTTCAGGTCAGCAGGAGTCAAGATACAGCCGCGCCGTGACGGCCCTGCTTGTCGCTGCAGCGCCCCAGCGGGCGAGGGATTGCTCGAACATAATCTTGATAACATCCTGCAGTGAGGATGATGGCAAGACCGAGCTCGCATGGAGCATGGCCTTGGCGGCCACAAGACTTGGAGGGCGAGTACTCTTTATTGATCTGGACCGCACGGACCGCCGCCTTACAGGCGAGTTTGTGAAGGAATTCAGCGCACGTAAGCCGCACAATTTTTTTGGAGACTATATCAATGACCGTTGTGCGCTGCGTGATGCGATAGCTGGAATGTCGGCAATCGGAATCGATTTCATGGCGCTCGCACCGTCGGAGGATCTGCTGCCCTTACTGTCCAGTGTCGATGGCTCCCCTTTCAAAGATGAACTGCACTCGGTCTATCGGGTGGTCATCATAAATGGGCCGCTGGGGCTTGAGGGACCAGAGGCCAGACTCCTGACAGGCTGGGGTGACGTGGTTCTTTTCGCCATTCGCTGGGCGAAAACGCGACGCAGCATCGCGCGAGGCGTCCTAGACTTGCTTGCGGGCGATACGCCAGCTTCGGTTCCCGTCGCAAGCGTTCTCACGAAGGTTAATCTCAGGAAGCACGCGGGTTACCGGTTTGGGGACAGCGCTGATCTCTTGCTGGAGGGAGCATGACGAGCTCGGCTTTTACTGTTGCCTACTTCCCACCACCGCCCGTTGAAAATCCCCGTTTTAGGCGCCGCGCCGATCGGCTGCCGGCGCGGGCCATTCGCCCGTAGCCGGGGTTGCCGCGGAGAGATCCGTCCGGAGCGTGGGGCCGAGGTGTCACAACGGAACCTACTGGCCAGGAGCCGCCGGACGGGCATTCATGAATTTCGGGAGCAACGCCTGAGGCGACGCCCCTGATGCCATCCTTCGTCTGCTTGGCAGGTCCAGCAGCCTGGTGGTGTCAAAATCACCTTCCCGCTGCAAGCGGCGTGGCACCGCTCATTACTGCTTGGCTTGGCGATGAATCCGTGGCGCAGGTGACGAGACTTTGTCGATTTTCGCCCAGAGTGCGCTCCCGCCCATCGTAGATGCGTTCCTGATGGCGTATGCCCATGCCGGCAAGCGTGACGGTGAAATCGCAAGGGCGGTCAAACCTTGCGCCATTCGTTGCGCTTTGCTTCGCGGCAGGGCCCGAACGAACTCACTCAGACTACCTGGTTTTTGGCCCTTTCGCAAAAAGCTGTGGACGATGTCTTGCTTCAGGAATTTGGCGAGATTGAACGGCTCGCGCTCGCATTTGCTCAATTGCAAGCCGTGCCGCCGACATATGGCATCGAAGGCTCCTTTCGTCCATCGGCCAATGTGGTTTGGTGGCATGTCTACGAGCGAACCGTGAGACTCCATATAGTACGTTCTGTTTTCATTTGGCACGGCAATGAAAACAGATCCTTCCGCCTTCAGAAGATATTTTAAGCGAGCAAAGACCTCATCCACTTGGTCCATATGCTCGAAGACCTGAAACATGAAAATAAAATCGAACGCCTCTTTCATGGGATTGAAGCTGCCATCTCGAAAGTCATTTGCAAATGTCTTGAAGCCTTTTGACGCCAGTACTGATCGCGCCGTTTCGTTGTAGTCGACGGCAGAAATATCCGAAGTATGGAAGAATTTATTCTTGATGCGGTCGAGAAAATACCCAAACCCCGATCCCACTTCGAGAGCAGTCTTTCCGCCAGTATTCAGGCCCGCGAGCTCTTCGATTGTTCTTGCATATTCCCATTTCATAGTTGGATAAGAAGGGTACGCCCAGGCTAAGTTATAAAACTCAAAGCCGCCGGCGACGAACGGATCTGCGAAACCGAATCCACAATCTGCGCATTTGCGAATGTCGCAAGTGTTACGGCCCCAGAGATCCGACAGGTGGCTTGTTAACTTTCGGGAGCGATCGGGGTCCTGACGCGGATTGATGAAATGTCGAGAGGCCTCGTCTGCTGTCACTTCGAACAATTTTGCGGTTGATACACTGCCACACGCCGGACAAATGGTCATCTCGCTATCCCCGAAGCCTGGACGAAGGAAAGCCGCCTTCGACGGTGTAGAATGCGTGCCAGCCGGCCAACGCAGGCCTCAATGATGCCGCCACGCTAAATTCGCCTCTGGCTACGCAACCGGCCCAGTCTCGGGCGGATGGCGAACACGTAAGTAAGAATGTGCTGGCTCGCAATTTTCATAACTGATGGGCGAAGAATTTGCATGGCATCTTGGATCGTCGCTCGCCATGACTGCTGGTGGAATCTGCTGGGAATACGAGCAACCCGCAGCGCCCGTAACAAAGTCTCGGGGCGAGGGAGGTGTTTACGATCCTGAATTAGATTCCAGTTAAGCTCTTTGACGGCAAGAGTTACTTGATCAACTTCATCAAAATTCTTAGTTGTAGTGATGCTCGGGTGATTGGTCGCGTCGTAGAAGATCAAGCCGTCATTTATCGCGACCATGTCTCCGTGGCATGCCAGGTCAACAAAGAACAGCTGGTCGACTCCGGCCGGGATAGAATTGTGCGCGCGCATCAGGCAACCCGCGTGAATGACGTCGCGGTTGATCAACAGCGTCGACGGGATGATCCCGAGGCTCCGCGTCGTACGGACCAGATAGAGGTCCGTTAGGCATTGCTGGCTCGAGTAGACGGAGATCCGTTGTCGCCCTTGCGGTGGCAATCGGAATTTCATCCGATCGTCTTCAATTATATTCGCGGCACAGGTCATAAATGCAGCCGAGGGATGCTTGGTGGAAACCTCGGCAAAGGTCTTGAGTGCGCCTGGGGCGAGCCAGTCATCGTCATGGAGCAGCTTGATCCATTTTCCGACGCAAGCGAGCATGGCGTTGTTGGTATTCTCGACCTGACCCCGGCCCCGACCGTTCTCGACAATTCGGATGCGAGGCTCGGTCCGTGCATACTCGGTGACGATTGCCCAGGTCGCTCCCTCTCGGCCCTCGTCGTCGCTGACGACCAGCTCCCAACTGGCGAAATCTTGACTCAGAATGCTATCCATCGCCCGGCGGATCGTGTCCGGTCGGCGAAAGGTCGGGATGGCAACTGAAATGAAAGGGCGCAGTCGCGAAGCATCAGCGCGATGATGTTGGTCAACCACATCGGTCGTTAGAAGCTGATCAAGCTGCGAGTGCTTCATGGTGTTTTTCCCTCGAGATGATGACTCTGCTTTGGTATGGCGGCTCCCGATGGTTCGACGTAGTGGCGGAGAAGATACAGAGAGGCCGCCGTTTTCAGTGCAAACCCGACGGCGCCGCCGGCCGCCATCAGATAAATGACTTTGAGTGGTTCCCAACCTGCCTCAGCACCGGCGAGTAGCGGGCCAAATACAAGCGCCGTCCGCGCGCCGTCGACGAGAAGTCGTACCTCTTGCCGCCGCAGAAGAGCCGGGACATCTTGAAGCGGTGTCGACAACGCCTGCGTGGCACCCATGAACGCCAGCGCGGTCATAATGTCTGCGGCGGGAACCCAGGGCGCGCCCAAGAGGGGAACGACGATATATGGCGCGGCCAGGCCAAGCGCTAATATTGGCAATGCGGTGAGGCCGGCTGAAAGCATCAAGAGGCCGTGCGCGGTGCCGAGCAAATGGGCGCGACTGCTGGTTTTGTTCGCCTCAGATACAAAAACATTGCTAAGCGGGTTGGCGATCAGCGTGACGGGTGCAGTCACCAGCCGTGACGCAACTCCCAGGTAGCCGGCAAAAGCGGCGCCAAACAGCGAACCAACGAGTATTGCGGGAAGATTGATGATGGCAAAACTCGCTAGGGCCGACGGAATGTCAAACAATGGAAACTTGTATTCTCGCCTGGCGACTGCAAAGACGGTCCGCCACGGCGCTCGGGCGATGCCGCCTATGTCCTTCCTGCTCAGAATCCGAGAGCCGAGGATTCCGATGAAGATGAATTGGCTCAGGATATGAGCATGCACCATCGCGTCGCCTCCGAAATGGGCGAGCCCAAAAGTTAGTTGCAGCAGGGCCATGGTCACCGGCAAAATCAGGCGGCCGAGGGCGAAGTCGCGTAGCAGGCCTACGCGCAGACTCCAGCAGTTCATTGCTTCGACGAGGCCGGCACCCCCCATCCCAAGTGGAATGAGCCAGGCGAGGTGGCCAACTCGCGCTGGAGCGATGCTCGCCCACAGCAGTCCTGCCCCAAAGGCCAGGACACTCGTCACCAAGACAGCCAGGAGAATGAGCTTAACGGTCACGTACGCCTGCGCACTGTCCTTGACCCCATAAAGCGAGGCCTCGAAACGCAATGCTGCGATCGCACCGAGGATGTTTACGATCGACAGGTAAATCGTGAAGATCCCGAAATCTGCCGGGGAATAGAGCCGGGCCAAAACGGGAATGGCGGCGACCAGGGTCAGCTGGCCGGCAATCGCCATGGCCGAAACGCCTCCTGCCGCGCGAAGAATACCGCCGATCGGGCTTGGAGGAACACGGGTGATTATTTTCTCGACCGTAGCAACCGTCCTGGATCTCAGAAAGTAGCTTTGGGACATGAGCTCGCGATTCCGAGGAGGCAAAATGCGGTCGAATAGAGCTTACGATGGAGCCCGAACGTCACCATCATCCATCTGAATGACATTGTTCGGCAGAGCGCGGATGCGGCGAATTCTTTGTGCTCCGTGCCAAGTGCAACTTCAGTCTCCGAATCGAGATCGCTCATTGGAACTGCCCGCGATAAGCTGATTTGCGCGAGGATCGCGCGGGGCATCGATGACCGGAAAATGTCGTCGTGACGCTGTGCGGCATCAGCTGATCTTTTGACCAGACCAGCAGCCCCGACAGGATAACAGACGCGTGGATCCGTCGCTCCGACAAGGCGCGGATCACACGGTGGCCTCTACATGCACCAACGTTTGTTGCCGTATGCTGGTCGCGGCATCCCTTCCATGAAAGTCCCGGTACCATTCGACAAAGCGTTGCACTCCGTCCTCAAGCCGCGTCGTCGGGGCGAAGCCGACGGCCTTGCGAAGGTCGCTGACGTCGGCGCGTGTCTCTAAAACGTCGCCAGGCGGCAACGGCACATCCACGCGAAGCGCCCGGCAGCCAAGGGCGGTCTCGATGATCGAAATGAGCCGGTTGATCTCCTCGGGCCAGTCGTTGCCGATGTTGTAGACGCGATGCGGCGCGGAACTTGTAGCAGGATCGGCGGTGAAGGGGTCCCAATGCGGATCGGGCCGCGGCGGTGCAGCAAGTGCTCGAACCACGCCCTCAGCGATATCGTCGATATAGGTGAAGTCTCGCCACACGCGGCCGGCATTGGCTACTTCGATTGGATTCCCCTCGATAATCGCACGCGTGAACATATAGACCGCCATATCGGGCCTGCCCCAGGGGCCATAAACGGTGAAGAAGCGCAGTCCAGTCATAGGTAAGCCGAACAAGTGACTGTATGAGTGCGCCATGAATTCGTTTGAACGCTTGGTTGCGGCGTACAGACTGACAGGATGATCGGCGCCGTGATGCTCGGAAAACGGTATGGTTCGATTTGAGCCGTAGACGGAGCTCGAAGAGGCATAGACGAGGTGACTAACGCCGAAGTGCCGACAGCCCTCAAGAACGTTGAGAAAGGCTATTATGTTCGATTGCAGATAGGCATGCGGGTCAACTAGTGAATGTCGCACGCCGGCCTGAGCCGCGAGATGCACAACGTTTGAAGGTCGAACTTCTGAAAACAGCAACTGGACACGCGCCGCATCCGCCAGATCAATTCGCATCGGAGTGAAGCCCGACTCGGTACAGAGGCGCGCAAATCGCGCTTCCTTGAGTCGTGGATCGTAGTAGGGGGAGAAATTGTCGACGCCGATGACTTCGACACCCAGACGCAAAAGCCGCAAAGCGACGTGAAAACCAATGAAGCCTGCCGCGCCGGTGACGACGATCGGTCCGGTCCGTGCCAGTCTCTTCACCGCGCGGTCCGAACGCGATCGAGCGATTTCCACCTTCTCCGCTGCGGCAAGAACAGACTCGCTGCCTAGATCGTTGTCCAACTTGTCGCCTTTCGAATCCGTTCGACAGTACCGAATGGCCGGTCCGGGATTGCGGCTTCCGTCATGCGGTGCACGACCTGCCAAGTCATGACACTCCAACTTGCGCCGTCTGAATCCCCGGGCGGATGCCGACGTCCGGCGATGGTATCCAGTGGCCTGCCTCTACGGCAGGACCGAAATGCGGCCAAGAAGGGCCACCAGTTCCGCCTGGCGTTTTGTTTCGGTCTTGGCGAACAGCGAGGCAAGCTGGGAACGGATCGTGGTGCGGCTGAGGCGCCAGCTGCGAGCGATCTCCAAAGGAGCGTCGCCCTGAGCCAGGCGCAAGGCGAGGTGCGTTTCTGCGCTCGTCAGGCCAAACATTCTTTGCAACGTGCGAGGATTTGGCCCAGATCTGTTATCCCGATCCAGCAACGCCACAATGCTCGTTCCGTCGGGAGCGATAACGCCGTTCTCGTTCAGAATCACCGGACGGTCGCCTCTGCTGCGGATCACCACCCAGGATAGTGAGCCCGGCAGGAATTGACCCGGAACATTTGCGATCAGCCGCCTTAGGGCGGTCGTAAGCCCGCTCGCAGTGTCGGCCGCTTCCCCCTGGCGCTCAAGCGTGGTTTGGGCGGCTGCGTTCCACTCGACCACCTTTCTCTCGCGATTCAGCACGAGATAGCCACAGCCAATGCGATCAAGCACGCCGGTTATGGATTCCAGACTGCGGCCTTTTTGTTCGCCGAACCTTGCGTCCAATAGATCCGATGCGCGATCGGCAAGGTGACCAGAAGAGGGCCGCGTATTCCGCGCTTCAAAATCA
Source organism: Mesorhizobium sp. M0174 (assembly GCF_040322275.1). Lineage (NCBI taxonomy): Bacteria > Pseudomonadati > Pseudomonadota > Alphaproteobacteria > Hyphomicrobiales > Phyllobacteriaceae > Mesorhizobium > Mesorhizobium sp. M0174. Next base: position 15,054 of record NZ_JAMYTB010000009.1, read on the forward strand.
TACCTGGTCCTCGTAGCAATGTACCGATTGCTCGAAGAAGCATTGACCTGTCTATCGATCAGATTCATTTTCTACCCCTAACCCAAAGTTTCACACGCCCGAAATAAGTATTCGGGATTCATGTAGTCTTCTATGTGTCGCTGGATTCTAGTCTTCTATGCGCTGACGGATAATATGTTCATCGCCACCTTGAAAAACTTAATATGATCCGACAGTTCTAAGGCAGCTCTTAGGCCCCGCTGCGTCCGATAAAATGCGCGCTATGATAGCGGTATGGCAATCCGGCAGTGGTACTAAGCTGTACGTTTTTTGCTCTAGTCTCGACGGGCTAGTCAGAAGGTTGTAGTCTGTGTCCATGAGCTCGCAGTCGCGCAGGTCGAATTCGAACCCGTCGGGCAGATTGCTAACTCATATTGCCTCTGCATCGGTGTTAGCTGCCACACTGATATTTGAAATCAAATCGTCAGCCTATATTGGGCAAGGCGCCAGTTTTCTGGAATTTATTCCGGCTATTATTATTATCGCCTATCTCGAAGACCGCGTGGCAGCGCTTGCTGCGACCATTCTGATGGTGACTGTCGGCCTGTGGGCGCGAGGACACGATCACATTTCAAATGGAGATTGGGCACGCGCAATCCTGCTTCTGGTTTCGGGCGGGGTAATTGCCATGACGTTCCATCGCCTTCGGCAGGACTTGCGTGAGTTGCTGGAAGTCGCGGAGGCCAGGCTAGCTGCCGTCGAAGCGACAGAAAGCCGCTATCGTTGGGCCTTCGAACGTGCTGCCCTGGGATTCGCGAACACCAACGAGAAAGGTGAGTTGCTTCAGTCCAACAAACGCCTTTGCGAGATGACCGGGTACAAGGAGGAGGAGCTTGCCCAATTGCGGCTCGATACGCTCGCCCATCCGAACGACCGGCATACCTTGGCGCAATTGTTGGCAAGGCTGGGCAATGACATCTCTTCGTTCGTTTCCGAGGTCCGTCTGTTAAGAAAGGACGGTATGGCATTCTGGGCTCGGCTAACGCTTTCTTCGTCCGTGCCCAAGGGGGGACTCTCGGAGAGCATCTTCGTGGTGGTCGACGATATTTCGGAACGACGCGCTGTTCACGAAGCGCTTCGGGCTCAGAAGGAATGGCTGGACCTCGCTCTGTCTGCTGGACGCTTGGGCACGTGGCGCATCGACCTTAAAGACGGGACAGTCACGGGCTCGGACACGTTCTGGGACATTCTCGGCCTGGCCCAGGCCAATAGCCGCAGTTTGGAGGAACTGTCAGCTGTCGTCCATCCGGCGGACTGGCCAAAGCTGGCGGCATCGAGAAAGGCCGCACCATCGGTCACGAATTACGATGTTGAGATACGTGTCCGCCGACCGGACGGACATATCCGCTGGGTTGCGCTGCGCGGAAGGGAGGAAAGACATGATGATGGTGGACAGCGGCTTGGAGTGGCTGCCGATCTGAGCGAGAGACGACAAACCACGCTGCTGCGTGCCGCGGCAAAGAAGCGGGAGCGCATCATGCTCGAACAGCGTCATAGATTCGGCAATGTTTTCGCGGTGATCACGGCGCTCGTGAAGATGGTCGATGTTCCCGGAAACAACGTCGCCAAATACAAGGAAATGCTGATCGATCGGATACGCGCGCTCGAGGCAACCCATTTGCTTCTTTCACGCAACGGCAGCGTATCGGGGGCGATAAACGATCTCGTTGCGCAAGAGTTGCACCCTTATATGGGGACACGCGCCATATCGGTCAGCGGTCCGTCCGTGGCGATATCGGGAGGCGCCGCCGAGAGTTTTGCAATGATCGTTCACGAGCTTGCCACCAATTCCATGAAATACGGAGCGCTTGGCGATTCAAAAGGCCGGATCGACGTAAGCTGGACGTTCGCAGCTGAAGACACAGGCAGCGATGTCGTGTTCGAGTGGGTGGAATCGGGGCGGCGGCGGACCTCAAGTGTAGTCCGTCATGGCTTCGGTTCCATGATAATCGGAGTGGATGGAGCGCCGCTTGTCGGTCACTCTCCCAGGCTGGAAATATCGGACCAAGGGTTGCGGTATTCGCTGCGGCTGTCGCGCAAGGAAATCGGATTGTAGTGCAGTGCTACAATCGGAAGCAGATATCTAAAGGCGGGTGGCGCTGAGCGGCCTTTGAGATGGGCAGTGTTCTTTCCAAGAATGTCGTTGGCCCAAAGCTGCGCCGTGGCTTTGGGATATGCAGTAATATGCGTGAGGAGTCATGGGATGCCGTTGCACGTCCAAAAGGACGCGCGGCGCTCTAGCTGGCATGTCTCGAAAGCCAAGTCTTCAGCATAACGGCAGCCTCGGTCCGATTGCGTACCCCCAATTCACGCAGAACCGCAGCAGCGTGGATTTTCGTGGTCGCCTCCGCGATTTCCAGATCGCGCGCAATTTCCTTGTTTGAATAGCCTTCCGCCATCAGCTTGAGGACTTCCTTTTGCCTCGAGGTCAGCCTGCCAAGGTTGACGCCAGCGGTACGTCGCTGTGGGCCCTTCTCGGAGTGGGTATGCGCGTGGGTTGCTTGCGTTGCACCCGAGCGTGACAGAAGTGCGGGAACATAGATGCGCCCGGAGAGGATTTCATTGACGGCCAAAACAACCTCTTCGTCCGTCTGCGACTTTACGATGTAACCGTGAAGCCCGATCGACAGAGCCGTGAGTATTTCCGAGCGTGAATCGTTTCCGGAAACGATCGCAAATCGCGTATCCGGATAGGCGGACAGGATCCCGCCGAGCACTTCTTGATTGAACAGGCCTGGCATATTCAGATCCAGGATCGCGAGATCCACGAACGATTGCTCCGCCAGCAAACTGAGCACCGCGTCGAAACAAGACGCTTCAAATATCTCTACACCTGGAATGCCTGCGGTCAGTGCCAATCGCAAGCCGCGACGATACAAGCCGTGATCGTCGGCGATGACGATTCGATACATTGAACTACCCCAACGCGTATCTGAATGGATTGAACGGTGATGGGCCTGAAGTCGTAGCCATTCACTCGTCGATTCATCCAGCCGACGCCGCGGCACCCCCAACACCACAAACGCCGAATTTCTAATATAATCTTAAATAACGGGAAACGCTCCTCTTTTTTTTGCCCCTTGTGAGCGAACCCGCCGAACGTCGTCGAACATACGTTCTGACCTTTTGGAAAGCTGACAGACCGGCTGGTCATTCAGCACTGCCATAGATCCAAAGATATAGAACAGCAAAACGGCCGAATTGTTACCATTCGAATGCACGACGACATCCACCCCGACGGCCACATACCATCCAGATGCAATGTCCGGATCAGGGATCGGTGGGGAAATCTCACCGGTCTTCTGCGGGAAATCTCACCGGTTCTTCGGAGGGGCAAAGAACGTGTTTCCCGGGTGCTGACCAAGGCAGGATAGCCGGCCCGTGACGATAGCGTTCAGGCCGAATGAACAAGGGAGGACCAGGATGAAAGCGGTGATTCAATGTGGAGGAATGGGAACACGCCTCCGCCCCTTCACTTCGGTCTTGCCGAAGCCGCTCATGCCGATCGGCGCACGGCCGGTTCTCGAGATGCTTCTGAAATGGTTGCGACGCAACGGTATTCAGGAAGTCTATATTACAACCGGGTATCTCGGCCACTTGATCCGCACCGTGTGTGGAGATGGCTCGCAGTGGAACCTGAAAATTCGATATACGCAGGAGATGGAGCCGCTTGGCACCATCGGGCCACTGTCTTTGATCAGGGATGAACTGACGGAGCCGTTTATCGTTCTCAATGGCGACGTCCTTACGGATCTAAGCCTCAGTCGATTTGTAGCAGCGCACCGTAAGCACACCGATCCGGTGACGATCGCAACAGCCTGTCGTCTGATCAAGATGGATTTCGGCGTCATCGACGAAGTCGACAATACCGTGCAGGTCTTTCGCGAGAAGCCGACCCTCTCGCATCTGGTCAGCATGGGAATTTACTGCATGAACCCGGACGTTCTGCAGTTTATCCCATCCGGCATACCCTTTGGGTTCGACGACCTGATGCTGCAGATGATGCAGAACGGCACAACCGTGCACGTGTACAAGCATGAGGGTCTCTGGCTCGATATCGGGCGCGTCGACGACTTCCAGAACGCACAGACCATTTCCTGGGAAGACCAATCGGCCTCGATCGAGGTCACCGCGACGGCTGCATGATGAAGTCACGAGCTCGGTTCCCACAATTATCAGTCTAGGAGGTTGTGATGCTCTTGGTCAGTGCCCCGATCCTGGGTGTGCCGGAAAAGACTGCTTTGACCAAGGTCATCGACAGCGGCTGGCTGACAATGGGGGAGCAGGTACGAGCCTTCGAACAAGCTTTTGCCGACGTCCATGGTGCGGAGGATTGCGTCGCGGTCGGTTCTTGTACGGCAGCGCTTCATCTCATTTTGCACGCACTTGGCATCGGACCGGGCGACGAGGTGCTGGTGCCATCCTTGACTTTCGTGGCGACCGCAAATGCGGTCCTCTATGTCGGTGCGACACCGGTCTTCGTGGACATCGAGTCAGCCGACGTGCCGCTGATGTCGATCGTGGAAGCCGAAGCGAAATGCACGACCCGCACCAAGGCAATCATTCTCGTCCATTTCGCCGGCTACCTCGCCGATCGGGAACAATGGCAGAGGTTCGCCCGTGCCCGGGGGCTGCATATCGTCGAGGACGCGGCGCATGCGCCGGGCTTGAAGGAGGTGGGGACATTTGGTGCCGCGGCCGCCTTCAGCTTCTACGGCAACAAGAACATGACCACGGCGGAAGGCGGGGCTGTGATCGCCAGGGATGCCGGTCTGCTCGAGACAATCCGCCAGGCGCGTGGACATGGGATGACCACCGGGACACGTCAAAGGCTGAACAGCCGCACCCCTCAGTATGATGTCACCATGCTCGGATTCAACTATCGCATGGATGAATTGCGGGCTGCGATCGGACTCGTCCAGCTGCAAAATTTGCAGGAGTGGAATGAGATCAGGCGTATCCTGGTCATGCTGTATCGCCGTCTCATAGCCAAGCATTGTCCGGCCGTGACCATCCCGTTCCACGAGCCGCGGACGTCGGCCTACCACATCATGCCTATCCTTTTGCCACGTTACGCCGACAGGCAAGACGTCATCGACGCACTGCGCGCGCAAGGGATACAAACCACTATCCACTACCCGCCGGTGCACCAGATGACGCTCTATCGTGAGCTTATCCCCGATACTCATTTGCCGCGCACCGAAGATTTCGCGCAGCGCGAGCTGACGGTACCGCTGCATCCGCAGGTCACGGCACCTTTGGTCGAAACGGTGGTTGTCGCTCTTGCCGCAGCGGTTAGCGGTTGCGCTCAGACAGGAACAGCCGCATGAATGCCCTGGACGTAGCCATTCACCGGCCTAACGTCTCAAGTGCCGCCCATGGGACTGTGAGACGAGCAATTGATCTCGTCATTGCTGCGGCCGCGGCGATCGTCTTTGCTCCGCTGATGTTGCTGATTGCCGTGGCGCTGCTGCTGGAAGGCGGTCGGCCCATCTTCTTTACGCAGACCCGCGTCGGGGCCGGTGCTCGCCCATTCCGCATGTACAAGTTCCGCAAGTTCAGCGTAAAATGCGATCCCGGTGGCTTGGCGCTGACCATGGCCGATGACAGCCGCATGACGCCGGTAGGACGGTTCCTCGCCGTCACCAAGTTCGACGAGCTGCCGCAGCTTTGGAACGTCTTCAGGGGCGAGATGGCAATCGTCGGGCCGCGCCCGGAGAGCCTTGTCTTCGCCGATTGTTTTCGCGGGGGCTTCGAGGGTATTTTACAATACAAGCCAGGCTTGCTTGGTCCAGCCCAGGTTCTCTTCCGGAATGAAGCGCATTTTTATCCGCGATCCGTGGACCCGTTACTGTTCTACCGTGAGGTCTTGTTTCCGGCCAAAGCCAGGCTTGACCTTTCCTATTATCCGCAACGCACGATCGTCTCCGATGTCGTCTGGATGGTGCGCGGCCTGCTGGCGGTGCTTGGCGTCGTTTCGCCGCTGCCGATCGAAACTTGAGAGCAGATGGGACATCGGCGCTCTCGTGGATTTGCAAAGTCAGTGCCTCACGTCATAGGGGGAACGCTTGGGTCATGGCATACAAGGGCAGGAAAGTTCTGGTTACGGGTGCCGATGGGTTCATCGGTTCGCATCTCACCGAGGCGCTCGTCCGCAGCGGTGCCGACGTCACCGCGGTGGCTCTCTACAATTCCTTCGACAGCCACGGCTGGCTGGACGATTTACCGGACACTATACGAAGCCAGTTGAACCTCATCCGCGGCGATGTTCGCGACAGCGCGTTCGTTAATCGGATCGTGCGCGGCCAGGCGGTCGTGTTTCATCTCGCCGCACTGATCGCTATCCCGTATTCGTATGCCGCCGCCCAGTCCTATGTGGAAACCAACATCCTGGGCACGGTCAACGTCCTCGAAGCGGCGCGCCAATGGGAGACAGAGCGTGTGGTGCACACCTCGACAAGCGAGGTTTATGGCACCGCGCTGACAATGCCTATCAGCGAGTCCCACCCATTGCAGGGACAGTCACCGTATTCGGCATCCAAGATCGGTGCGGACATGATGGCGGAGTCCTACGCCAGATCGTTCGACATTCCCGTGGTTATCATGCGGCCCTTCAATACGTACGGCCCACGCCAAAGTGAGCGGGCCATCGTACCGACCATCATACGTCAGGCTCTCGATAAAAAATGCCCTGCGATCATGGTGGGAGACACAAGCCCGATCCGCGACCTTACTTTCGTGGAAGACACCGCGGCGGCGTTTTTGACCGCAGGTTCGGCCGAGCTCGAATTTGGCCATGCCTACAACGCCGGAAGCCAGCGCGCTGTGACGATCTCGGACATATTGGATCTGGTGATCGAGTTGAGTGGCTGCAAGAAACCAATTCACCGCGACGAGCGCCGGCTGCGGCCGCAGAATTCCGAGGTGCGTGCCTTGCTGGCCGATTCTTCGCTCCTCGAAAGCAAGACTGGATGGCGCGCCCAGACCAGCCTGCGCGAAGGCTTGGAGCGGACCATCGGATGGTGGCAAGGGCGCCTCAGCGAAGGCCGGGTGCGACACGAAATGGGCTACATGACATGACCTTTCGCCCGCGTGGGTTGGCTCCGCTGTTGATTGCGGCTGCCTTGTCGTTGGATTTGTCCACGGCCAGCGGCCGGCAAGACAGCGCGCCGACACAGTTTGTCGCGCCAGTGATGATGGATCTGCCCGATTATCTCCAACCCGCGACGGATCCAGCCTTCGGGACAGTTTTCATGCGCATCACCAAGCCTGGCGCTCTTGGCAATGGCGTCGTATGCGAGAAGAAATTTTGCAGCCACCGTTATTCCAGCTCCCAGGCATGGAATTCAGACCAGAGCCTCCTCGTCATCACCAACGGCTGCAATGGCATGTGCTTTTTCGACGGGCACACCTATGTCCCGCTTTTCCGTCGCGCTCGATCGGCTGAATGCGAATGGCATCCGCAAAATCCCGATCTGATGATTTGCGTTCAGGACCGGAAAATTTCGACCTGGGCGCCACGGACCAATCGCGAAGACGTGCTGTTCGTGTCGCCGAATTACCATGATCTTCAGTTCGGTCCGTCCAAAGGCAATCCTAGCCGCGACGGCGACCGCATAGCAGTGCGCGCGATCCGTGGGGATGGTGCGATGGTTGCCTTTGCCTATGATCTCAAGCAGCGCCGGAAATTTCCTGACATCGATCTTGCCCAGCTTGCCGGAACGGTCAGCGCCTGCTCGATCTCCCCGCTGGGAGCGAACATCCTGTGCTTTCAGAACGTGAACGAAGACACAGAACAGCGAGCTATTTTCTCCGTCGACGGGACGTTGCGGCAGAGGTGGACGGACCATCATCGGCCCGGCCATGGCGATATGACGGTCGATGATGACGGTAGCGAAGTTTTCGTGGGCATCAGCAAATCCGACCCTGACAAATATCACGTCATCAAAAGGAGACTGATTGACGGGAAGGTCACCTCGCTTATGAAATTTGGCGAAGCGGAGCATGCGTCCGCGCGGGCACTGGACAGGAGCGGCTGGGTGTTCGTGAGCTATGGCGGCAATCCCGATGAGATATCTGCCAATCGCGACTGGGCGCCATATGCGCGAGAGGTGATCGCGCTGCGCCTCGACGGCAGCGGTGAGGTTCGACGAGTCACGCAAACCCACAACGTCCCGTCCGACTATTGGAGCGAAACCCATGCCTCGCCGTCCCCCGACGGCTCACAGGTGATCTGGTCGAGCAACTGGGGCGTGCCTGGCGGGCCAGTCTACGAATTCATCACCCGTCTCGATTGGCCGGAAGAGTCGCGGTCGAACCAGAAGGAGATTGCCGCCAATGGTCCTCGTTAATCGAATCCTTCTTGTCGTGCTCGGCATGCTAGCCGCGATGGAAACGGCCGCTGCGGCGGAAGCACGGGTTGCTTATCGACTTTCCGCCGGCGATACCGTCGAGATAGGAATTGCCTCCATCTCTGAGCGAACGCAACGTGCGGTGGTCCAGATGGACGGCACGATCGCGCTTCCCGAAGTCGGGATGGTTTCGGTTGGCGGCCTGACTCCGGCCGAACTGCAGACACGCATGCAGACGATCTTGCCAACCAAGATATTCCACCAGCGGCTGCCTGACGGGCGGGAGCAAATGATCGTCATCAAGCCGACAGACGTGACCGCCGTGGTTGCAGAGTACAGGCCGATCTATGTGACTGGCGACGTGCTCACTCCCGGACAGCAGGCCTATCGCCCGCTGATGACCGTGCGGCAGGCGATTGCGGTGTCAGGTGGCTTCAGCCTTTTGCGGTCCCGGGCAAACCAGGTTGGCCCCGATCCGGTGGATCTGCGGCGCGATTATGAGTCGCTTTGGGGGGAATACACGAGAGACTATTTTCACAGCGCCCGTCTGCGCGCCGAACTTCAGGGTAAGTCGACTTTCGACATGCAGCCACCACAAGGGTCGCCGTTGTCGGCAGGTTTTGCGTCGGCGATCGCGCAGGCCGAAGCAGAAGGGCTGAAGCTCTCGTTGGACAATTTCCAGAAAGAGCAGAGCTTTCTCGACAAAAGTGGCAAGGATGCTGCAGCGCAAACCGAGACCTTGCTCGAGCGCGAGCGGGCCGAAGCGGATGGGGTGAAGGCGGACGAAGACGAACTGGCGCGCGTAAGGAAAGCGTTTGAGTCGGGAAATCTAACCAATACCCGGCTCGCCGACGTCCGGCGCGCTTTGGTGCTCTCTTCCAGCCGGGCACTCGAAACCTCGGTTGAACTTATGAGAGCACGACGTCAGCAGGACGATTTTGCCAGACAGCGCGAACGCAATGACAACCAAAGAAGGATCGGTCTGCTGACCGAGCTGAAGGATACCAACGTGCGCCTTGCCGACGTCAGCGCAAGACTTCGCGCCGCCAGCCAGAAGTTGCAGCCCACGGGAGCGGCCGCCCTGCCGTTGCCGGTTGCCGGCGAAAGGATCCAGGCCGAGGTAACGATCATTCGCAAGCTCGGCGAAGAATGGCGGAAACAGCTTGTCCAAGAAGACACCGAGGTCATGCCGGGAGACACGATCGAGGTCAGGTTCAGCAGCGCTCTCGAAAACGCGGCGACCCGATGAATCGGCCGGGCTGCCGGTTGAGAGTGTGGCAGCCTCCTTACTGCCTGAAGGCCCTGGAGAACTGGTCGGTAAGAGGCTTCATCAAGTAGGACCAGACACTGCGCTCGTCGGTTCTTATGTGGACTTCGGCGGGCATGCCGGGTTTGAGTATTTTCTCTCCAGTCAGGCAGGTCGCTTCATTCTCGACGTCGATGCGAGCCGAAAAATAGGAAAGCTGGCGTTGCTGATCCTTGATCAGATCCGCTGAGACGCGCTTGACCGAGCCTTCGCAAGCAGGTGTGGTGCCGGCGTCGAACGCCGGAAAGCGGATCGATACCTGCTGTCCGGGATGAATCTCATCGATACGCGACGGAGGAATGGAAGCGTCGACGACAAGGTTGTCGGAATCGGGCACAATCATCATGAGCACCTCTCCGGCGCCAATTACGCCTCCGACGGTGTGGACCGAGGATTCTTGTACCGTGCCCGACTGCGGGGCACGAATGTCTGTCCTGCCGAGTTCGTCTTCGGCCACCACCTTGCGCTCACTGAGTTCGGTCTGCTTGGCTTCCGTTTCGCGAAGTTCGTTGGTCACGTCGCTCCGCATTTGTTCGTCGAGCTGAAGCACCTGCAGGTCCGTTTCACTGATGTGAGCCTGTACCTCCGCTATCGCCGCGACAAGGCGTCCCGATTCGCCGCGAGTCCGGGTCTTCTCCAGGCTGACATTGCTCAACCTCTCCTTGGACACCAACTTCTTTGCATAGAGAGATTCGACATCTGCAAGGTTCTTGGTCAGCAGATCCAGAGACTCGTCCGTCGCAGACTGCTGCGATTTGAGGCCATCGATCTGACGTTCCAGCTGCTTCGAGCGGCTTTGCAATTGGGCTTTCTGGCCAGCCAGCGCCGCAGCACGGCTTTCAAACAAGGCACGCTCGCCACTGACAAGTGCCGCCACTTGCGGATCACCCATTTGAGCGCGAAGGTCGGGCGGGATCTGCATTTCCGGCAGACCCTGGCGCTCGGCCTCCAGTCGGGCCAGACGAATGGTGGCGCGATTGAGGTCCTCGGTGATTATCTGCAGGTTTGCTCGGGTCAAGGTGTTGTCCAGCCTGACCAACACGTCGCCGGCCTTCACATGATCGCCGTCCTGCGCGAAGATTCCGCCGATGGTGCCGCCGGTTTGATGCTGCACTTTTTTTATGTTGCTTTCGACCACCACAGTCGCAGGCGCAATCACCGCGCCGGCAATCTTGGTCAATCCCAACCAGAGCCCTCCGCCAAAGACCAACAGCAAGCTGGTTGCCAGGCCCAGGAGCAGATTGGCCCGGATGCCATCCGGATCTGGCTTCGTCTCCAACGAACGGCTCTCACCGCCGGCGGCGACGTATGACGACACGGTAACAGTGGAGCGATACCTCGCATATGCTCGGCCGCACCTTTGCGCGGCGGAACGACAATTTGTTGCCAGGCTCCGGACCAGATTACCCCAGGGTAGATTGGCTCGAATGCCATCCGACTCCGGCTTCGCCCCGGTCGGCTGGCCTTCGCCGCCAACCGCAGCATATGACGACATGGTCACGTTAGACACTAAGCAATACCTCACGCATGCCCGCTTGCACCGTGCTGCAGCGGAACGACAATGTTTGGCTTGTCCGGACGCGGGAAGGGCCGGACCACATTTGCCAGAACGTCTTCGCGCGAGCCGAACGAATGGAGCATCCCGTTCGACAGGACGAGTACCTGATCGATGTTGACGAGAGCGGAGGGGCGATGCGCAACGACGATCACGATACCGCCGCGCTGACGCACAGCCAGGATTGCGCCGGCCAAAGCAGCATCGCCGTCTGCGTCCAGATTGGAATTTGGTTCGTCAAGAACGACGAGGAAGGGATCGCCGTAAAGTGCCCTGGCAAGCCCGACGAGCTGCCTCTGCCCAGCCGAAAGGGCCGCGCCGCCTTCTCCGATGCGTGTTTGAAAACCCTGCGGAAGACGCATGATCATCTTGTCCACGCCCGCAGCCTTGGCAGCTGCCAGCACGCCTTTTGCGTCGCTTTTGCCACCGAACCTCGAAATGTTATCGGCGATCGTCCCGTCGAACAGCTCAACGTCCTGTGGCAGGTAGCCAATATGAATGCCGAGCAGTTCTGAGTTCCACTGATCGAGCGAGGCGCCGTCCAATCTTACCGTGCCACGAAGCGGCTTCCACGCCCTGACCAAAGCGCGTACGAGCGTGGTCTTGCCGGAGCCGCTCGGGCCGACGACCGCCAACCCTGCGCCTCTTGCCAAGCGGAAGCTTACATTGAAGATGGTTGGCTTCTGCAGGCTTGGTGGCGCGACAGTCAAATCTTCGACCGCAAGCTCCGCCTTTGGGCGCGGCAGTTCCATTGTCTCTTGCTGGCTAGCAAAGGCATCCAGCGCTGCCGCCAGCTCGGAATAGCTCTTGCGGGTTGCCAGAAACCCTCTCCAGTTTGCGATGGCCACATCGACCGGCGCTAGTGAGCGGCCCAGCAAAATGGACGATGCAATGATCACGCCGGGCGAGGCCTCGCCCCCGATCACAAGGTAGGCACCAAGCCCCAGCACACATGATTGCAAGGCCATTCGCAGCGTCTTCGACAGTGAGCTCGCTGCGCCGACGACGTCCGAAAGCCGTTCCTGGTTCTTCAGATAAAGATGACTGACCTCGTTCCAGCGCCGGCTAAGCGGAGCAGACAGGCCCATCGCCTGAACGACCTCTGCATTGCGGCGGCCGGAATCGGCCAGCAGCCGCTGCGCGACGAGTGTTTCAGATGCACGAGCCGCAGGTTTGCGGCCGATGATCTCGGCAACCACCGTCAAAAAAACAACGGCGCATGCACCGAGCGTTGCCAGCACGCCAAGGGCGGGGTGCAGCAGATAGATGACCACCATATAAAATGGTATCCAGGGAGCATCGAATAAGACCGTCGGCCCCAGCCCGGAAAGAAAGCCACGTAGCTGGTCCAGATCACGAAGCGGGTGTATCCGGTTCGCATCCGGCCCGGCGACCAGGGGCAGGGAAAGCGAGGCTGCAAACGCCTTTTGCTGCAGATTTTTATGCAGGCGGCTGCCGATGCGGACCAACAGGCGAAGCCTCACGAAATCGAGGAGCCCATAGGCCGCGTAAAGTCCCAGCATCCCGACGGTAAATCCGATAAGAGTCGGCACGCTCTGCGAAGGCAGCACGCGGTCGTAGACCTGGAGCATGTAGACGGAGCCGGTCAAGGCGAGGATATTTATCAATGCGGAGAAAACGCCTACGCCGACGAGGCCGTGCACACAGCCAAACATTGCGGAGCGTAGATCGAGCGAGCGCTCTTTGGTCGACTTCATGATGCGCGCTCGTTGACGCGAAATTGCCGCGCAATCTCGTCGATTCTTTCGATGAGGGACAAACTTTAACCTTCCGGGAAGCAGCAGCTCCGCCCCGCTGCTGGAACATTACGAATTGCTTACATATGTGCCTTCTTTGATTAAAATGTAGCAAAATCGTGACGCTAGGCTGAGAATTCGGCAACTGGCTCGCCAGCCTGGGGATAACCGGCTCGAGTAAGGAGATATTCCTAATCATGACACGGCGCAGAAGCTTATGGTCATCTTTGTAGCATCAGGGCTTCAAAGCGTCTGAGGCGGGATGGGTTTTGATTTTGTCGATCGAGAGTTAAGCGGTTTTAAGATACACTTTATCGGTGCGCCATTGTCGGCCACCAACGCCGGATAAAACGGGAGGCGAGTGTCGTGAGCGAAGAGATCAATGTCGCCGATGCCTATGGCAGGGGCCGCAGCACCTTCATGGGACTGCAGCTGCTCGTCTCGCCCGGTGCGCTTGTTCCTCGACCGGAAACGGAACTGCTCGCCAACGCCGCTCTCGATGTTCTGAGCCAACTGAACTTGCCGGTACCTCGCGTTGTCGACATGTGCTGTGGGGCGGGCAATCTGGCGTGCGCCATCGCGCACCACGCCCCCACCGCGCGCGTGTGGGCAAGCGATCTTACCGACGGATGCGTGCAGGTCGCGCGCCGCAACGTCATCCATCTTGATTTGGAGGAGCGGGTAACGGTGCTTCAGGGCGACTTGTTCAGCGCCTTCTCCGGCCTGGAGCTTGACGGCACGATCGATGTGGTCGTTTGCAACCCGCCCTACATTTCGGAAAAACGGCTCGAGGGCGACCGTTCGCATCTGGTCGAACTCGAGCCGCGTGAAGCATTCGCAGCCGGCCCCTACGGCCTGAGCATCCACATGCGGGTGCTCAAGGAGGCGCCGCGTTATTTGCGGCGCGGAGGCATCCTGCTTTTCGAGGTCGGCCTTGGCCAGGACCGGCAGGTCATGAGTTTGCTCGAGCGTTCCAAGGTCTATGAGAGTATCCGGTCAGTCACCAATCCAGCCGGCGAGGGCCGGGTGGTTGTGGCACATACAAAGGCGCAGGCATAAGCGCCACAGTCGCGGCAGGCTTCAGACGCGCTGTCGCGGCTTAAAACAGCCGGGGATTTGAAACAGAGCTGCGGGCTTTCGGCAATCAGTTTCTCTTGCGCATAACGTATCGCGCAATTCCCTGGATGGAATCGAGGTTCTCGGGCAGCAGCTCGCTGTCTTCGACCGTGATGCCGAAGGTCTCCTCGATGAAGCCGATAACCTCGAGCACCCCCGTCGAGTCCACGATGCCCTGGTCGAGAAGCGAGGTGTCGCTCTCCAGACTGTCCGGATCGGCTATATAGAAATTCGAGGCCAGGAAAGCGCGAATTTGTTCACTGAAGGTATCGGTTCTATCCTTGGTAGATAACATTGATTTCGCCTCCGGTACAAAAGATGAATGCTGATCAACTTCGCTCTGGTGCCGACTCATGACAGGGCCGTTTTTTTGAGTTTGCCCGTGTCGGTCATCGGCAGACTGGGTACGATGACGATGGACTTCGGAACCATGAAGTTTTCCAGCCGTCTCTGGCACTCTTTCTGCAACTGCTTTTCGCCGAGCATGCTTCCCTTCTCCATCACGACAAACGCCTTCACTGCTTGCCCGAGCAGCTCGTCCGGAACGCCGATGACCGCGGCTTCCCGTACGCCGGCAATGTTCATCAACGCGTTTTCCACCTCCTTCGGCGCTATCTTCTCTCCGCGCGATTTTATGATCTCGTCGCCGCGACCGACAAAGTAGAGATAGCCCTCGGCGTCCATCCGGCAGTAGTCGCCGGTGTACAGGACCTGCTCACCCGGCAGCGGTCCGGGTTTGAGCTTTCTGGCTGTCGCCTCCGGCTTGCCCCAATAGCCCTTCATCACCGTCGCTCCGCGGATGACGAGCTGACCAACGACGCCGGGTCCGACCCGCCTGTCATGCTCGTCGACAATCCACATTTCCGTGTTGGGGATGGCGATCCCGACGCTCAACGGCTTTCGCTCAAGATCGTCCGGCGGCAGGTAGGTGCAGCGCTTGCATTCGGTAAGGCCGTACATCGAATAGATACGGGCGCCAGAAAACAGCTCCTGCAGCAGGAGAATGTGCTTGAGCGGCAGGGCGGCCGCAGTGTTGGTGACATAGCGAATGCTCGAAAAATCCTGATCCCTCAGAGACTTGAGCTCCCCGAGTGCGGCAAAGATGGTCGGTACGCCGGGAAAGCCCGTCACCCTTTCTTGCTTGATCAGCCCAAGGATCTGCGCCGGGAAGGCGAACGAACGCTCAAGCACCAGCCGGGCGCCCGCGCCGAACGCCATGATCATCTGGTAAAGACCGTAGTCGAAGGCGAGCGGCAGGACATTGAGGATCACCTCGTCTTCGGCAAGCGCCAGGTATGAGGAAATCGAGGCGCATGCGGCGATCATGTTTCGATGCGTCAGCATCACGCCCTTGGGCTCGCCCGTCGAGCCGGACGTATAAATGATCGCAGCGAGATCGATGTCGATGCAGCGGCGCGCGGGCGGCGTGCTGCGGGCTGCCGCGACCGCAGTATCCCAGCGCACAGCATGCGGCAGTTCTTGCAAGTCGTTGCGTTCGATCGGCCCGGAGACGATCATGCGGCGCAACGATGGGCAATTCCGCGCCGGGTCCCTGAAAATCGAGTGCAGGTGTTTGTCGGTGATCAGTGCGGTCGGGCGGCAGTCGTTGAGCAAATAATCGAGCTTGTCACTTTTGGTGAGCGGATTGACGATGCACACCACGGCGTTGGCCTTGAGCACCGCCCAGAAAGCGACGACGGCCTCGACAGTGTTGTCGGCGAAGATCACCACTCGATCGCCACGCGCAATTCCAGCCTCGGTCAAATGGTGCGCTACGGCGTTCGAGCGCATGTCGAGATCGCCATAGGTGACACGTTGATTGCCGCACACCAGGGCCACCTTGGCGCCGAACCGGCTGGCAGAGTTGGTGAGATAGTCGTGCAGGAGGGGTACGGCGCCATGCATCATGCGAGCACCTCTTCACGATGCTCGCGGTCGATATCGATGCTGAGCTTGAGCGTGCGAGCCCCACTTGGACGGCTCGCGATAAATTGCCGATGGAGAAGCTGTGTCGACAGCACTCCGACCAGCGCCATATTGTCGGAGTTGGACAGGTCGCCGCCGCCGGCGCTGGCTTGGCACTTGCTCAGGAGCCGGGTAACCGATTTGGGATCGAAGACGTTCGCTTCGCGCAGCGCCGCCTCCGAAAGTGCTTCGCGAATGTAGGCCGGAGCGCCATCTGCGACGAAGCAAAGCGCGTTGGGGGCCCGGTAAGGCTGTTTCTTGCGGGTGACGATTTCCGACGGCACGATCGGTTGCGCCACACGTTTCAGCACATGCTTTTCGTCGAGCACACGCAGCTTGTAGGCGGCCGGAAGCGAATTCGCGAGCCTCACGAGTTCATGGTCGAGGAACGGGAAGCGCCCCTCGACGGAATGAGCCATGAGCATCCTGTCCCCTTGTGAGGACAGCAGGTAGCCCGACATCAGCGTCTGGATCTCGATATACTGGTCCTGCGCAAGAGAGCCCCATCGCGAAAACTCCGACGGCAGGCGGGCAAGCAGCTCGGACACGGCGTTATGGCGCTCCGTTTGGGCGCGCATGTCTGCCGAAAACAGCCGCTTGATGGCGCTTGTGGTACGCCAGCGCGTGCCATGCGCAAAACCAGGCGCGTCACAGGCGTGGATGTCGCGCCCGAAGAACTGGCGTGCCATCGCTTGCTGCTGTACCGGCGAGCGGCTGAGATAAGGATAGAGGCGCTCCAGCAAACGGGAGCGTCGCTTCGAGGCGGGCTGGCGTCCCCAGAAGCGGCGGACCTTGCCTTCGCGGAACAAATCGTAGCCGGCGAACATTTCGTCGGCCCCTTCGCCGGTCAGCACGACCTTGATGCCATGCTGGCGCACCAGTCTCGAGAGCAGGAACAGCGGCGCCGGCGCGGTTCTTAGGATTGGCCGCTCGGCATGGTAGATCACCTCAGGGAAGATGCCAGCGATATCGCTGCGCGAAACAACCACCTCATGATGGTCGCTGCCGGCCACGCCGGCAACCAGGCGCTGGAAATGCGTCTCATCATATTCGGCGTCGGCAAAACGCAGCGAGAAAGTCTGGAAGCGCTCGCCCGCGAAGCGTCTCCCCAGCGTGGCGACCAGTGAGCTGTCGAGCCCGCCGGACAAATAGCAGCCAACCGGCACGTCGGCGCGTACTATCCTGAGCGCCGTCGCGGCCTCCAGGGCGCTGCGCACTTCCTCCACCGCGTCATCAAGCGAGCCGCTGAATTCATCATCGCCAGGCCCGTCAACCTCTGGATAGGCAGGCTTCCAAAAAGCCCGCTCGCGAACGACGCCGCGGTCATAAATGCGGACATGCCCAGGCGTGAGTTCGCTTACTCCTCCAAACACGCCTTGTGGCGGCGCGACAGTCCAAAGAGTAAAAGTCTGATCGATGCCGGCTGGATCGAACGCGCGGGGTATGTCCGCATCGGCCGCGAAAATGGCCTTCACCTCGCTGGCGAAGTAAAGCCGTCCGCCATGCTCGCAAAAGTGCAGCGGGCAGATGCCGAACCGATCCCGAGACAGGACGAGACGACCTGCCACGGAGTCCCAGATGGCGACTGCCCACTGCCCATTCATTCGCTCGAAGGCGGCCTCGCCCCAGGCATGATAGGCATGGACGATGACCTCGGTGTCGCTGCGTGTGCGGAAGCGATAACCGAGCGCGGCCAGGTCTTGTCGCAGCTCGACGTAATTGAAGATTTCGCCGTTGAAGACGATCCACATCGTGTCGCCCGCGCCGGCGAGTGGCTGCTGGCCGCTCGCGAGATCGATGACGGACAGGCGGGCATGTGCCAATCCCGCACGTCTGTCCCGGTAGAGGCCACGCTCGTCCGGGCCGCGATGCGCCAGCGCGCCCACCATGCGCATCAGCGCATCCCGGGAAGGGGGAGCCGCGGCGCCGCTCAGCGACACAATTCCGGCGATGCCGCACATCGCCTAGCCCTCGCCCATTGAAGAGGACACCAACGGCCGCGCGTGAAGATAACGTGCGGCGCGCCGCTTGCTATCGATATCCTTGAAAACCTTCTGGACCTGCGCCTCGGTGAGGCCGGTTGCCTCAGCGACCTCTTCGCTGGCTATCCCGTGGTTCAAGCCGTAGAGGCACAGATCCATCAAATAATAAGGCAGCGCGAAGTAGAACTCCTCCTGACTCTGCGGCATCGAAAAGGTGTCCGTGGTGGGCGGTCTTCGCCGGACCTCTTCCTCCACCCCAAGATATTCGGCCAATTGATAGACCTGGGTCTTGTAGAGGTGGACGATTGGCATCAGGTCGGCAATTCCGTCGCCTTGCTTGACGAAGAAGCCCTGGTCGTACTCCAGGCGGTTCGGCGTGCCCGCTACCGCGTAGTTGAGGCGGTCGGCATGGTAGTATTCGGTCATCTTGCGCAGGCGCTGCTTGTAATTGGTTGCCGCGACGATCTGCAGATAGGCTGCCGGCGGCAGACGCACCGTGTCGGTCCTGCCCTCGGGATCCTGAACTGTGAGGCGCGTGATGTTGAGACCGTTGCTCTCGAGAACCGAGGCGAGCACCAGCTTGCATTTCCAGCCGTCCCCATATTCGGGAACGACAGTCTTGATTGCTTCGGTCTGCCGTCTGTAGGCGCCGATCGCTTCGAGGGCCGGCGTTATATCCTCCAGGACCGTATCGATACCAAGCTGCGCGGCGACGGTGCGGCCGAGCCTTAGCGAGTCGCCGGAGGAATGGCGCTCCGGCATGAATATCCCGAGGACCTTGTCTTTTCCAAAGGCGCGAACACATAACGCCGCGACGACTGAGCTGTCGATGCCGCCTGAGAGGCCGACAACCACCCCTCGACGTCGCAGCGTGCCAAAGACCTGCTGGCGCAAGATCTGGACGATGCGATCGACTTCCGCGCCAGCGTCGAGCACCAGGGCGTCTTTGCCGAATGTTGAGATCAGGTCGATGGCTTGTACTCCAGTTTGCGAGACTCGGTTGGCGAATAGGTTTGCGCCACCGCTTTCTCGATAAGGGGACGGTTGGTGGCGAGGTGAGGCTCTATGACCAGGTCGATATGGGTGCCGACGATCGGAATCACGTCCAGATGGGCGAAAACGCGATCCCAGCCGATGGCCAGAGTCATTCCGGGTCGAGCACAGCGAAACAGGGTGCCGGTGATCGGCAGCGCCGGCTTCGGCTCTGTCAGCCATTGGAAGAAGGCCCGTGCCCGCAAAACCTCCTGCAGTTCCAGTTTGGTTCTAAAGCTCGTCGCATTGAATTGTCCCTGAGCGTAGCGATCGAGAAACCGGACCAGTTGCGCCTCTCGCCGCATTTTCACGGCGACTTTCGCGAGGGCGCGGCAAGCCATCCGGGAAGCGGATACGCGGTTGGTCCGGATTCGATTGAATGTGCGCGTAAACGTCTCCAAGTAGGCGCTTCGCTCGCCGACGAGGCTGGTGTCGAGGATGCCGAGGAACTTTACAGTTCGCCCCGCGGCCAGCAGCCGCGCCGCAACTTCGAAAGCAACAGCCCCGCCGAGCGAATGGCCAAGAAGTCGTATGTTACCCGAAGGTTGAGTGCGGCGGATCTGCTCGACGGCGGCATCGGCCATGTCGGCGAGGCTGTTTTGCCCGCGCAGTATCAGAGCCAGGGCCGGATACCTGATCGGGGCAACGCGGGTGACCTTGCCCATCGCTGCTGCAAAGGCAGCAAGGCTCGGGCCATAGCCGACCGACCCCGGGAACAGAAAAAGAATGGGAGGGTCGTGCTTCTCGGCGCGCGCGCTTTGGTCGCCTGCCTGTGCAGACACGACCGCCTTGACCATTTCGTCCAGGCTCATTCCGACGGTGAAGGCCTCAAGACCGAGTTCCTGCCCGATAGCGCTTTCGATTTCCATGACGCAGTGCAGCAGCTTCAGTGAATCTCCTCCGGCGTCATCCCAGCGTCCTGCCGCCACCCGCGTATTAAGAATGCTGGTCCATGCCCGCTGGACGACCTGCTGCGCCGTCAGCTTGCCTCGCGGCTCGAGCGGACGCTCGATCGCTGCCGTCTCTCTGGCTGAAAGATCCATGTCTGCAAGTGTCGTGATGTCGACTTTGCCGCTCGGCAGACGCGGCATCTCGGCGATCGTGTGCAACCGCAGGGGACGCAGCGGTGGCGGCAGATTGGACCTGACAAGCTGGCGAAGCTCGTCTGAAAAGGCCGCTTCGGCCGAGCGCCGAGGAACAACAAAGGCGACAAGCTCATTCGCCGCAGCCACGATTGCCACAGCATCCGCAACAGAGGGTGCGCAACGCAGCACCCGTTCGAGTTCGGCTGGCTCGACGCGTCGACCATTGATCTTTACCTGGCGCCCCTTGCGACCGACGATGTGCAGTAGGCCTTGGTCATCAAGTCGAACGAGGTCACCCGTCGCAAAAATCCGAAGGCTTGGATCGTCCGGGTCTGATGTTGCCTGCACAACCGCCCCGTCCTCCCAATGGCCAAGCAAGACATAGGGGCTCCTGATCAGAAGCTCTCCGCGGTGGCCCGGTTGAACGCGGCGGCCCGCTTTGTCGACAATTGCAAAGGTGATGCCAGGCAGTAGCCAGCCAACTGGAACCGAATCTCCATGCTCCGGCCAGTCTCGCGGCAGGAACCATTGCGAGCCCGTGGTCTCGGTCGACGAGTAACCGATCTGGATGAGGCACGTATCGGAGACGGCCTTGCGCAGCAGGGCGATGTCGCTCCACGGCACCTTCTCGCCACCGATCCGAGCGACTCTGAGTGAATGAAACGCTTCCGCAGGTCCGTCTGCCATGAGCGCGCGAAGCAGTGCCGGCACCAGATAGGTGATTGTCACGCCCGCGGATCGCACCAGACGTTGCACGGCGCGCAAGCCGACCGCTTCGACTTCGACCAGATGCAAGGTGGCGCCGGTGAGAAGAGCTGCAAGAATCTCCCGGCACCCGGCGATTGTGGCGGGTCCGGTCAATGGCAGGAAAACATCATCCGAGTTGATGTGGCATGCATCGACATATTGCTGGACCCGGCACAGCAAGCTGCGCTGGCTGTTAACGATGCCTTTGGGCCGGCCCGTGCTTCCTGACGTATAAAGCACGATGGCGGGCGCATCGACCGAGGCGGAATAAGACTGAGGCACTTGCCCACCCTGCGAGGCCGCACTGGTCGACACATCGATCCAACTGACCCGGTGAGGCAAACCGTCGGGTCGGACATTGCCCTCGCCCAGAATAGCTGAGAGTCGCGCCCCGGCCACGATTTCAAGAATCCGCGAGCCAGGATCTCGTGCGTTCAGCGGCACCGAAGGGCGCCCAGCCGCCATGCTTGCCAGCATGGCGATGGGATACCAGGCTGAGTTGGCCTGAAGAATCCCTATCGCCTGTCCATCTGGGACGGCCGCCGCGATCTGGTAGGACAGCGTCTCGACTGACCGGAGAAGCTGGGAATAGGTCAGACGATTGGCGCCGTCGCTGATCGCAAGCTTGTCGGGGTACTGGCGGACGATATTTCTCAGGTGCTCGAAGGCCGCAATGTTGGCAAAATCGGCGCCCAATCTTTGAAATGGGCGCAGTACGGGACCACCCTGATCCAGTGCGTATTGTGGGACACTTGACCAATTATCGGAGGTCGTTGTCTGACAATCCACCGCTAGATCCTGATCCGCGACTTCTGATCCCAAATATGCCGAAGACATGAGTTGCCTACGTTAAGATTAGGGTCACTTATCGCCCCCCGCCCCGATCTTTTCATCGATCATTCTGATGATGCCCTTCGCCTGTTTCGCAAGCCGCGGCCGAGCCAATCATGCCGAGCTCGCTGGCTGCCGTGGTGCGCATGACACGGCAAGCACTGGCGTTTGTGCCAAGTTGGCAACGCCTGTTGGACACATGCCAAGGCGGGATCGAAGACCAAGGTGGGCCGAAGACGGAATTGCCGCTACGCAGGCATATTGCCTATTCTGTGTTTCTCCCGGGCGATACAGGGGATGCTTCGGTGTCGGAATAGCTGCCGGGGACGAAACAATATGCATAGATCTGTCCCCGATTTTCGTCGGTCACGCGAATCCAATCCTTTTCCCACGTTCGGAAGGTAACACGCCCGCCCGTCATCATAGCTGCGGCTCTGAACGGACTCGGCGCATTGACAACGCGCACCGATATAACATCGTCGCCGTCCATACGCTCGACGAGATACGTCTGCATGAAAGCCTCCCCATGCCCCGCTAGATCACCCGCACTTTAACGACGGCTAATCAATTCGGTTGCAACGTGTTTAGCGAAACTTGGAGGCGATAGTTTCCATACCCACCGGCGCCGGGGGTCCCTCTCACTCCGCGTCCGTCAGATTTTTCAGCGACGGGAAGCCAGTACAGGTGAAGGCAGGCTGATTCGGGCCATGCCGGCCTTCATGACCACTGCGCCGTGTCGACGATCCGTTGGAGCAGAAGGCCGGATGCTGGAACGTCAATCGTGTTTGGCCAGGAAGCGCCCGACGGCGGTGAGGCACTCGTGCTTTTCCTCGACCTGCG
This sequence comes from Mesorhizobium sp. M0174, assembly GCF_040322275.1. Lineage (NCBI taxonomy): Bacteria > Pseudomonadati > Pseudomonadota > Alphaproteobacteria > Hyphomicrobiales > Phyllobacteriaceae > Mesorhizobium > Mesorhizobium sp. M0174. The sequence continues at coordinate 37,660 of NZ_JAMYTB010000009.1, forward strand.
GCATGTGGCTGGAATTCGAGAAGACCAGGCCTTCGACGTAGGGAATAAGATCCAGAAAGGGCTGGACGCAGGCCTCGGTCGCTTCGTCGTAGAAGCCGCGGAAGACCAGGGTCGGCGTCTCGATCCGATGCAGGCGGTCGACGATGGTCCAGTCCCGCATCGTGCCGATGACGTGGAACTCATTGGGACCATTCATGGTGTGATAGACGGTCGGATTTTCCTCGATTGCCGCAGATGTCCGGGCGACCATTACACCGCGGCGCTGCGTTCCGCCGTGCCGATACCCGGCATCGACCGGGCGCGGCGCGGCCGGCTGGTGCTCAAGGGTGACCTGCCCAGCCCGATGAACCCACCCTCGGGGTGCCGGTTCCACACCCGTTGCCCAGCTGCCACCCCGATCTGCCGCAGCGAGCGCCCGCTTCTCCAAAGCATCGGCGAGGGCCGCCTGGTCGCCTGCCATCATCCAGCCGACGGCTGACGAGGGGAATTCTCGTTCAACGATATCCGGACCGTCAGCCGTAATCGTTGCTTCGGCGAGAATAGAGGCCGATCTGGACGCCGCACGATCCGGCGCTATGTTGCGCTTCGGCGGCCGGGCATCGCGGATGCCTAATACTAAAGTAACTGTTCTCGCGTTGCCGAGCGATGCTACGATTTGAGGACGGCGGCCGTACAGCGCTGCGTGATTTTGCGCCGGAGAGGATGGAATGTGGGAGGCCACTCTTCGTGTCGCAGCAGGCAGCCGCCGACATGTTGCTCGGTTGTCGACCATAAGGGAGGAAGTCACCAATGAAGATATCGTACCTGGTCTCGGCCGCGCTTCTTGCAGCGACTGCAATGCCTGCCGCAGCCGCCGAGATTTCCGACGGCAAGGTCAAGATCGGCATTCTCAACGACCAGTCGGGCGTCTATGCCGATTTCGGCGGCAAGTGGTCGGTCGAGGCCGCCAAGATGGCGGTCGAGGATTTCGGCGGCAAGGTGCAAGGTGCGCCGGTCGAGATCGTCAGCGCCGACCACCAGAACAAGCCGGACATCGCCTCCAACATTGCGCGGCAGTGGTATGACACCGAACAGGTCGATTCCATCATGGAACTCACCACCTCCTCGGTGGCGCTCGCCGTCCAGGGGATTTCCAAGGAAAAGAAGAAAATTGATATCGTCACCGGCGCCGCGACCACCGAGCTAACTGGTAAACAGTGCTCGCCCTATGGCTTCCACTGGGCCTACGACACGCATTCGCAGGCAGTGGGGACCGGTGGCGCTCTCGTCCAGCAAGGCGGCGACAGCTGGTTCTTCGTCACCGTCGATTATGCATTCGGATATTCGCTCAAGGAGCAGACCGCAAAGTTCGTCGAGAGCCATGGCGGGAAGGTGGTTGGCGAGGTGCGTTACCCGCTCGGCTCGACCGACTATTCATCCTTCCTGCTGCAGGCGCAATCGTCGGGCGCCAAGGTCATCGGCCTGGCGAATGCCGGCCTCGACACCTCCAATTCGATCAAGCAGGCGGCCGAATTCGGTATCGTGCAGGGCGGTCAGCGGCTTGCAGCACTTCTGTTCACGCTGGCCGAGGTGCATGGGCTCGGTCTCGAGGCGGCGCAAGGCGTGGTGCTGACCGAAGGCTTCTACTGGGATCGCGACGACAAGAGCCGCGAGTTCGCCCAGCGGTTCTTCAAGCGCACCAACCGCATGCCGAATATGATCCAGGCCGCCACCTATTCAGCGGTGACACAGTATTTGAAGGCGATCGACAAAGCCGGCACCGATGGAACCGAGGCGGTCGCCAAGGAATTGCATTCGATGCCGGTGAACGACGTCTTTACGGCGAACGGCAAAGTGCAGCCCGACGGCAACATGGTTCACGACATGTATCTTTATCAGGTCAAGTCGCCGAGTGAGAGCACCAAGGAGTGGGACTATTACAAACCCCTTGCCACGATCCCCGGTAACGAGGCGTTCCTTAGCGCCAAAGAGAGCGGCTGTCCCACGGCCGGCGAGTGATTGGCGGACCGATGGCGCCGCCTGAACCGGATCGGCCGCGGGTAGTGCTTTCCGCCCGCGGTTTGCGGCGTGACTTCGCCGGCTTTGTTGCGGTCAGGAATGTCGATCTCGACCTCTACCACGGCAATATTCACGCGCTGATCGGACCCAACGGCGCCGGCAAGACCACCGTGTTCAACCTGCTCACCAAGTTCCTGCCGCCGACCAGCGGCAGGATCGAACTGCTCGGCCACGACATCACCCGCACCTCGCCGGCCAAGGTCGCGCGGATGGGCCTGGTGCGCTCGTTCCAGATATCGGCAGTGTTTCCGCATCTCAGCGTGCTCGACAATGTGCGCGTTGCATTGCAGCGACCGGGCAGGCTCAGCGTTCAGTTCTGGCGCTCGCTGTCGGCGCTCGATAGATTGACGCCGCGCGCCGAGGAGCTTTTGCGGTCTGTCGGCCTCGACGATGCCAAGAACAGGACCGCCGCCGATCTCTCCTATGGCAGGAAACGTGTGCTCGAGATCGCCACGACGCTGGCGCTCGAGCCGAAAGTGCTGCTGCTCGACGAGCCGATGGCCGGCATGGGGCATGAGGACGTGCGCACGGTTTCCGACATCATCCGCTCGGTTGCCAGGGATCGCGCCGTGCTAATGGTCGAGCACAATCTGACGGTGGTGGCCGATCTTTGCGACTGGGTAACCGTCATGCAGCGCGGCGAAATCCTTGCCGCCGGCGACTACCCCACGGTCAGCCGCGACGAGCGGGTGAGGGTCGCCTATATGGGCACCGCCGATGACTGACGCCGCGCCGCTTCTTGCAGTCCGCGACCTCAACGCCTGGTATGGCGAGAGCCATGCGCTGCACGGCGTCGATCTGGAGGTCTTTCCAGGTGAAACTGTGACGTTGCTGGGCCGCAACGGCGTCGGCAAGACCACGACATTGCGCGCCATCATCGGGCTGATCCGCCAGCGGACCGGCCAGATTTTTTTCGACGGCAAGGATCTGATGCGCCTGCCATTGCATCGGACCGCGCAGCAAGGCATCGGCCTGGTGCCGGAGGAACGCGGCATCTTCGCGACGTTGACCGTGGACGAGAATCTTGTGCTGCCCCCGATCGTCGCCGAAGGCGGCATGAGCGTGGAGGAAATATTCGATCTTTTCCCCAATCTGAAGGAGCGCCGCAACAGCCCCGGCACCAGGCTCTCGGGCGGCGAGCAGCAGATGCTGGCGATCGCGCGCATGCTCAGAACCGGCGTGAAAATGCTGCTTCTCGATGAGCCGACCGAGGGCCTGGCTCCGGTCATCGTGCAGCGCATCGGCGATCTGCTGGCGACGATGAAAAAGCGCGGTATGACGATCCTGCTGGTCGAGCAAAATTTCCGCTTTGCCAGCCGCGTCACCGACCGTTTCTACCTGATGGAGCACGGCAAGGTCGTGGCGGCTTTTCCGGTCGGCGAACTGCCGGATCGCATGACGCTGCTGCATGAAGTGCTGGGTGTATGATGGCGCCATGACGATGATCTTCGGAATACCCCTTCAGGCATTCCTCGGCCAATTGCTGGTCGGCCTCATCAACGGCTCGTTCTACGCAATGTTGAGCCTGGGCCTGGCTGTCATATTCGGCCTGTTGCGCGTCATCAATTTCGCTCACGGCGCGCTCTATATGCTCGGCGCCTTCATCGGCTATCTGCTTCTCACCAGGTTCGGCATCGGCTACTGGCCGGCTCTGATCCTGTCGCCGCTGATCGTCGGCGGCTTCGGCGTCGTGGTCGAGCGCCTGGCGCTGTCGAGGCTTTACGACATCGACCCGCTCTACGGGCTACTTTTCACCTTTGGCCTCGCGCTCGTGCTCGAAGGGGTATTCCGTTACTACTATGGCGTATCGGGAAGTCCTTATTCCGTGCCGCCGCTGCTGTCCGGCGGCACCAATCTCGGCTTCATGTTCCTGCCCAATTATCGCGGCTGGGTGGTTGTTGCCTCGATGATCGTCTGTTTCGGCACTTGGGCGCTGATCGAGAAGACCAGGCTGGGCTCCCATCTGCGCGCGGCAACGGAGAACCCCGGCTTGGTGCAGGCTTTCGGCGTCAACGTGCCGTTGCTGCTGACCCTCACCTACGGCCTTGGCGCCGCTCTTGCCGGGCTTGCGGGGGTTCTAGCCGCGCCGATCTATCAGGTGAGCCCGCTGATGGGATCTGACCTCATCATCGTCGTTTTCGCCGTTGTCGTGGTCGGCGGCATGGGATCGATCCTTGGGGCGATCGTCACCGGTTACATGCTTGGCCTCGCCGAAGGCTTGACCAAGGTTTTCTATCCCGAAGCCTCCAATCTGGTGGTCTTCGTCATCATGGCCATCGTGCTTCTGGTTCGGCCAGCCGGCCTGTTCGGAAGGGATGCCTGAGATGGCCGAACTGACCCTTCGCGAGACGCGTGCCAAGAATTCCGCACGGCTTGAATGGGCGCTGGTCGGGCTCGGCATCGTGGCGCTGCTGGCGGCGCCTTTCTTCATCTATCCGATCTTCCTGATGAAGATGCTGTGCTTTGCGCTGTTTGCCTGCGCGTTCAACCTTCTGCTCGGCTACACCGGCCTGTTGTCCTTCGGCCATGCGACGTTCTTCGGCGGGGCGGCCTATTTCACCGCATATGCGGTCAAGGTCTGGGGCTGGCCGCCGGAAGCGGGCATCCTGCTCGGTGTCCTGGGAGCCGCGCTGCTCGGCCTTGTGATGGGCTTCTTTGCCATCCGCCGGCAAGGTATCTATTTCGCCATGATCACGCTGGCGCTGTCGCAGATGTTCTTCTTCTTCTGCGTGCAGGCACCGTTCACCGGAGGTGAGGACGGCATCCAGGGCGTGCCGCGTGGTAGGCTGCTTGGAATGCTCGACCTGAACGTCTCGATCAACATCTATTATTTCGTGCTGGCAGTCTTCCTGATCGGCGTGTTCGCCATCTGGCGCATCATCAACTCGCCTTTCGGCATGATCCTGCGTTCCATCCGGGAAAACGAAAGCCGGGCCATTTCGCTGGGCTATTCCGTCGCCAACTACAAGCTGGCGGCTTTCGTCATGTCGGCGACATTGGCCGGGCTGGCCGGCGCGCTCAAGGCGATCGTTTTTCAGTTTGCCACGCTCACCGACGTCACCTGGCAGATGTCGGGCGAGGTGATCCTGATGACGCTCCTCGGCGGCATCGGCACCATGGTCGGGCCGATCATCGGGGCCAGTCTGGTCGTCGGCCTGGAAAACACGCTCGCCACCTCGAGTTTTCCGGTGACCATCGCCACCGGCCTGACCTTCATGGTCTGCGTGCTGGTTTTCCGGCGCGGTATTCTCGGTGAGGTCTATGCGCGGTTTCTCGGGCCAAAGGGTGACGCGAAAGACTGAACGGCTCAGTTCTGCCTCGCTACGCGATGCGTAAGCCTTGCGCGTCGAGAAGCACGCAGCCCAGAGGATCGAAGCAGACATCGACCATTTCGCCTTCACGCAGCGGCTGGCCGTCGATCAGCGTGTTGGCGCGCACCAGCGTGCCGGCGCCGATGTCGATCTCGTAGACCGCATTGCCGCCCAGATAGGAGGTCGAGACTATCCGTCCCGCCAGCCTGTTGGCAGCACCGACGGTACCGACGGTAAGCTTCTGCGGGCGAACGACGACGGTGACCGCGCTGCCGGTCGCGAGCGCCTTCGGCGCTGCCGCCTTTACGACATGGCCGCTGGCCAGCGCGATCGTCGCCATCTTGCCGTCCATCACTGTCACGCTGCCAGGCAGCATGTTGGCCTTGCCAAGGAAATTGGCGACGAATGCGGTGGCCGGCTGGTCATAGACCTGCGCGGGGGAGCCGATCTGCTCGATCAGGCCGGCATTCATGACAACGATGTGGTCGGACATCGACAAAGCTTCTTCCTGGTCGTGCGTCACGAAGATAGCGGTGATGCCCGTCTCCCTCTGGATTTTCTTGATCTCGACGCGCATGTCCTCGCGCATGTTGGCGTCGAGTGCCGACAAGGGCTCGTCCAGCAGCAGCACTTCCGGCTCGAAGACGATGGCGCGGGCCAGTGCGATGCGTTGCTGCTGGCCGCCAGAGAGCTGTGATGGCAGCTTTGTCTCACTGCCGGGCAGCCGCACCATGTCCAGCGCCTTCTTGACCCGGCGCACGATTTCCGGTTTCGGCACGTTTCGATATTTCAGGCCGAATGCGACGTTGTCGAAGACGTTCTTGTGCGGAAAGAGCGCGTAGTTCTGGAACACCAGACCAATGTTGCGCTTGTAGATCGGGATGTCGTCGACCCGCTTTCCGCCGATCGAGATCTGGCCGCTGGAGATGTCGACCAGGCCCGCGATCGATCGCAGGATCGTCGTCTTGCCGCACCCGGACGGCCCCAGCAAGGTGACGAAACTACCCTTGCGGATCGCCAGTGAAAAATCGCGCACAGCGGCGAACTTGCCATAAAAAATATCGATGTCGCGAAACTCGACCGCAGGCTTTCCTGTCGGCTGCCTCTCGCCTTGGGCGAGCGGGTCGCCAGCGGCCCCGGCCGACGCAGGCCGAGGCTGCCGGTCGTGGCTGTCGTCGTCATGCACCTTTCGACACCCTGTCCCATTGCTTGGTCCAGGCGTCTTCGTTCTTCGCCCAGTAGAGCGGATCGGCGAAGGTCAACGACTTCATCGATCCGGTCGGATCGAAGGCCGGAAGTGCCGCGATCTTGTCGGTCAGCTTCACCTTGGTCGGGTCAAGCGATGGCGGATAGTTCTGGCCCTCGGCGACGGCGATCGACGTTGCCGGATCCAGCATGAAGTTGATCAGTTCCTCGCATTCGGCCATCGGCGAACCCTTGAGCACCAGCATATCCTCCATCCATGCGTATGAGCCGGCAGGGTCGAGATAGCCGATCGGCTGGCCCTGCTGCTGCAGGGCGGCGACACGTCCTGACCAGGCGTCGGTGACGACGATCTCGTTGCGCGACAGGAGGTCCATCAGTTCCGCGCCGGAGCTCCAGAACTTCTTGGCCAGGTCGCGGGTCTCGCGAACCTTGGCCCAGATGGCATCCATGTCCTGGATGTTGTTGGGGTCCTGTTTCGTCTGCAGCGCCGCATACCAGACGCGCGTCGTCATATCGGCGTAGCCGCCGATCTTGCCGGCATATTTCTTGTCGGTAAGCAGGTTGGCGCCCTTTTCCTTGGCTTCCTCCGGCGAAATGACCTTGTTGTTGTAGGCGATGCCGGTGGTGCCGTAATCATAGGGCACAGCCGACAGCTTCGGCGTGATCTTGCGGAAGGGCTCGATCATGGCGGTCAGCACATTCGCCATGTTTGGAATGTTCGCCTCGTTGATCTCCGAATTGAAACCGCCATTGACGTATTTGATGTAGTAGTTGACGCCGGAAGAATGGACGATCTGGAAGTCGCCCGGCTTCGACGTCTTGATCTTGGTGATGATCTCGTTCTCGTCGCCAAAGGTGCCCTGGACGACCTTGACCTTGGACTTGGCGGTGTAGGGCTGGAACGCGTACTTATCGATCGCTTCCTGCACCACGCCGCCCCATCCGTCGAAGCGCACTTCCGAAACCGCGGCCAGCGCCCGTCCCATCCAGGGCATGGAAAGTCCGGTGGCGGCGGCAGCGGCGGCCGTCAGCGTCAGGAATGATCGCCGGCTGATGTCGCCATCGGCATATCGTTCGTTGAGCCGTTCCAGTCGTTTGGTGGTTGTCACTTTCATTTCCGTTCTCCATTTTCATTTTCACTTGCCTGCCTTGAACCAGGTGAGGCTTTGCAGGATGAGCCCGCCAGCCAAGGGAATGCCGACCGTCAAAAGGATCATGACGGTTCCGAGCGCGTTCACCTCGGGGCTGATCGAGATCTTCAGCATCGAAAGGATTTGCGTCGGCATGGTCTCGACGCCCGCCGGCCGCCAGAACAGGCTGGCCGAAGTGTTGTCGAACGAAATGGTGAAAGCGAGCAGGACGCTGGCAAGCACTGCGGGAATGAGCAGCGGCAGCGTAATCTCGCGGAATGTCGACACACGCGGCGCCCCGAGCGACAGCGCCGCCTCCTCGTAGGAACGCTTTATGCCGACCATGCGCGCCTGGACGATCAGCACCACGTAGGGGAGCGTGAGCAGAATGTGGCCGAGCACCAGCAGCGTCATGCTGCGCGGCTGGTCGACGGCTTTGATCATGACCAGCAGGCCGACGCCGAGTATCGTTTCAGGGACCAGCGCGGGAAGAATGACAAGCGTGTTGATCGCCTGCTTGCCACGAAACTCGAAGCGCACCAGCGCCAATGCCGCCATGATGCCGAGCAGCGTCGTCACCGTCGCCGTTACCAGGGCAATCCACATCGATGTCCGGAAGGCGTCGAGAACCGGCTCGTTGGTGAGCAGCTTCTCATACCATCTCAGGCTGAAGCCGGTGAGGGGAAAGCCCCCGAACATCGAGGCGTTGAAGGAAAGCACGACCGTGGCGAGGATCGGCGCAAACATGAAGACGTACACGCACGCCGTGACCACGCCGGTCAGCCGCCAGGCCCATCTGCCTTCGCGATCGGGATGATCCGCTCTCATGCGCTGAGGCCCTTCATGATCTGCGACAGGCCCATATAGCGGCTATAGGCGGCCGCGGCCGCGCCGAGCAGGACGAACAGGACGATGGAAAGCGTGGCGCCCATCGGCCAATTGAGCTGCCCCATGATGGTGTCGTAGATCAAGTTGCCGAACAGCGCATCGCGGCTGCCACCGAGCAGCTGCGGCGTCACATAGGAGCCGGCCGCCAGCACGAAGCAGAGCAGCAGCCCGGCGCCCAGCCCGGGCATCGATAGCGGCAGGGTCACTTCGCGAAACGCCTGCGCGCTGGTACAGCCCATCGAGCGGGCGGCGGCGATCAGCGTGCGGTCGATGCTTTCCAGGCTGACATAGACGTTCAGGATCATATAGGGCAGCAGAAAATGCAGCAGCCCCATGATGACGGCGCCCTCGGTGTAGAGCATCGGCAACGGCTCGTTGATAATCCCCAGCCCGATGAGCACGACGTTGATCAGCCCCTGTTCGCCGAGAATATGGATCCACGAGAATGTCCGGATGGTGAAGCTGATCCAGAACGGCACAATGAGCAGCAGCAACAACAGCCATTTGTGCCTGAAGGTCGTGGCCCAGATGAAATAGGCGGGGAAATAGCCAAGGATCGCGCAGATCACAGCGGTGATGGCGCCGACGCGAACGGTCTTCCAAAGAAAACCGTGATAGTAGCTGTCGGTGAGGAATTCCTTCCAGTTGTCGAAGGTCAGCACCGCCGACTCCACCCCCGCGGTGACGAAGGTGAAAAACGTGTAGACCGTCATCATCGCGATCGGCAGCAGCAGAAGCAGGGTAAGCAGTAAAAGCACAGGCGCGACGAGGACCCAGGCCAGTCGCTGATCGTATAATTTCCACCCTTTGGTCACGACCCGTCCAACCGCTTTATGTGCAAGCCGCCATCACCGGGCTCGGCTCCGGACTAGATTGGGCGATCGGCGTTCAGGTGTCCACTCTGCATATGGCTCCTGCACAAATTCTGTGCAGGGCCCCCGCGCGACCCTCGCCCTGCCGGATTCAACAAATTGCCCGACGTTCCGCCTGCACATTGATTAAATCAGATATCCCGATATACAGGGTAATTTCGGATATGGATTTTACATGGGCCGGGCAATTTCATGAGTCGCAATTTTCTGGTGATTGAACCTGAGGAAGGCATTGCCGTGCTCAAGGGGCTTGCCTCCTCGGCGCGGATCTCGATGCTGAAACTGCTGCATGAGAAGGGGCCGATGAATGTCAACGAAATCGCCGCCGTGCTGTCGCTTCCGCAGTCGACCGTCTCGACCAACATCCAGGTGCTGGAGGATGCGGGGCTGATCCGCACCGAGAACCTGAAAGCGAAGAAAGGCAGTCAGAAAATCTGTTATCCGACGGCGGAAGAAGTGCTCGTCGTGTTCAAGAGCGAATACCGTGCGGTCAAGAACGACGCGATCGAAGTGTCGATGCCGATCGGGCTTTATACCGGCTTCGAGGTTACCGCGCCCTGCGGCCTTTGTTCGCCGGACGGCATCATCGGTCTACTCGATGTGCCGAACACTTTCCTCGATCCGGACCGCATGAAAGCCGGTCTGCTATGGTTCACGCGCGGTTTTGTCGAATACCAGTTCCCCAACAATGCCAAGCTCGCCAATGCCGAGATCACCGGACTCGAAGTTGCGATAGAACTGTCTTCGGAAGTGCCGGGCACCAGCGCCGATTGGCCCTCGGACATCACGCTGACGATCAATGGCGTCGATGTCGGCACCTGGACGTCGCCGGGGGATTTCGGCGACAAGCGCGGCGTCTTCACGCCCTCCTGGTGGAAGCTCAAGGGCTCGCAATACGGTAAGCTGAAGAACTGGCGAATTGCCAATGACGGCACCTATGTCGACGGCCTCAGGATGTCCGAAACCGGGCTCGCCGCACTCGATCTGAAGAGCCATCATTCAATCCGCGTCCGTATCGGCGTCAAGGACGACGCCAAGCGCCCCGGCGGGATCAATATTTTCGGCAAGGGCTTTGGAAATTACGATCAGGACATCCTGCTCAGGATCAAAACTGGTTGATATCATGAAACCGGGTTCTGAAGATAACTTAGCAATTTCAACTGTTTGGCTTTCTGCTGTGCCAAAGCGTTGGTCTAATTGTCCTACATTTGGGCATTTTTGACTTGACGAAGGGTTGCCAGTTCCTCTTTGATATCGGGCAAGGTGATTTAAATCATCATTTGTGATATCGATGGGAGGAATGCATGAAGGCAGCCGTTACGGCACATCCGCATTTTGTTGTCTCGGAGATCGATCCGAGACTCTACGGATCCTTCATCGAGCATCTCGGGCGGGCAGTTTACACCGGCATCTATGAGCCCGGCCATCCGACAGCGGATGCCAACGGCATGCGTCAGGACGTCATCGATCTCGTCAGGGAACTCAATGTTCCGATCGTCCGCTATCCCGGCGGCAATTTCGTCTCAGCCTACAATTGGGAAGACGGCATTGGCCCCAAGGAAGAGCGCCCGGTGCGGCTCGACCTCGCCTGGCACACGTCGGAAAGCAACGAAGTCGGCCTGCATGAATTTGCCGATTGGTGCACCTGCGCCAACACCGAGATGATGCTTGCCGTCAATCTCGGCTCGCGCGGCCTCGACGAAGCCCGCAACCTGCTGGAGTACGCTAACCATCCCGGCGGCAGCAAATGGAGCGACAAGCGCATCGCCAACGGCCGCAAGGAGCCCTTCGACGTCAAGCTCTGGTGCCTCGGCAATGAAATGGATGGCCCCTGGCAGATCGGCCACAAGACCGCGGACGAGTATGGCCGCTTGGCGCATGAGACGGCCAAGGCCATGCGCGCCTTCTCCAAGTCACTCGAACTGGTGGTCTGCGGCTCTTCGAACGCCAAGATGCCCACCTACCCTGAATGGGAAGCGACGGTTCTCGACCATACCTACAACGAGGTCGACTACATCTCGCTGCACATGTATTTCGACAACGAAGCCAACGACGCTCCGAACTATCTCGCCATGAGCGAAAAGCTCGACGCCTACATTGTCTCGGTCGCCGGCGTCATCGACTATATCAAGGCCAAGAAGCGCTCCAACAAGCAGGTTTACATCTCGTTCGACGAATGGAACGTCTGGTACCATTCCAAGGAGCAGGACAAGAAGATACTCGGCGGCAGCGACGGTTGGCCGTTCGCCCCGCCGTTGCTCGAAGACATCTATAATTTCGAGGATGTGCTGCAGGTCGGCCTGATCCTCAACACCTTCATCCGCCGTTCCGACGTCGTCAAGATCGCCTGCCTGGCACAACTGGTCAACGTCATCGCGCCGATCATGACCGTTCCGAATGGCCCGGCATGGCGGCAGACGATTTTTTATCCCTATCTGTTTGCTTCTAACTATGGCCGCGGCAATGCGCTGGATCTCAAGGTGGAAAGCCCGACCTACAAATCCAGCGTTACGGGCGACGTCGCCTATGTCGATGTTGCCGGCGTGCACGACAGGCAAACCGGCCACGTCACCTTCTTCGCCGTCAACCGCCATTCGAGCGAGGCAATCGAAACAGTGGTCGACCTCTCCGGCTTCGGCGCGGCGGAGATCGTCGATCACCAGGTGATGGCACACGCCGATCTGAAAGCCGTCAATTCGGCCGAAAACCCTGGCAATGTCAGCCCCAGGAAGGGTGAGGGCGCCGCAGTCGCCGGCGGCAAACTAAACCTGTCGCTGCCGGCGTATTCCTATCAGTTCATACGCCTGAGGCTCTGAGTTCGGGCGGATCATCGAGAAAGCGCAAACGCTGAGGAGGAGCGTCGACGTGACGGCCGATATCGAGATCAGGAACGTGAGCAAGCAGTTCGGTGCCATGACGGTGCTGGATCATCTGTCGCTCTCCATAAGGGCACGCGAATTCATCGTGTTCCTGGGGCCGTCCGGCTGCGGAAAATCGACGCTTCTTCGGATGATCGCCGGTCTTGAAGCTGTCGATAGCGGCGAGATTGCCATCAACAACGAGCGCATCGATCATCTGCCGCCGGGCAAGCGCGGCATTGCGATGGTGTTCCAGTCCTATGCGCTTTATCCGCATATGACGGTGCGCGACAACATGGCCTTCGGCCTTGCGAATATCGGCGTACCAGGCAAGGTCATCGAGGCGCGCATCAACGAAGCCGCCCGCATCCTCGAAATGGCGCATCTGCTCGATCGCAAGCCGGGCCAGCTCTCCGGCGGTCAGCGGCAGCGCGTCGCGATCGGCCGTGCGATCGTCAAGGAGCCGAAGGCCTTCCTGTTCGACGAGCCGCTCTCCAATCTCGATGCGGCGCTGCGCACCCGAACCCGCATCGAGCTTGCCCAGCTTCACCAGCGGCTGCAATCGACGATGATCTTCGTCACCCACGACCAGGTCGAGGCAATGACGCTGGCCGACCGCATTGTCGTCATGAACAATCGCAAGATCGACCAGATCGGTACCCCTATGGAGATCTACGAACGCCCGGCGACCAAATTCGTCGCGGGTTTCGTCGGTGCGCCGGCGATGAACTTCGTCGATGCGATACTCGACAGATCGGGCAAGAACGCCACGGCCAGATTTGCGGACGGCATCTCGGTGCAGACCGAGATCGCCTCCAGCCAATTGACCGACGGCAACTACACTTTCGGCATCCGTTCGGAAGACGTGCGCATCGTTGCCGCCGGACAGGGCAATGCCGACGGCGTCGTCGATGTGCTCGAGCGGCTCGGCGAACGCACCCTGATCTACGCGCGGCTGGGCGATGGCCAGCAGATCGTCGGCTCCGATGCCGGCAACAGCCGCGTCGCCGTCGGCGACAGAATCGGGCTCGCCTTCGACGGCCAGAAATCGCATCTGTTCAACGAGACCGGCCGCGCCTGGCATGCGAGGGAGGCCTGAGATGGTTGACCGGCTGGCGACGTCCCCGACCGCGACGCTTGCTGTCGGCGTCAGAGCCCCTACCGCCGACATCTATGCGCCGCAATGGCGAAACTTCATTTTCGTTGCGCCATTCTTGTTCTTCTTCACCACGCTGCTGCTCTTCCCGCTGCTCTGGGGGATGTGGCTGAGTTTCCACAAGGCCGACACGTTTTCGTCCGGAAATTTTGTCGGTCTCGGCAATTACGCCAGGCTGTATCACGACAAGGTCTTCCTGCAATCGATCTGGAACACCTTCTACTTCGTGCTTCTGACGGTGCCGACGCTGGCGCTGATCGGGCTTTTCCTGGCGCTTTGCCTCAACCGCCGCACGCGCACTGCCGCGGTTTTGCGGACGCTGTTCTTTTCCTCGTCGGTGCTGTCGGTCACCATCGTCACGCTGATCTGGCGCATCGTCTTCATTCCGAATGTCGGCCTGTTGTCGACGATCTACGGATGGTTCGGCGCAACCGCACCGGCCTTCATTTCCGATCCCAGCCTTGCGATGATCGGCATTGCCATTGCCACCATCTGGTGGTGCATCGGCCTGCCGATGATGCTCTTTCTCTCGGCGCTCCAGCAGATTCCACAGGATATTTACGAGGCGGCAGCGCTGGACAATGCCAACCGCTGGCAGACGCTACGCTCGATCACGCTGCCGTCGATCAAGCGGACCTTCATCCTGGTGATCATCATCCAGATCGTGCTGCAATTCCAGCTGTTCGGCCAGGCCTGGCTGATGACGCGCGGCGGTCCGAACAACCTGACCAAGCCGATCGTGCTCTACATCTACGATACCGCATTCCGTCGCTGGGATCTCGGCCTGGGCGCCGCGGCATCGGAAATCCTGTTCATCCTCATCCTGGTCGCGGCCATGGCCCAGTACCTGGTGACACGCAGCAGGGGAGACCAGGCATGAGCGCCACAGCTTCCATCAAGGGCCGGGCATTTGGCGACCATTTGTTATTGGCCCTGGTCATCCTGCTTTCGATCGTCATGATCGCGCCGGTTCTGTGGGTCATCGGCCTGTCGCTCAAGGACAATACGGAGCTGATGGCCGATCCGAATTCGGTGTTTCACGCGCCCTATACGCTGAAGAACTACATCAACACCGTCGGCACCTCGTCGGTATTTATCTGGGTGCGCAACAGCATCATCGTCTCGGGCGGGTTGACGCTCGGCACGTTGATCCTGTCGTCGCTCGCCGGCTACGGCTTTGCGCGGCTGAATTTCCCCGGCCGAGATGTGCTGTTCGTGATCGTGCTGTTCGGCCTGGCGGTTCCGGAACAGGCGGTGCTTGTCGCCCGCCACCAGATCTTCAGCATGCTGAAGTTCCACAACACCTATCAAGGGCTCATTCTGCCGGGCCTTTCGGCTCCGTTCGGCGTCTTCCTGATGACCCAGTATTTCAAGGCCATCCCGAAGGAGCTGGACGAAGCCGCCATGCTCGATAACGCCAGCCGGCTCAGGATTTTCTGGAAGGTGCTTCTGCCGCTCACGCTGCCTGCGCAGGCGACGCTCGGCATCTTCACCTTTCTCGGCGCGTGGAACGACTACTTCTGGCCGCTGATTTCGGCGACGAGGAAGGACATGTTCACGCTGACGGTCGGCATGGCCTCGACCCAGACCAATTTCGCCCAGTCCGAAGGCATCGGCTTCCTGATGGCGCAGGCGGTGTTCGCCGGTGCCCCGATCCTGATCGTCTACCTGTTCTTCCAGAAATACATCGTCACGGCGGTCTCCGGCGCTGCGGTGAGATAACGAAGCTAGCCTGCCGGCCGGGGAATGCGCAGCGATTGAAGCACGAAAGCCAATCCAGGGTGGAGCGGCGGAAACTCAGTAGGAGGAACTGATATGAAACTGAAGAAAATACTGTTTGCCGCAGTCTCTGCGGGCGCAATGCTGCTCGCAGCTCCAAGCTTCGCGGCCACGGAACTGAGCGTGCAGCGCTTTTTCGGCGCCTGCGATGCCGATTTTGGCACCAACACCGATGCCACCAAGGCCGTTGGCGAATGCGGCATCATTACCTCGCTGATCAACAAGTTCAACGCCGACAATCCCGATGTCCACGTCAACGTCACCACCGTGGAATGGCCCGGCTATGATCAGCTGACCGCCCAGTTCGCTTCAGGCGACGCTCCGGACATCGTCACGATCCATGAATCCGTACTGTCGGATTATCAGTCGAAGGGCCTGTTGATGCCGCTCGACGATCTCTTGAAGTCGGTCGGCGTGACACCCGACGCTTTCACCGACGCGGCACGCAATGGCGCCACCAAAGACGGCAAGATTTATGGCCTGCCGATCGACAGCTGGACGATGCTCTATCACGTCAACATGGATCTTTTCAAACAAGCCGGCCTCGTCAATGCCGACGGCACGCCGATTTTTCCAAAGTCGCCCGAGGAACTGCTCGCCCAGGCCGAACAGTTCAAGCAGAAGACGGGCAAGCCTTATTTCGTCCAGAACCTGGCCAATGAGACTGCACTCTACACACGCAACCTCTACACCTATCTTTTCCAGCAGGATTCCGATTTCTTTGCCGATCCGAAGCATGTGAAATTGAATACGCCGGAAGCCAAGAAGGTCGTCGAGATGTACAAGGCGATCCTCGAGAAGGGCTACACCACCAAGGATCTCGACTATGGCGGCTCGATCAACGCCTTCCTTGCCGGCGAGGGTGGCGTCCATCTCAACGGTACGTGGGTGGTCGGCGATTACAACGCCCAGTCCGAGACCAAGGGGACGGCCCTCAACAAGGGCGGATATGCGGTCTATCCGTATCCGCAGCTGTTTGGCGGCGCCCATGCGCAATATGCCGACGGCCACACCTGGGCCGTTTCGCAGAAAGACCGCACGCCTGAACAGATCGCGGCTATCGGTAAATTCCTGAAGTTCTTCGCCGACAACGACTTCGAATGGTCGCGCACCGGCCACTTGCCGGCCTACAAGGCCGTCATCACTTCGGACGCCTTCAAGGCACTGCCGCATCGCAACACGATCTCTGCGGTCGCTGATCTCGGCAAGCCGCTGCCGTCCGCCGTACAGCGTCAGTTTGCGATCCAGGACATTATTGGCGAAGAGATGAGTGCAGCAATCAGTGGCCAGAAGGACGTCGACACCGCCCTTGCCGACATGGAAAGCCGCGTCAACGAATTGCTCGCCAACATTTGACCACGGGTTTCGAAAGGCCCTCCCAAGGCCCCCCGCGGCTGGAAACGGCCGCGGGGTTTTGGTGAGGGAATGGTTACTGTCCTAGACTTGCGAGAACTTGCCGGTGGCGACCGGCTCAAGCACACCAACCACGGCGCCGCAATTTCGGCAGCAGCCGACGCAAGCCCTGACTGGAGGGTTTCGTTAGAACGCCGCGGCCATGGGCATTGCGACTTTGTTGGGGATCTGGATGTCGATCTCCAATCTCGACGTCGTTTCGCCGTGATCCATGCTTACCTGCAGGAAATCCTGGTCGACCTGAACATGCCGGGCGATCACCGCCATGATCTCCTCGCGCAACACGGAGACGAGATCGGGCTGGTTGCGGCTTCGACGCTCGTAAGCCAACAGCAGTTGCAAGCGCTCGCGCGCCACGGGCGCGCTGCCGCGGCGCTTGAAGATATCGAGCAGGTTCATGCTGCCCTCCTTCCCAACAGCCGGTCGAGGAGGCCCCTCCGTTCGAAAGGCAGAATGACCGGCAGGTCCTCGCCCTCGAGTCTTCTTGCCGCGTCGATATAGGCGCGTGCGGCGGGGTTGGTGTTTTCGCTGAGGGTAACCGGCGCGCCCACATTGGATGCGCGCAGCACGTCCTGGCTCTCGGGAATTATTCCCAGCAGAGGCGTGGACAGGATCTCGAGAACGTCATCAATGCTGAGCATCTCGCCGCGGGCAGCGCGGGCAGCGTCGTAGCGCGTGACGAGGACGTGTTTGGCAATCGATTCACCTTGCTCTGCTTTCATCGTCCTGGAGTCGAGCAGGCCGATGATGCGATCGGAATCGCGGACCGAGCTCACTTCCGGGTTGGTAACGATTACCGCCTCGTCGGCAAAGCGCATGGCAAGTTGCGCGCCCCGCTCTATGCCGGCCGGGCTGTCGCAGAAGACGTAGTCGAAAACCGATCGGAGCTTGTCGATGACGTCGGCGACGCCTTCCTCGGTGAGAGCATCCTTGTCGCGCGTTTGCGAGGCCGGCAGCAGGAACAGCGTTTCGAGCCGCTTGTCACGGATCAGCGCCTGCGAGAGCTTGGCGGTTCCCTGAATGACGTTGACGATATCGAAAACAACGCGCCGCTCGGCGCCCATGATCAGATCGAGGTTGCGCAGGCCGACATCGAAGTCGACGAGGGCCACCCGCTTGCCGGTTTTCGCGACCGCGGCGCCGAGAGCGGCCGTCGAGGTCGTCTTGCCGACACCCCCTTTGCCGGATGTGACAACCACTACCTTGCCCATATTTGTGCCTCCAATGTTGTTAGTTGAGCGGTGCGACGCAAAGTGCGCCGTCCTCGAGAAAGGCCTGTACCGGCCTTCCTCGCGAGGAGGCGTCCATCTCCTCGGCGGTGCGGTACCAGCCGTCTACCGCCAGAAGTTCGGCTTCATTTTTCCGGCAAAAGATGCGAGCTGCGGAATTTCCCGTGGCGCCGGCGAAGGCACGTCCACGCAACGTGCCGTAGACGTGGATCGATCCTCCGGCGATGATCTCGGATCCGGAACTGACGGAGCCGACAATGACCACGTCGCCATCGGGGTGAAAGATCGACTGGCCGGAGCGGATCGGTGCCTTGATCATCAATGAGTTCGGCGCCTGCGGCTCTTCCGTCTTGGCCTCAGCGGCGGCCTTCGGGTTCGGCTGCGCGTAAAGCGTATCAGCGGTGGCCTCCTTGGTGCCAACGAGGAGCGGCGGCAGATCGGCATCAAGAGCAACATTGCCATTGGCCTCGATCGCGTAAATGCGAATCCCGCGCTCCGCGAGTTGTGAGAGCAGATCCCGCATCTCGCCCACCTCGGGCTTGAACATAGTCAGATCGAGCACAACCGGGCGGCCGGCAAAGAAGCCGGGAGAGTTTTCGGTCCAGTGATCGAGGCTTTGCAGCCATTCCCCTAGCGGGGCCTCAGGGGTGAGGGTGAAGGCTACAAACGAGCGCGCTCGAAAGCGTATGGACTTGTTTTGGATGGGAGCGACGCAGGTCACAGAGGCGAGTCCTTACTGATTGGTTAAGGCTAGCCCGGCATGGTTAACGAAAAGTTAATGGCGGCTTCTCGAGGCCTTGGCGGAGGCATTCTTTTTGCCTCCGATCGTCCCGCCGGCGCCCTGCTTCCGGTGCACGACGAGGTCCTCCTCGCGGCTGCCTGGAGGCGCATCCAGTTCACGAGGTCGGCCGACCGGTATAAGATTGCCGTGAACGCCGGGCTTATTAAGGAGTTATCGGTTTGACAAGCGTTGCCAGGGGGTCTGTCGCAGATCGCGGTCGCGTTACCTATGACCTTGGCGCGACCGCCATCTTTGCTTCCAAATCAGACCCGCGCTTTCACTATTGCCTGTATGTGCCTCCCGCGGTTGGAGAAGGGGCCAAAGTCGACCTGATGGTTGCTGTCCATGGCACCGGCCGCACCTCTTTTCTTGGATTCCGCGACGCGTTTTCCGAGTTCGGACGCTGGAACGGCTGCGCCGTGTTGTGTCCGCTGTTTCCGATCGGCGTTCTCGGGGACGATGCCCGCAGCGGGTACAAATATATGCTCGAGGGCAACATACGCTACGATCAGGTGCTGCTCGCCATGATTGAGGAGGTCAGCGCCAAATACAGTCAGGATTGGAGCCGCTTTGCCATGTTCGGATTTTCCGGCGGCGGGCATTTCACGCATCGTTTTGCTATCCTGCATCCCGACAGGCTCTGGGCGGCCTCAATCGGCGCGCCAGGCTCGGTGACCTTACTCGATCCGACGCATGACTGGTGGGTGGGCATTCGCGATCTGCCGGAGAAGTTCGGCATCACCGTCGATGCCGCAGCGCTGGCAAAAGTGCCTTTCCAGATGATCATCGGCGACGCTGACCTGGAGACTTGGGAAATCACTCATGTCCAAGGCAGCACCCATTGGATGCCAGGCGCCAACGATGCCGGGCGAACACGGCCGGAACGCCTCAGGGCATTGTGTCGATCGTTCGAGGAGGCGGGTGCGCGCGTGCGTTTCGATTTGCTGCCAGGCGTATCTCATGAACGGGACGCGGTTCTCGATTCCGTCAAGGACTTCCTCGCCCAGCAACTCAAGGAACGACGGGACGCCTCACCATGAATCGTTGCGCTTCAGCTTGTGAAGAGATTACGGCAATCAAAACCCGACCGCGTCGATCGCATCCAACAGCGATCTGCTGGCCGTGCGCGACAACTAGAGCAACGCTTCGTAGCGATCGCCGATCTTGTCGACTGTGAAATCCAGCGCCCTGTTTCTCAGCACGGCAGCAGGGATGGGGTGATCCAGCATTTCGGCCATCGCCTTTGCCAGGGCTGCGGCATCACCGACCGGTACCAAGGTGCCGAAGCGACCGTCACCGAGTATTTCGCGCGGGCCATGCGGAGCATCGGTAGAAATTACGGGGACACCTGCAGCCATGGCCTCGACCAACACGTTGCCAAAGCCTTCGCTCGTGGATGTAAGGACGAACAGATCGGCTGCGGCATAGCAAGCTGCGGGGTCGTTGACGTAGCCGGCAAAGAGCACGTGCGCGCCGATGCCGGTCTCTTCGGCATAGGCGTGCAATTCGGCAGCCAGCGGACCTTCGCCGAAGATGACAAGCCGGGCAGGGCGGCCGGCGCGCAGGGCAGCGAAGGCCCGCAGCAAAGTCCGGTGGTCCTTGACCGGCACCAGGCGTCCGGCGGTGGCGATGACCGGGCCATCGCCCATCGCCGCCAATGCTGCCTGCCAGGCATAAGAATTCCCCTGCGGTGCTTCAGCCGGCGGCAGCGGGTTGTTAATGACGACGACCTTGGATTCGGGAAAGCCGCGGGCGATGATGTCACGGCCGACACCCGCTGAAACGGCGATGGCTTTGGTTGCACGCGCTGCAACCAGCGCGGAAAGCCAGATCGCCAGCCTCGCGCCGAGGCCGCTGGCAGGCAGCGAGGCGGCGGCATGGAAACTTGGAAAGAATTTTGCCCGGCTTCTGGCCAACATGAGTGACAGCGCCATCACCAGATTGGCGAATTCCGGGGCGCTATAGACCGCATCAGGATCAAGGCGGCGGAACAAATTTGCGCTTCGCACGATGCCTTTCAGCGTCGCCGACTTGGCGTAACCCTCGCCGCGCAAGAGAAGGCCGAAGTCGACCAGATGCACGGCAGCGGAACGCAGCGCGGCGTTAGGGCCTTCCGCGTTCCAGGTAAAAAGCGTGACCTCGTGGCCACGCGACGCCAGTTCATTTGCCATCAGGACGAAAACACGTTCGGCGCCGCCGCCCCTCAGGCTGGCGATGTGGAAAACGATGCGCTTCGCCATGCCTTGCTTCAGGCTCGGCTGGCGGCAAGGCCTGATCGGTTCGGCGGCCGGCGCATGTCGCGGATGATGCCCATGCCGATGGCCAGCAGCATGCCCAGGGCAAAGCCTGCGAACGCTCCTGCGCCTGCCACCAGGGCAGTGCGCGGGGGCCATGAGCGCGCTGGCGGGGGCACCGCGGTCGAAATCACCTGTACGTTTGTGGTGTCGATCTGCTCGCGCTCGCTGATTTGGCGCGCACGTGACAGGAAGCTCTCATAGACCGCTCTCTTCGAGGCGGCATCGCGTTCAAGTTCACGCAGGGCGACTTCGGATTCGCTGTCGGTGAATACATTGCTCTTCAGATCGTTCATCCTCGCGTTGAGAGAAGCCAACGAGGCCTTGGCCTTGTCCAGGCTGGCCTTTGCCGTGCCGATGGTGCGGGAGAACTCGGCCCGGAGTTGCGAGTTGACGGTCTCGAGTTCCGTCCTGAGCCTGACAATCGTCGGGTGGCGCGGACCGAAGGTCATCGACTGTGAATCGATCTGCTGCCGCAGGCTGTTTGACCTGTCGCGCAGCGCCGCGAGCGCTTCCGAAACCGTGGGGTCGGGATTGGCCCCGTTGATACCGGAGGCAACCAGGGCGTCGTAGCTTGCCTGCGCGGCGATGACACGCGATTGCGCATCGACGATTTCGCCATTGAGCTGCGTCAGCGTCTGCGAACTGACGAGCTGCCCATTGCTGGACGACAGGTTGTGGCTGCGCCTGTAGCTCTCGACCTTCTCTTCGGCTGCCTGCACGTCGCTCTTGAGTTGGCCAAGCCGGCTGTCAAGGGCAGCCGCGGCACGGCTGGCGCCGGCAGCTTCCGCCTTAGCCAGTTCTTCCTGGAAGTTTTTGACTATGGCCTGCGAGATCAGGATCGCCTTGGCGGTGGTTTCCGCAGATACCGAGAGGGTTGTGACAAACGAGGTCGGATCCGCGATGGCGTCTACCCGGTCCGCCAGGTTCTTCAAGGCGATGAGCCTCGGGTCGGGCTTCGCCACAGCGCCGGACGAGGATGTGCTCCGGTCCGGATCGAAGAATTCCGGATCGTGAGTCAGATTCAGTTCGTCCACCACACGGGAAAGCACGTTGCCCGAGGTCAGGATACGCTGCTTGCTGCGTGTGCTGAGCAGCTGGCTATCGACCTGGCCCGGTTGCGAGTAGAGGTCGTTTTCCACAACCTGCAAATTGGAAGGGTTGATGAGGACCTCCGTCGTGACGGTGTAACGCTGCTTGCTCAGCAATGCATAGGCGCCGCCGACAATGCCGCCGATTACCGCCAGCATGAACGCCAGGGCGAGGCCGGCCCGCAGCCAGACGAACAGGCGTCGAAAATCGAGCTCGAGAAAATCGCCGATCTTGTCCAGGGTCACCGTGGCGACAGGCTCCGGAGGTTGCGGCGTCACCGGTGCGGAGCTTAGCGCCGCGACTGGGCCATGCTGTTGCAGCAATGCCCTGCGCCGTGCATTGGCAATACGCTCGAATGCACTGTTATTGGAAGCCGTCGCGGAGATAGGGGGTGTGCCGGAACCGGCAGGCATGGTGACAACCCTTGTTAAATCATTACGCTTGGCCTGCTCTACAGAAACATCGTTAACATCTTATTTTCCAAGTTGGCCCATTTTGCCGTTCACACGGTCCGCTTGGCGGACGCTGAAGGGATTCGTTGCCCAGAATGCCGTTCGAATATCGCCATTTGGATGGGCCATGAGCTATCCCGCTGCCACTTCGGAACGAGTGTTGTCCAGTCGAGCGCGCCGTCAGAACGCGCTGTCGCTGCTGTTTTTCCTATGTGCAGCGTTCGCGCTCCTGCTTCGCTTTACGGTGTCGCCGCAAGTGATGAACATGGTCGTCGACTATACGGCCCAGGGAGGCTCGTTCTACGAAAAGCTGCATTTCGGCACCTATGCGATCATCCTACTGCTTCCTATCGTTCTTTTCAGCCGGCCGTTTTTGCTGCACGGCGATGAAATTGGAATATTCAAGGCGTTGATCCGCTATTCGGTGCTGATGTTCGCGCTGGTGCCTTATTTGTTCGTTACCGGCCGTGCGGGCTCCTCCGGCTTCATCATCGATACCTATCTGGTGGCCGGCGCCACAGGCCTGCTGATGCTGGCATTGAATGCAGAGGTGCGGCGGGCGTTGGGAGACGTCGTGCTTGGAATGGCGGTCCTGAGCGCTGTCATCGGCACCATCGAGGCGGTGACTCAACATCGGTTGTTGCCCTATGGCTTGAACGAACTGCAATTCAGGCCAACTGGCCTGTCGGCTCATCCGCTGGCACTGGGCGCGCTCTGCGCCACGACCATCGGATTTGTGCCGCTGACGCACTGGCGCATTTGGGCGCGGGTGATGGCGATCTTGCTGTTATTCATCGGTTGCGCTGCGTCAGGCGCTCGCGCTGCGCTGATGCTCGCGACGGCGGAAATCCTCATTCTGCTGCTGTTCGTGCCCTGGCCGGGCCTATCGCTCAAATACGAGCGGCAGGCCAAATTTGTCGTACTGATGTTCACCGTCGCCGGTGGTGCGGTGCTCGTAGCTGTACTGTTTGCGGGCGGTCTGCTGAATCGGTTCAGCAACACCATCTTCGACGAAAACTTCATGGCCCGGGTGACCATTTACCAGGTGTTCGGACTAGTCAGCTGGAACGACATCCTGTTCGGCATGAACGTTGACGACCTGCTGGCGATCGTCAGGCAGAAGCTGCATCTGCCCTACATCGAAAGCGCGCCTGTGGTAATCATCTTGCTCTTCGGCCTGCCCATAGCCCTGCTGTTTACAGCGCTGATATTCTGGTTTGTCTTCCGGCTGCTGCGAGGGGCGCCGCTGCCGGCATGGATCGGCACCATAACGTTCTTGCTTGCTGCGCTGTCGAACAACGCGCTTTCGTCAAAAACGCCGGACATGACGATCATCGTGGTGTTGCTGCTTGCCTACAGGGACCAGTCTTCGGTCGCGGCATTGAAGCCGGCTGGATCTCGTTAAGCACGGGCCTCAAATCCGGTCAGCCGGCGCTGTCCACGACCTCGACACGTCCCGCGCGGTTGAGCGTGTGAATGCCCGCGCGGGCCCATGCCGGCCCCGGATCGATTGGGCGGGGCAGTTCGAAACGGATATCGAAATCATCAAGCCGATCCAGTCGCATTAACCCCAGGCCGCCACCATAGGCTCTTGAGCCGTTTTGCACCGGCAGCAGCAGCGAGCCCTCCTGGCGGATAAAGGCGCCGCCCGGCCGAGTGGCGGAGTGGTCGACCGCGACGGGATTGAGCGCGTGCGCAGCCCACGGCCCACGCAGCGCCGGGGCGGAATAGACCGCCATCGTGTCAGACGCGCTACCGTGACCGAACCGCTCAGTCCCCAACAGCCAGAAGCGGCCGTCGGATTCGAGCAGCGTGGCGTCGTTGAAATCCCTGTTCGTCATCAGCACCGTATCGCGTACCCAGCGATCCGGAAACTGCACGGCACGGTAGAGCACCAGTTCGCGCGCCGTAGCGCTTTCCGGGATCATGAAAATCTCGCCGGAGCGAGCGAACACCTGCGGATATGACAGGTGGTGTGCTTCCTCCAGCACCACCTTCGGCACGCCGAAAGTGCCGTCGGTGTCGAGTTCGGCTACCGAAATCACGCCGCGGCCCGTGGCATAGGGAAATTCCTCGACAAACAGAAAATGGCGGCCGTCGCGCTCGAGAACGAACGGATCGGCGTAGAAGCGCTGCCCGTCATCGGCAAGCACGGTGAACGGCTTACCGTCGAGTCGTCCGGTCTCGGCGACGCCTGGACCGTCGATCAGCCGGTAAGCAACCTGCCAATAGAAGGGGCGCCGACCACGTCGCAGTTTTTGCACCGCGCGGTCGACCATTCCCCTGCCGAAAAAGGGCAGATAGTGCCTGATAAATCCGCCTTTCTGCAGGGGCGGCGCCGGGCTCTCAATAATCGGCGCAAGTTTGCCCGCGGAAAAGCGGGCGACACATTGGGCGATCAGGGAGATGGCGCCGGCGAGCAGGTCGTTGCTGGTCCGGGAGAGCCATAGCCGATCGCTGATCATCGGCCGCGCCCTGGCGACGGCAACGCCGTCGAGGCGCGCGGTGAGTTCGGGCAACCGCCCGCTCGCCAGCATCTCGGTCATGCCCGCGGCAAAGCTGCTGTGGCCGCAAAATTCGAGCGTCAGGACAGGCGTGCCCCGTCGGGCGGCGATAGCGGTAAGATCGACTACAAGATCGACTGGGCCGGTATCGCCGGATCGCAACGGCTCGGAACGGCTTGCCAATGAGGGGCCGAAGCGCCGGCCCTCGAGCGCCAGCACATTATCCATTCCGCGCGCATTGGGTTCAGGCGTCGGCGCGCGGCTACTCGAAACCGCATGTCCAGCCGCACTCAACCGCGCCAGAAGCTCATTTTCCCAGCGCCGGGATGCGTCGGCGTGGCCGATGATTAAAATATTAGTCAATCCAATATATTCTTTTTCAAGACTACTACCGTAGACTACTTGTCAGCCCAACCTTTCACAAGAGTTAAGCCGGGAGAACGCGGCCTTGGTTGTTAATCATATATTAAGAATTGAGATCACGAAGGCGCTTCTCGACGCTATTATAGCTCGTGCGGGCAATAGTCGGCATGTCCCGAAGGCTGCAGGCGACCAGGATCAGCGATGAACGTCCTTTCACGTCCAAAACTGCCATCGAGGCAGAAACTGCTGATCGTGTTCGGCACGAGGCCGGAGGCACTCAAATGCTTTCCAGTGGCGCGCGCCGCCCTTGCTCATCCAGGCTTCATCACCGAAATATGCATAACCGCCCAGCATCGCGAAATGGTCGACCAGGTTGTCGAGCTGACCGGCCTGCCTGTGCATCACGATCTCAACATCATGCAACCCGGCCAGTCGCTGTTCGACGTGACCTCGCGCGTGCTCCTTGGCATGGCCGAGGTGCTGGACAAGGCCAAGCCCGATATCGTCATGGTGCAGGGCGACACCACCACGGCGATGGCCGCGGCTCTGGCTGCCTTCTACAAGCGTATCCCGGTCGCTCATGTCGAAGCAGGATTGCGCAGCCACAACGTCAACTCGCCGTTTCCTGAAGAACTGAACCGCAAGATTGCCGGCGACATCGCCACCTGGCATTTTGCGCCGACCGTTCAGGCGCGCGACAACCTCATCGCCGAAGGAAAAGCCGAAAGCACCATCTTTGTGACCGGTAACACGGTGATCGATACACTGTTGCATTTTTCAAGCGCGATCGATGCCGACAGGCTGATGAACGCGAAGCTCGCTGCCCGCTTCCCTTTCCTCGACCCTTCCAAGAAGATGATCCTCGTCACCGGCCATCGCCGCGAGAATTTCGACGGCGGCATCCAGCGCATCTGTACGGCGTTGAAGGGATTGGCGGCGCGCGGAGACGTGCAGATCGTCTACCCTGTCCATCCAAACCCCAATGTGCGCTCAGTGGTCAACGCAGAGCTGGAAGGCGTGCCGAACATCCACCTGGTCGAGCCGCAGGACTATCTGCCGTTCCTGTACCTGCAGAAGCAGAGCTATCTGGTGCTTACCGATAGCGGTGGCGTGCAGGAAGAAGCGCCTTCACTCGGCAAGCCGGTGCTGGTAATGCGCGAAAATACCGAGCGACCCGAGGGGATCGTGGCCGGCACCGCCCGTCTTGTCGGCACCGATGTCGAGAAAATCCTGTTCAACGCCAATCGCCTGCTCGACGATCAGGCTGCCTATCGCGGCATGGCGGAACGACACAACCCATATGGCGATGGCCGGGCCAGTAACCGGATTGTTGAGGAACTGCTGCATCATGGCTGAAATCAAAACCGTTTCCGTAATCGGCATGGGCTATATCGGCCTGCCGACCTGCGCCATTTTCGCCAGCCGCGGGCTCAACGTCATTGGCGTCGATGTCAACGGAGCGGTGGTCGAGAAGGTCAACCGCGGCGAAATCCACATCGTCGAGCCAGACCTTGACGGTCTGATCCAGAAGGTCGTGGCGAACGGCAAGCTCATGGCCTACAGCACGCCGCAGCCGGCGGACGCCTATATCATCGCTGTGCCGACCCCGATGACCCACGACCATAAGCCGGACGTGACCTACGTGCTCGCGGCGGCACGAAGCATCGCCCCAGTGCTGAAGCGGGGAGACCTTGTGGTATTGGAGTCGACATCGCCGGTCGGAACCACGCGGATCATGACCGGGCTGCTTGCCGAATTGCGGCCCGATCTCAAATTTCCTGTCCAGCATGGCGAAGACGCCGATGTGCTGGTCGCCTATTCGCCCGAGCGCGTGCTGCCGGGAAAGGTGCTGACCGAGCTTATCAACAATGATCGCTCGATCGGTGGATTGTCCCGCAAATCGTCGGAACGGACCGCGGCACTCTATTCGACCTTCGTCACCGGCGACCTGTTCATGACAACGGCCGAAAGTGCTGAGCTGGTGAAACTGACGGAGAACGCATTCCGCGACGTCAACATCGCCTTTGCCAACGAGCTTGCCGCAGTGTGTCAGGATCTGTCGCTCAATGTATGGGAAGTGATCGATCTCGCCAATCGGCACCCTCGCGTGAACATCCTCCAGCCGAGCCCGGGCGTTGGCGGTCACTGCATTGCGGTCGATCCATATTTTATCATCGATGCCGCACCCAACAGCACGCGGCTGATGGCTTCGGCACGCCGGATCAATTCCGAGCGGCCCATGTCGGTGGTCAGGGATATCGAGGCCTTGCTCGATCCCTCCCGCAAACAGACGATCGCCTGTCTTGGCCTCAGCTTCAAAGCCAACATCGACGATTTGCGCGAGAGCCCGGCCGTCGAAGTGGTGAAGCTTCTGTCCGATATCCCCAATGTGAAGATCATTGCGGCTGAACCTAACACAAATGCGCTGCCGCACGAGCTCGAGGGCAGGGGCATCGTGTTCACCGATGCACTTTCGGCCATCGACAAATCCGATATCGTCGTCCTCCTGGTCGACCATCGGCAATTCAATCTGGTCGACCCCGAAGCGCTCAAGGACAAGAAGCTCGTCGATACGAGGGGCCTGTGGACGTGGCGCAAGGCGCGCAAGCCGGACGCCCGCATCGAAGGCAAGAAACCAGAGATCGCACAAGTGCCGCTTGCAAGGGAGCAGGCCGCATGAACGCGCACGCCCCGGCATGGGCGCAGCATTCCCTTTTGGCATCACGGCGCCGGGAGTTCCTTGGCGCACCTATCCATGCGCTGACCATGGCAGAGACGCTGGCCATCGCCGAAGAGGCGATGACCCTGCGGCGGCCGCTGCATCATGTGGTGGTGAACGTCGCCAAGCTGGTGACCATGCGCCAGAATGCCGAACTGCGCGACGACGTGGCCGGGGCGGACGTGGTCAATGTCGATGGCATCGGCGTGCTTTGGGGAGCGCGTTTGTGCGGCGTCGCGTTGCCCGAGCGGGTGGCGGGCGTCGACATCATGATCAATCTGCTGAGCCTCTGCGCGATGCGTGGATTCAGGCCGTATCTGCTGGGGGCCGAACAGCACGTTCTCGATGCGGTCGTAGCGAGACTTGCCAATGACCATCCGAGCCTCAGCATAGCGGGAACGCGCAACGGCTATTTCAAGCCGGAGGACGAGGCCGGGATCGTCGCGGCGATCAACGCCTCGGATGCCGACTGCCTGTTGGTGGCCATGCCGACACCGCGGAAGGAACGCTTTCTCAAACGCTACCGCGATGAACTCGCCCCAAGCTTCGTGATGGGCGTGGGCGGCAGTTTCGACGTCTATGGCGGCAAGGTTGCCCGTGCGCCGAGGCTGATACAAGCGGCCGGCCTGGAGTGGCTGTTCCGCGTCGTCCAGGAGCCGCGACGCTTGTGGCGCCGCTACTACGATACCAACACTGCCTATGCCGGGCTGCTCTGCCGGGAGTTCTGGGAGCGTCGCTGGCGCCGAAACGCCGGTTTATAGATTCGCGTTCCCTCACAAACAGGCCTCGGCCCTGGACTTCCCCTTACGCGATCCGCAGCCGCGCCCGCAGCTGGGCGACGAATTGCGTCGCTGCTACAGGATGGAACAACGAGGTCAGCCCGAAGAAGACCGCAGCGCCGGCGGTGCCGCCGGCGACAAGCGAGAAGATCGCCGGCACGTCGCCGGCCACCATGCTGGCAAGCTTGGCGGCCACCCCCGTGCTGAGCGAGATGATTACCGAGACACCGATGTCGCGCCACGGCACCGGCACCGGCGTGAGCCGCTCGCTGATGACAATGCAGGTTATGGAGCCCACTACCGAGCCGCCCGCAAGCGCCAAAGCCGCGCCGATCTCGGCCATCGGGGGGATCAACAGCAGGGACAATGCGATTGTTGCCACCGAGCCGAAGAGGTTGGCGATGATCAGCAGCCACGGCCGCTTGTGCGCGTGCACCACGACGCCATAGACGAAGCTGGTGAGGTTGGCGCACAGCACGCTGAAGGCAATGATTGGAAACAGCAGGCCGAAGCGGCCGTGATATTGCGAGGGCAGCATGAGCTCGGTGATATTGCCGCTGAGCGCGACCAGCATCGCTGCAATAGGCAGGCAAAGCCGCATCATCAAGGCCATCAACTGCGACAGCAACCGACCCGATGCCGCGGGCCCGTCCTCGTCGAAGCGGCTAACCACCTCGGGAAAGGCGCCCATGTTGATGGCGTTGGCGACCATATCGATCGGTTGGCGGGCCAGCGCATAGGCCGCGGCGAAAATCGCCACGGCGCTGGCATCGTAATAGAACTTGAGGAACAGACGCTCCGCGCTGTTGAGCCCGAACCCAACCAGCGCCATGATGATCAGCGGCACACCGAGCGCAAAGAAGTCTCTGTGGGTGAAACGCGGCGGACCGGTAACGACGCGTCGGGATGCCATGATCCCCGCCACGATGCCGGCAATCAAGGCGCCGAGGCTCGAACCGAGCGACACCGTCAGAAAGCTGTCCTGAAAGACAAGGATAGCGCCGATCGGTAACGCGAGTTGCAGCAAGGCACGCAGGGCTTCTAGCATCGAATAGACCGAATGGCGCTGCTGCATCTGCAGCACCGTCAAGGCGAAGCGGCTGATGGACCCAGCGACCAGATAGCCGCAGACCGCGATCGCGAACTCGACCCAGCGTTCAGGCACGATCACCGCCGACGCGCCTACCGATATGACCAGCGCCAGGGCCGTGGTCGCAAGCAACACCTGCCCCGCCAGCATCAGGCTGCCGCGGCTGACCTCGCCCTTGCCGCCAAGCCTGAGCAAGGCGATGCGCAGCCAGTTGGTGACGGCAATGTCGGTCATTTCACCGACGGTCACCACCAGAGTGAGCAGGCCATACTCGGTCTGGTCGATCAAACGCGTCACGACGACCAGCAGGAGCAGCGCCGAAATTCGCGTCAGCAGGATCGCCGGAGCATAAATGAGCGTGGAACGGAGCAGCAAGGGCGTGTCCCTGGAAAACTCACCTTCGACTAGCCGCCGACTGGCGGAAAATCCAGCGCGATGACGGCGAAGGGTGAACAGATTCAGTTTGAACTAAAAGATTTGCCGTAAACCTTATTGGGAACGTTTGCTTTGCAGTTACCCAGTCTGTGTTATTTAGGGTACCATCATGTTGCAGCGCCTCATATCCGATCGAAAAATACATGTCCTGGTCGCGACGCCGTCGGGCGTTTCGGGGCAGGGCGGCATCGACCGCATCATGGGGGCGCTGAAGCAGGAGTTCGAACGGCAAGAAATCGCCGACATCGATGTGTGCTTCCTTGCCAGCCGTGGCCCGGGGCATGTCGGACTTTCGATCTTCTATATGCTCGGCTTTTGCTTACGGATGCTTAAAGCGCGTGTGGCTGGACGTGCCGATGTCATTCACATCAATATCTCAGTTTCCGGCAGCACCTACCGAAAGATGGTGATCGCCGCCTGGGCACGGCTGCTGTCGATACCCTATGTCCTGCATTTGCACGGGGCGCAGTATCAGACATTCTGGAAAGCCGACCGCGGTTTCATAAGCCGCCGTATCAAAGCTTTGTTCGAGCATGCCGATCGGGTGATCGTTTTGGGTCGGCTTTGGCGCGATTTCGTCGCCAGCCGGGCGCCGGGCGCAGCCGGTAATATCGTGATCGTGCCCAATGCGACCGAAGTCCCGCCGCTGGCGCATGTCGGCGGCGGCGACCATGTGCATATCCTGTTCCTGGGCCGCATCGGCGACCGCAAGGGCGTACCGCAATTGCTGGAGGCACTGCACCGCATGAGCCCTGTCAAGAATTGGCGCGCCACGATTGCCGGCGATGGCGAAGTCGAGGCGGCACGGACAAAGTCAGCCGCGCTGCGGATTGCAGACCGGATCGCCTTTCCAGGTTGGGTGGGACCTGACGATGTCGCATCGCTGATTTCTTCGGCCGATATTCTGGTTCTTCCCTCCTTCGCCGAAAATCTGCCGATGTCGGTGATCGAAGGCATGGCAGCCGGTTTGGCGGTGGTGGCGACCCCGGTTGGCGCGGTCGAAGACATAATCACCGACGGGCAATCCGGGCTGCTGGTGCCGCCAGGCGATGTTACAGCGTTGACCGACGCGTTGAGCTGCCTCGTGGAGGACCCGGCACTGAGGGCAAGGCTTGGTGCCGGTGCCATGGCCGTGCATCGGGAACGGCTTGAGCTCGCCCCGTTTGTCGGCGCAATCTGCGACGTCTGGCGGTCGGCCGCGTCAAGCCGTCAACCGGTCAAGGGCTGAGGCCGACGATCGCGGCGGTGCTTCGAGCCTGAATTCGCGGTGGAATATCTCCAAATTCAACAGCGCCCATATCAGCTTTTCGTGGTCGGCGGCACGCGTGGTGTGTTCGGAGACGATTTGATCAAGCTGTTTCGGACTCAGATAGCTGCGAATGACGGAGTGAGGCGAGCAAAGATGGTCATGCACGTAGTTCCTCATCGATCCGCGAAACCATTCGGCGACCGGTACCTTGAACCCGACCTTGCGGCGGCTGAGAATTTCCTCCGGGAGGATATTGGCCATGCTGTCGCGCAGGATCTGCTTGCTATGCAACCAACCCAGCCTGTAGCGATCGGGCAATTTGCTGACGAATGAAACCAGGTCGCGATCGAGGAACGGCATTCTTCCTTCGATTGAACCGGCCATCATCATGTGGTCGCCTCGTTCCAGGAGATTGTCAGGCAGCCACGACGTCTGATCAAAAAACAGCACGCGGCGAAGATGGGAGGCCGCAGCGCTTGACGAGAACGGAAACTCATTGTGCTCATAACGGCGACTTGCGGATGCACCGATCAGGCAAGCGCGCTGCTGCGCGGAAACGGCTCCAAACCAGGAGACCATCCGGGCGGCAAAGTCCCTTTCGCCCGCGGTGCGGGCAAACGTATCGACCTTGGCCGACGCGCCCGGCATCGCGCGTACCACAGGGGAAAGGACGTTATCGTGCAGCGAGGCTGGGACAAGCGACTGGTAGATCCCGGCCAGTGATTCCGCGCGATGCTTGGGATAGCCGCCGAGAATCTCGTCGGCTCCTTCGCCGGTGAGCACCATCTTGACGTCTTGCGAGGCTCGCTCCGACATCAGGTAAATTGGAATATCGCTGCTTTGCGAAACAGGTGCCCCGCGTTGGCGAACCATCGCCGGCAGGTGATCCATCAGATCGCCTGGCTGGATTACAAGTTCGCAATGATCGGTCTTGAAATGATCGGCAACGCGCCGGGCGAATGCAAATTCGCTATAGGCTGCGTCGTCGAACCCGACAGAAAATGTGCGAATGGGCGTGGCGCTGTGCCTGGCCATCAGCGCGACGATAGCCGAGGAGTCGAGCCCTCCGGAGAGAAAGGCCCCAAAAGGTGCATCGCTGCGCATCCTGATCTCGACGGAATGGTCGAGCAGTTCCAGAAATCGCCGCTTGGCGGTTTTTCCGTCGATCCGCTCGGTCAGGGCCGCCTGGTCCGGAGGCGTATAGTAGCGCGTTTCCTTGACTACCCCTTGCGACCAGACAGCATAGCTTCCGGGATTGAGCTTGCGGATCTGTTTGAAAAGCGTGCGCGGTCCGGGCACATAACGCCAGTTCAGATACTCGTGCACGGCATCCAGATCCAGTTCCTGAGCATCTTGCTGCGATGACAGCAATGCGTTGATCTCCGAGGCAAACAGCAGCAATTTTTCGCTTTGCATGAGGTAAAGCGGCTTTTCCCCGAAGGGATCCCGGGCGAGGATCAATTCCTGCCTCTGAGCATCCCAGAGTGCAAAGGCGAACATGCCGCTCAGCCGGTCGAACATTGACAAGCGCCACTGATCGTAGGCTCGGAGCAGCACCTCGGTATCGGAGCGCGTTCGAAATTGATGGCCAAGGCCGATCAGTTCCTGGCGCAACTCGATGTAGTTATATATCTCTCCGTTGAAAATTATTTTGAGACGGCCGTCCTCAATCTGCATCGGCTGATTTGACTCAGGCGCCAAGTCAATGATCGCCAGGCGGCGATGGACCAATGCCAATTGTTGCTCGCCGGTATTCAGGTCCAATATCTCGGTGCCTTCGGCATCGGGACCGCGATGCCGCAATGCGTTTGACATTCTGGCGGCCCGCTCTTGTGGATTTTTAGCCCTTCGACCGATCCATCCGGCAATTCCACACATTGTTCCCCCTAGGCGCGCGCATTCCTCACTTCAGTACAACAAATGTGTTAAACACTTCGTGCCGACACAACCCGACCGGGAGAAAGCTGCCACGGGCCATCCTCGATGGAGCCTGGCGGTCAGGGGTTGCCACCGGTTGTTCGCTGGTGAGGGCGAGTGACGGCACCTATGGCAGGCCCAATGCCTGCAGCATCTCCGGGTCGGGTACCGGGGGGCCATCGGGCAGGATGAGGCTCATCCCATAGGGATTGGAGAACTCCCAGACAGACCATGGGATCGCAAAGCGTTCGGCCTCTCCGCGCACTGCCTTAAGATAGCGCGAACAGTCGGCCTCAAAGGCGCCCATGCGGCCGTCCGCGGACATGAGGATAGCGCCGAATTCGCCCATGAAGAGCCGCCGACTGGGGATGCCATGGCCTTCAGCCCAGTCGACAGCCTGGCGAAAGCTCGCCTCCAGTTGGCTCTGGCCCCAGTTCTGCTCGAAATACCTCGCGATTGCTTGGCGCGCGGTGGCCATGTTCATGACCTGCTCGACCCTGCTCAAGCCGGCAGCCTCCATCCGCGCTCTAAGGGTTTCGGTCACCACTTCGGGTGTACTGCTGTCGGCCGGCCAGGGAAGTCCCGAAGCAAAGCTGATTGTGTCATCGGGCCGCTGGTGGGTGAAGCTGTGCGGCTCATACATATGGAAGCTGTAATAGAGGTTTGGGTCATCAAAGCCGGGGCTGAGGTTGACCAATCCGGCAATGCTGCCGCCGCAGGCGCCGGTTGCAACGATGGTAAGTTCACTGCTGACCGCTCGAATGTCGTGGACGGTCCCTGCCATGATCCGCTGCCAGTCATCGCTGCCGCTCGCATCGCAAGGGTAGTATGCGGGCTCGTTGTAAGGTTCGAGGGCGACTTTGTCGGTGCCTATCTTGACCAGCATGGCGGCGACCGCCACAACCATTTGACGATAGCGGGCAACGCCCTCGCTGTCGGCGCCGCCATAGATCATCTCCATGCTGTAGTCGGGAACCTGAGTGACGCCATGCAGGTCGAAAACCACCTTGAGGCCGGTCGACGTGATCCGCTCGACGGCGGCGGCAAGTATGTCCAGCGCCTGTTGCCGCTTGGCGCCCTCGCTGGCAAGCAGCGGGCCGGGATCGACGCTCAGCCGGACGAAGTCGAAGCCCATCGATCGGATGTGGGCGAACACCTCCCCGGACGGCCAGTCGGTGAGCGGCCTGCTTTCCGCAAGCCACTCCTTTTCGCGGCGATAGGGCGGCCAAACGTAGGTTCCGTCTTTTTCCACCGGCGACCAGTTGAGCCACTGATGCACGCCAACGCCGCGCTTGAGAGCGATGGGCGGTGCGTCGGCAGCCACAAGCAAGGCGAGCACCCAGGCAACAACACACGCCGCTTTTCGCATCGCTCTCTCCGTATGGTCGCCGGAGATATTAACCGCAACGAACGGGAAAGAAGATTGCCGGCGCGCAGCTTTTCGACGGCATGGTATACAACGACCGAAACGTTGACGGGGCGTGCATGAGAATCGGCTGGTACATCAACCGATTGCGCAGCATGGGACCGGCCGAGGTGCTGCACCGGCTGGGCGAGCAACGTCGAAGGATCGCGTCGCGCCGCCGCGATGATGGGTGGGAGCGCTATCCATCGCCGCGGTTGCACCCAGTGCTGCCCGGATTTCGCCATGCTGCGCTGGCAGCGACCGACGCCCAACGGCAAGCCATAGCGGCGGCCGCGCAAGAGATGCTTCAGGGCCGGTTTTCTGCACTCGGGCGGACATGGCCAAAGCGTGAGCCCGAACTGTTGTTTCCTGCCGAGCTTTGGCGTCTTGATCCGGTGACCGGCAGGCTTTGGCCTGGCCCCGAGGCTCATACTTTCGACATCGATTTTCGCCATGGCGGCGACCTTGGCGATATAAAATATGTCTGGGAGATCAACCGGCTGCAGCAATTGCCGCCACTGGCTGCACACCTGCTCCTCGGCGAGGACGATCGATCCCGGAGTGCCATCGAGGCGGCAATCGGCAGTTGGCATTCCGCCAATCCACCGTTCCGAGGCATCGGCTGGGCGTCCGGCATCGAAGTAGCGCTGCGGGCCATCA
This sequence comes from Mesorhizobium sp. M0174, assembly GCF_040322275.1. Taxonomy (NCBI): domain Bacteria; kingdom Pseudomonadati; phylum Pseudomonadota; class Alphaproteobacteria; order Hyphomicrobiales; family Phyllobacteriaceae; genus Mesorhizobium; species Mesorhizobium sp. M0174. The sequence goes on from NZ_JAMYTB010000009.1 coordinate 73,300, forward strand.
GCCTGATCGTCACCCTGGACCTCGTCGGCGACCAGCTTGACCCAGTGACGCTGCGGAAAGCTGGTGAGATACTCGCGGCAAGCGCCTATTGGCTGCCGCGGTTTCCGTCGCGATATTCCTCCGCCAACAACCATCTCGTCGCAGAGTTGGCCGGCGAATATCTGGCCGGCCTGGCGCTCGGGGCCGGATCCGAAATCGCCCGCGGCGCCCTCCTGAATGAGACGCACAAGCAGATACTTGCCGATGGCGCAGGTGCCGAGCAAACACCGACCTATGCAGCCTTCAGCGCCGAACTCATCTTGCTGTGCGCCGCCGCGGCACGCCAGGCGGGAACGCCGTTTCCCTCGGCTGTCGAAGCGCGTCTGGGCGCCTTCGCCAATTTCGTCGGCTGGCTGCCACAGAAAGCCGCCCGCTTCGGCGACGACGATGAGGGCCACGTGCTGAAGCTGGGGGACGAGCCGAACTATATCCGATCCGTCGCGTCCGCCATCCAAGGCTTACTGGGGACGCCGGGCAACGCGCCGGAGCCCGACGACTTTCGTTCGCTTTTCTTTGGTACGCCGTCGGGTCCGGCTCCCGCGGTGCATGGGTTGCAGACATTCGCGCAAGGCGGGCTCTCAGTCTGGCGCGGGGCAATGAATGGCCGCAATGTCGAACTGACGTTCGACCATGGACCGCTCGGATATCTCTCGATAGCGGCGCACGGCCATGCCGACGCGCTGTCGCTCACCCTGTGCATCGACGGTGAGCCGGTGCTGGTCGATCCAGCCACCTGGCTCTACGGTTCGGGAGGCGCATGGCGCGACTGGTTCCGCTCCACACCAGCGCACAACACGCTGAACATCGAGGGCAAGAGCCAAAGTACCATCGCTGGAAATTTCAACTGGTCGCACAAGGCAGTCGCAGCGCTGGTGGAGAGCGAGCCGGGACCGCACTGGAGGCTGAGCGCCCGGCATGATGGCTATAGAAGCCGCTTCGGCGTCGTGCATCAGCGCACTTTGGCGCGCCAGGCCGATGGCATCCTCATCACCGACCAACTGCTCGGCGGCGGGCGTCAGTCCGAGATCGTCTTCCAGCTGGCCGTCGGCCTCCATGCCGACCGGCACGAAGATACGGTCACGGTATTGCGCGGCGACGAGGCGCTGTTGGCCATCCGCTTTCCTGACGCTGCGCTCGACGTCGGCGCCGGCGGTGACATGCCGGGGCAAGGCGGTTGGGTTTCACTGCGCTTTGGCACCAGGCAGCAGGCCGAACGCCTCGCCTGGCACGGTGAAGTGGGCGAAGCCGGAATCCATATCCATCTTGCCCCAATTCACCCGCCACAACGGCAAAAACCCGCGCCAACGTAGAGTTGCCGGGCGAGTTCCAGCCGTATTCGACATTAATTACGTTTGGACATTTAGCGGTTTCGTTACCGTTGATCTGCTAGTCTCGCACCATCCAGCCTGCTTTGCCCGCTGCGTCCGCAACAGCCACTGGTTGCAGGCGGCGTAGCAAGTTTGGCGGGAATTTTGTGCTTTGCTATTCGCCAGATCGCCTGCTTGCAACCCCAGACTGCCTTTTTAGACCAGGAGCCGCTGCAACGATGTTTTCCGAATTTGCCAGAGCGATTGTGGAAAAGCTTTCGAACGTCAGTCTGACCACGCTCGGCCTGCTTCTCCTCACCGCACTGGGCAGCGCGGTGATCGCCTACTGGCGAACTGCCGAACATAAGTCCCTCAGGGATTTTTTCGACTTCGCCTTCCCCCAGGAAATCATCCTGCACCCGTCGGCGCGAGCCGACGCCCTGTTCTGGATCACGAAACGGGCGATGATGCCTTTCCTGCTTATTCCCGCCGGCGTCACCTTCGTCGTCGCCATGGGCTATGGCACACGCGAGGCAATCGGCTGGCTCCTTAACATTCACGCGCCGCTTCTCGGCGGCCCGGCGGGACCGGTGACGATCGTCATCTTCACCGCAACCATGCTGGTCGCCTATGATATTTCATACTACCTCTACCACGTCGCCCAGCACCGCTTCCCGTTCCTGTGGGAATTGCACAAGGTGCATCATTCGGCCGAGGTGATGGTGGGGATCACCAAGGACCGGGTTCATCCGCTGGACGATCTGATGAACCGTATGTGGGATGGCGTCATCCCGGGCATCTGCTTCGGTATCTGGAGCCTGATCGCACTCGATCCGGTAGAGGTCGCTATCTTCGGCATCAACGTCTACGTCATCCGTAACATCCTGATGATGGACTTTGTTCGTCATACGCATCTCAAGATCTCGTTCGGCCCGTTGAACAACATCATCCTGTGTCCGCACTGGCACCAGGTGCATCACAGCATCGACCCTCGTCATTATGACAAGAATTTCGGCCTGCTTTTTTCGTTCTGGGATCGTCTGTTCGGAACGCAATTTGTCCCGGAACCGGATGAAGACCTGAAATTTGGCCTGATCGATCGCGATGTGCGCGATTATCAGTCGCTCTTTGGGCTCTACATCCTGCCGCTCAAGAAGATGGCAAGGCATGTCATGCGACTGTTTCACAGGCGGCCCAATGTAGTCGCGCAGCCACAGGACAGTTCTCCTTCATGAACACTGTTGTTTCCATCGACGTCCTAGGCGCGGAGCGCCTGGAAATCGTCCGTTCGGCGGATCGTCTGGCTGCGGTCGAAGCCGCTTGGATGGACCTTTGGCATCGTACCGACGGGCTGATCTTTCAAAGCCATGCCTGGATTTCGGCATGGTGGAGTACTGTACAACGCCGTGACCAGCGCGCGTTGCGGATCGGCCTGGTCTGGAAGGGCGAGAAACTCGTTGCTGTCGTTCCGCTGGCGATCGGCAGGCGCAGGGGGCTGCGGTTTCTCGAATGGGCGGCCGGCAGCTATACCGACTATGGGGATATTCTCGTTGCTCCGGAATGCTCGTTATCGGCGCTGCAGGAGCTATGGACTCAACTCTGCGATGCAGGTGGCTTCGATCTTGCCTTGATCAGTCGTCTCTCGCCGGATGCGGCGGCCCGCAAAATTTTCACGCCGGGAGCTTTCGGCGCCATCAGGCTTCGTCACTTTCACCGAACGGAAGTCAGCTATCGCGTTGCCGGACAATGGGAAAGCGGAGCGGCATGGTTCGCGGACCAGTCGAAAAAGACGCGCCAAAACTATCGGCGCGGCATCAAAGCGCTGGAAGAAACCGGAGAGGTGAGATTTCGCCTGCTTGCCCCCGACGAGCCGCTGCAACCGGTACTGGAGCGCCTCGCGGCCTTGAAGCGGAAATGGCTGACCGAGCGCATGCGTGAGTCAGACCTGTTCGAAGAGGGCGTGCCGGTACTCGCCGCGCTCGTCGATGCGTTGGCGCGCGCCGGCGTGCTGCATATCTTCGTCCTCGAATGCAATGGCGTGATGGTCGCGGTGTCGATCAACTTCGTCCAGCACGACGTAATGATGGCCTTCGTGACGACATTCGATCCGGATTTCGCCCGGGCGTCGCCGGGTGTGATCCTGTTGATGGATTACGTGCAGTGGTCGATCGATCACGGCTTGAGCATGGTCGATTTCCTCTGTGGAGCAGAGTCGTTCAAACACAAATTCTCAACGCAGGCGGTTACGTTGGAATCCGTCATCGGGACGCGCACGGCACAGGGTGCGCTTGCATCTCTTGCCGATCGTGTCCTCCAGACCGTCAGGCAAATGCGCGAGCGGTCATCGGCACCACCAAAGGGACGCGATACGCCCCCTCCGGCCGAAGCAGCCCTGGACTAGAACGGTTCTTCACGGAAACGCCGAACAGCTCCATCTTTTTTGACGCAATTGCGGACGAAAACCGTTCACACTTTTCCTGGAATTGCTCGAGCGGTCCGCTGGCAAAAAAGCTCAAATGAAGCGCGGTATCGGTCCGTTTTGCGGCGTGGTGCGGTCGCCGAGGTCGAGGAAGATTTCGTCGATGTAGCACCATCCCCAGCCTTCCGGCGGATCGTAGCCTTCGATGACAGGATGGCCGGTTGCCCGAAAATGCTTGGTGGCATGACGGTTGGGCGAGTCGTCGCAGCAGCCAACGTGACCGCATGTGCGGCAGAGCCGCAGATGCACCCACTGCGAACCGCTCTTCAGGCATTCCTCGCAGCCGAGCGCGCTCGGCGTCACGTCGCGAATGTCCCCGGCGTGCCTGCATTCGTCTGCCATCATACGCTCCTGACCAATTGTGGCGCCACGGCTAGGCTGCCGTTTCGCGCGAGATATGCATGCAGCGCCGCAACCACCTGGGCGCCTTCGCCGACGGCAGCGGCGACGCGCTTGATCGAGCCTGAGCGCACGTCGCCGATGGCGAACACGCCGCCGCGGTTCGTCTCCAGTGCACCACGTTCCTGGCCAATGTCAGGCCCGGTGCGAACGAAGCCCTTCATGTCCAACGCCACGCCGCATTGCGCCAGCCAGTCGGTGTTCGGATCGGCGCCGATGAACAGGAAGAGGTGGCGGATCGGACGTGTTGTCTCGGTGTCGCGGTTGCGCCAGCGCACTTTGCCAAGAGTGCCGTCGGCGCCTTCCAGCGCCGTGATCTGCGTCTCAGCCAGCACTTCGATGTTCGGCTGTGCGCTGACGCGCTCCACCAGATAGCGCGACATGCTCGCATCCAGGCTGCTGCCGCGCGCCAGCAGCCATACCTTCTTCACATGCGCCGCCAAATAGACAGCAGCCTGTCCAGCCGAATTGCCGGCGCCGACCAGGGCTACCTCTTGCCCGGCGCAAAGCCGCGCTTCGATCGGCGAAGCCCAGTAATGCACGGAGGTTCCCTCGAATTGCGCCAGGTTTGCCATGTCGAGGCGGCGATAGCGCGCTCCGCTGGCGATCACCACCGACCGTGCCCGCACGGTCTCCCCGCCGCCGACGGCGAGCGTGTAGTGGGCACCGGACCTGTCGCTTGCGCTGCCCAGCAGCTTCGCCTCGTCCGGTATCACCATCTCGACGCCGAATTTCTGCGCCTGGTTGTAAGCGCGCGCCATCAGCGCCATTCCCGAAATGCCGGTCGGAAAACCGAGGTAGTTCTCGATGCGCGAGGAGGCACCCGCCTGTCCGCCGAAGGCACGGCAATCGAGCACGATCGTCGACAACCCTTCGGAAGCCGCGTAGACGGCCGCAGCGAGGCCGGCCGGTCCGGCGCCGACAATGGCCACGTCGTACAGCTTGCCGGCGTCGATCGGCCTCACCAGGCCGATGCAGCGGGCAAGCTCGTTCTCTCCGGGGTTGAGCAGCAGCTTGCCGTTTGGACAAAGCACGATCGGCAAATGGTGGATATCGACATGGAAGCGTTCGATCAGGGTCCTGGCGCAGGGATCGGCAGCCGAATCGAGAACGCGATGCGGCTGACCGCTGCGAGCCAGAAAACCTTGCAGCCGCAATACGTCGCCGCTGTCGACCGGTCCGACAATGATCGGGCCGGCTGTGCCGCTCTCGAGCAGGCCGACACGGCGCAGGATCAGCGCCCGCATGATGCGCTCGCCGAGGTTTGCTTCCTGCACCATCAGGTCCCTCAGCCTTTGCGAGGGGATGACGAGCGCCTCGACCGGCTCGATCGCCTCCACATCCACCAGTGAGGGCCGGGCTGAAAGCTGCGCCAACTCGCCGACGAAATTGCCTGCACCGTGCGTGACGATTGTTTCGCGCCGGCCGAAGCTGCTCCCCTGGATGATATCCACCTTGCCGGACAGGACCACGATCAGACCGGGCGCCAGCTCGCCGGCTTTAACGATCTGTTCGCCTGCGGCATAGGACACGGCTTCGCCGAAACGGCCGATGCGGTCCAGGTCCGCCTCAGCCAGCGCTGGAAACATCTGATCGCGACGGGCAATGGAGATCGGATTGGCGGGTTGAGACATGGTTCGAACCTATCGCCGGTTTCCCACAGTTTGAAGCGGTTTTTTGCGGCTTGCGGCCGGTAGGAACCTAGCCCGCCTGTCGGTAAACGCTGTGCCCTTCGCTTCGCAGTTAACTGACGACGGCCGTGCGACGGTGTCGTCGTGACGTGCCTCACAATCCGTTGCATCTCCTTGATTTGTTTGATTTGCGCATCCCGGCAAACCCGGCGCATGCTGCTTCAACCGGCATCTGCCTAAGCCGGCCAGGCCCGGCGGGCCGTCCTGTGTCAAACTCTCGGCCGCCGGGCTTCTGGACGGCAGAAAACGGCCTGTGTCCGAGCGCTCCGCAAACTCGCCTGCGGCCTGTTGTTCGGCGAGTGCTCAGGCAGCTACCTGAAGCACAATCTTGCCGCGCGTGTGCTGCTTCTCGAGCTGTTCCTCGGCCCTGGCGACTTCCTCAAGAGGATAGATTGCCTGCACGAATGGCCTGACCTTCCCGGCGTCGATGAGGCGGCTGATCTCGGCAAGCTGCGCCGCGTTAGGCTTGGTCAAATAGGAAACGCCGCGAGCCCGATGCAGGCGGGCCTTCTCCGCCGACGGTTCGGAAAGCGTTGAGACGAGCGTCCCCCCGGGTTTGAGCACGTCCCACGAGCGGTCCTGTGTTTCACCCGCTACCAGGTCGAAGACGAGGTCGACGTCCTTGACAACCTCCTCGAAGCTCTGGTTCTTGTAGTCGACCGCCTGGTCGGCGCCAAGCCCGCGAACGAAATCGAAATCCTGCGCGGACACGGTCGTCGCGACAAACGCGCCCGCGGCCTTTGCGAACTGCACCGCCAGATGACCGACGCCGCCGGCGCCGCCATGGATAAGGACCCGCTGCCCGGATTTGAGGCCGCCGTGATCGAAAAGGCCTTGCCACGCGGTAAGGCCCGCAAGTGGCACCGCGGCGGCTTCGGCGTGGCTTAAGCGTTGCGGCTTCGCCGCCGCCTCCGTTGCCTTGACGACGACATATTCGGCGTTGCCGCCGCGGTCGTTGCCGAGCATGGCATATAGCGGATCGCCCTTCTTCAGCGTATGGGCTCGCGTGCCGCACAGTTCCACCACGCCGGACACGTCGCGGCCGAGCGTGACGGGCAGATCCGCGCCCGAAGAGCCCTTGCGAACCTTGTAGTCGACGGGATTGACGCTTGCCGCGTAGACCTTGAGCGTGACCTCGTCGTCATGGGGCTGAGGCAACGGAACCGCGTCCAGCGAAAGAACCTCCGGTCCACCAAAATCGTGGATACGGACGGCCTTCATAGTAATCATGGCTTGCTCCTCGTCGGGTTGAGTCCAATTCGCCTCTGAACTGTTTCGCCGGCAGACCGGCGTCTATCAAGCCGGCGGTTCGGTCGTGGCAAAGGCCGGCCGGTGGCGCGCCGTCAGTGTATCGTTTGCGAATGCTCGCCGCCGGGTTGCGAGATGCCGCTCAGCGCTTCACCTGCTGTCGCGGTCTCGCTGTTGGTGGCGAGGTCGCCCAGCGAAACGATGCCGACCAGGCGCTTGTCACGGTTTAGCACTGGCAAGCGGCGCACTTTCAGGTCAGCCATGTTGCGCAGAACATCCTCCGCGTCTTCGTCTTCGAAGCAATACCTGACCTCGGTACTCATCACTTCCCGTACCTTGGCGTCAGGTGTCTTGCCTTGGGCGACGCCGCGGATTGCGATGTCGCGATCGGTTACCATGCCGACAAGTCGATCGTTCTCGCCCACCGGCATCGCGCCGGCGTCGAGGCGACCCATCATTTCTGCCGCATCGCGCAGGGTTTGCTGCGGACTGGCGATCTCGACGTCCTTTGTCATGCAGTTGCCAACTTTCATTTTAACCTCCGTTGGTTGCAGGGCCCGCCGCCGAATTTCGTGATGGAAGGGTGAATGAGCGCCAGCGCAAAACGTTCCATGGCAAGACCCGTTTCGAGCGCTCCGCCAAATCACCCATCCTCCACTCCGACCGCCTTCACGCGGTCGGCCCGGGAAAGGTCGGTTCCGAAGGAATTTCGGAAGGCGTGCCAGGAGGAACTCCAAGTGGCTCCTGATCCGGCGTCGGAATTGGATCCGGCGAGGGCGGGGGTACGCCTGGAGGTTCTCCCGGCGGAGTCTCCGGCGGGGCAGGCGGCCGCGCCGGCTCCGGATTGGGATTGTCCGGCAGTGGATTCGGGTTGTTCGGATCGGGGTTGTTCATCGATCACTCCCCTGATATCTGTGGCCTGATCTCCACCAGAGCGGGGTGCGGCAGCGGCGAGCGGGCTCTCTTGTCCTAAACCGAGGGGAAGCAAAAGCGTTCCCTCACCTGGTGCCAAGCGGGGCCAATCTATCGGGCGGTTCCCAGGCTGGCATACATTCCGTTGGTGCGGAATTGCGTCGGGTTGATGCCGTAGAGGCGGCGGAAGACCTTGGAAAAATAATTGGCATCCTCGAAGCCGCACATGATGGCGACCTCCTTGACCGGCAGGAAATCGGCCTTCGTCAGCAACTTCGCCGCGCGCTGCAGTCGCTGCTGCAGCACGAATTCGGCGGGCGGAAGTCCCTCGCTCTCGGCGAAGCAGCGCGAGAAATGCGCGCGGCTCAGGCCGCTGATCTCGGCGAGATCGGCAACGCGGAGCGGCCTGTCGAGATTGGCCCTGATGTGGTCGATGACCGGCTGCATGGCGCTCTTGTCGTCGGTGACGGCATGCGAGCCGAAGACATCGTCGTAGAGCGCCATGGCGGCTTCATAGGCGACGGCCGAGGCGGCTCCCGGCGAGACCGCGCCCGTGATCAGGCGTACGCTGCAATCCGTGAGATGATCGATCGTCGAGGGCTGCAGCCGCAGCACCGGACCGACGGCGGCAAGGATCGACTTGTGGATGCGCAGTGCCTCCTCGCCGTTCATCGATATCCAGAAGAACTCCCAGCGTTCGCCCTTGGCCAGCCAGTAACGGTGGTTGTGCGGCACGAGGACCAGCAAAGTGTCGCCCTTTTGCAGGCGGTAGTTCCGGTTCTCGTAGCGCAATCGGCCGGTGCCGCTGATCGTATGCTGGAGCACGGTAAACGGCGTCTGGCCGCGCTTGCGCCCATCCCAGTCGTAGACCTCGTTCTCGCGCACTTCATAGCCGGTGCTTGTCGGCATGGTGTGTAGGCGCTGGCGCCCGCGCGGCAGCGATACCGTCCTGCCCGCCGGCCCGATGTCGATCAAGTTCCGCAGCACAAAATTACCCCTAAAAGCATAATCCTTCTCTGGTCGCGTGCCGAATTAGGCGCATAATCCCTCGAGAAAAGCAAAAGAAACCGCGGTCAACGAGCGGATGGGAGGAAGTGCCGGATTCCAGCCTGCATAATGTGGCAGGCGGGCCAGGCCTCTTTTCGCCGCCTTTGCCCTAGCGTTCGATCAGGTCGAGGTGAGGCTGATGAGTTTCAAGATCGCTATTATCGGTGCGGGAAGCGTCGGGTTCACCAAGAAGCTCTTCACCGACATTTTGTGCGTTCCTGAATTCAGGGATGTCGAATTCGCACTGACCGATCTCAGCGAACGCAACCTCCAGATGATCAAGTCGATCCTCGACAGGGTCGTCGAATTCAACAGGCTGCCGACCAAGGTTACGGCAACGACCGACCGCCGTGCCGCCCTCGAGGGTGCCCGCTACATTATCAGCTGCGTTCGCGTCGGCGGTCTCGAAGCCTATGCGGACGACATCCGCATTCCCTTGAAGTATGGCATCGACCAGTGCGTCGGCGACACGATCTGCGCCGGCGGCATCCTCTATGGCCAGCGCAACATTCCGGTAATCCTCGATTTCTGCAAGGATATCCTCGAAGTCGCCGAGCCTGGGGCGAAATTCCTAAACTACGCCAATCCGATGGCCATGAACACCTGGGCGGCGATCGAATATGGCAAGGTCGATACCGTCGGCCTTTGCCACGGCGTCCAGCATGGCGCCGACCAGATCGCCGAAGTGCTCGGCGCCAAGTCGCGCACCGAGCTCGACTACATCTGCTCCGGCATCAATCATCAGACCTGGTTCATCGACCTGCGTCTCAACGGCCGCAAGATCGGTAAGGACGAACTGGTTGCCGCCTTCGAGGCGCATCCGGTCTATTCGCAGCAGGAAAAGCTGCGCATCGATGTCCTGAAGCGCTTCGGCGTCTATTCGACCGAAAGCAACGGCCATCTTTCCGAATACCTGCCCTGGTATCGCAAGCGGCCGGACGAAATCACCCGCTGGATAGACATGTCCGACTGGATCCACGGCGAGACCGGCGGCTACCTTCGTTATTCGACCGAAACACGCAACTGGTTCGAAACGGAGTTCCCGCAATTTCTGGAATCCGCCGCCAGGCCGATAGACCCCGCCAAGCGCTCCAACGAGCATGCCAGCCACATTCTCGAGGCGCTGGAGACGAACCGCGTTTATCGCGGCCATTTCAACGTCAAGAACAACGGCATCGTCACCAACCTGCCGCAGGACGCCATCATCGAGTCGCCCGGCTTCGTCGATCGCTTCGGCATCAACATGGCTGCAGGCATCACGCTGCCGGAGGCCTGCGCCGCCACTTGCACTTCCTCGATCAACGTCCAGCGCATGTCGGTTCATGCGGCGATCTCAGGCGATATCGACCTGCTGAAGCTCGCCGTCCTGCACGATCCGCTGGTCGGCGCGGTTTCGACGCCGGAAGAGGTTTGGCAAATGGTGGACGAAATGGTCGTCGCCCAGGCCCGCTGGCTGCCTCAATATGCCGATGCGGTGCCGGCCGCGAAGGAGCGGCTTTCGAAATCCAGGATCAAGACCCGTGAATGGGCCGGAGCGGCACGGCGCGACGTCCGTTCGATCGAGGAACTACGTGCGGAAAAAACGGCTCTCAAGCAGGCCGTCTGAATTTCGCCAGGACGGATCGCGGCAAGCTTTCGGGAGGAATTTTCGGCACCGCACCCGGAAGTACATTCGTTCGAGGAGAAATGGAGCGGCGTCAACGCGCTCCTGAACAACAGGGAGGAGAGACGATGAGGAATTTCCGAAACATTGGCATTCTCGCCGGGCTGGCGCTTAGCGTCTCGGCCTCGGCCCTGAACGCGTATGCATCCGAGCCGACCGTGCCGCCGGTGCCCGCGCAATTTCCGGCCGAGGGAAAGATCAAGTACGTCGCGCGCGACTCCATCCTGGAGTTCAAGGCACTTCCGGAATACCACGAACCCGATTGGGTCACCGACAAATACGTCAAGGCAGGCAAGCTGCCGCCGGTCAAGGACCGGTTACCGAAGGAGCCGCTGGTCTTCAAGACCGGCAATATGCCGGACGGCGTCGGTGTCTACGGTGATACGATGCGTCATGTCATCGGCGGCCGGCCGGAGGGCTGGAACTATGGCGCCGGCCAGACGCAGGGCTGGGGCGGCATCGACATCGGCCTTTCCGAATGCCTGACGCGCACCGCGCCGCTGTTCCAGGTCGAGGCCAAGGACACGGAGCCGCTGCCGAACCTCGCCAGGAGCTGGGACTGGTCCAAGGACGGCCACACGCTGACGATGCATCTGGTCGAGGGCGCGAAATGGTCGGACGGCGTTCCGTTCAACGCCGACGATGTGATGTTCTACTGGGACGACGAGGTGATCGACCCTAATGTGTCGCCGCTGAACGGTGCCACGCAGGAGACCTTCGGCGTCGGCACGACGCTGAAGAAAATCGACGACTACACCGTCGAGTGGACGTTCAAGGACGCCTTTCCGAAGCAATACCTTTACGCCATGGCTTACGGCACCTTCTGTCCGGGCCCGTCGCATATCCTCAAGCCGCAGCATCCGAAATATTCGAAGAACACCTACGAGCAGTTCAAGAACGCCTTCCCGCCGGAATATATGAACATGCCGGTGATGGGTGCCTGGGTGCCGGTGGCATACCGCCCCGACGACATCATCGTCATGCGTCGCAATCCGTACTATTGGAAGGTCGACGAGAAGGGCAACCAGCTGCCGTATCTCAACGAGTTGCACTACAAATTGTCGACCTGGGCCGACCGCGACGTTCAGGCGGTATCGGGGGCGGGAGACTTCTCCAATCTGGAGCAGCCGGAGAACTTCGTCGCCTCGCTGAAGCGCGCGGCACAAAAGGACGCGCCGGCACGGCTTGCGTTCGGTCCGCGGCTGATCGGCTATAATCTGCGCATGAATTTCTCAGCCAATGGCTGGGGTAACCCCGACGAGCGCGGACAGGCGATACGCGAGCTGAACCGCAACGAGGATTTCCGCAAGGGCGTCACCATGGCGCTCGACCGCAAGGCGCTCGGCGACTCGCTGGTCAAGGGTCCGTTCACTGCCATCTATCCCGGCGGCTTCTCCTCGGGCACGAGCTTCTACGACCGGAAGTCGACGGTCTACTACCCCTTCGATCTCGAAGGCGCCAAGGCGGAACTCGCCAAGGCAGGCCTAAAGGACACGGACGGCGACGGCTTCGTCAATTTTCCTGCCGGCACCGCCGGCGGCAAGAATGTCGAGATCGTGATGCTCGTCAACAACGATTACACCACCGACAAGAGCCTCGCGGAGGGCGTCGTCGGTCAGATGGAGAAGTTAGGTATTCGCGTTGTCCTGAACGGGTTGAACGGTACCCAGCGCGATCAGGCCAATTACTCCGGTCGCTTCGACTGGCTGATAAGGCGCAACGAAACGGAACTCACCTCGGTCGTGCAGAACACCGAGCAACTGGCGCCGGTCGGCCCACGCACCAGCTGGAACCACCGCGCTCCGGAAAACGGCCAGGTAGATCTGATGCCCTTCGAGAAGGACCTTGTCGATATCGTCAACAAGTTTGTCTCGGCGCAGGACAATGACCAGAGGGCCAGCCTGATGAAGCAGTTCCAGAAGATCTCGACGGAACACGTCTATACCGTCGGGCTCACCGAATATCCCGGCGCGCTGATCATCAACAAACGTTTCTCCAATATCCCGCAGGGAACGCCAATCTTCATGTTCAACTGGGCCGAGGACTCGATCGTCCGCGAGCGGGTCTGGGTGGCCGCCGACAAGCAGCAGAAATATGAGCTGTTTCCCGAACAGCTTCCCGGAAAGCCCGGGGACAAGGGTCCGACGAACTGAGTTTCCTCCCCTGACTTGAAAATTCCCGGCCGCGCTGCTGGCGCGGCCGGGACAAAGCCAGCGGTGAGGGATAACTGAGAATCTGAGCGAGGAGCAAAACGGTCGATGCTGCGATTTCTGCTTATGCGCATAGCATCCGCAATACCGGTTCTCGCCATTTTGAGCGTGGTTACCTTCGCGATCATCCAGGCACCGCCGGGTAACTATGCCGACTATATCCGCTTGCAGCTCATCAACCAGGGTGGAGCCTCCTTTGCCGAGGCCGATGCTCAGGCGAAGGCTTACAGCGTGGAGCACGGCCTCGATAAGCCGGTTCCGCTCCAATACCTGAACTGGATCGGCGGCATCATCACCCGCGGCGATTTCGGCCACAGCCTGTATTACAACAAGCCCGTCGCCGACGTGGTGGGCGAGCGGCTGCCGCGCACGCTGCTGCTTGCGCTTGTCTGCCACCTGTTGGCATCGGTGCTGGGCATCGGCTTCGGCATCTGGGCGGCGACCAGACAGTACAGCTGGATCGACAGTACGCTGTCAGCGATTTCCTTCCTCGGAATGACGGTACCGCGCTTCCTGATGGCGCTGATCATCGTCTATCTGCTGGTCTTCCAGTTTAACGTCTCCGAGATCGGCAGCTTCTTTTCGCCGCAATTTGGCGGGGCGCCGTGGTCCTGGGCGAAGTTCGTCGATCTCGTCCGGCATGTCTGGCCGGTTGTCGCCATCGCGACCTTCGGCGGGCTCGCCTACAACATGCGGGTGATGCGCGGCAATCTGCTCGACACGCTTAACGCGCAGTATGTCGAGACCGCTCGCGCCAAGGGCCTCAGCGGCGGTGCGGTCGTCATGCGCCATGCGGTGCCCAATGCGCTGCATCCGCTGGTTATGTATCAGGGCGTGGTGCTGCCCTATATGCTGACCGGCGAGATCGAGACGGCGATCATCTTTGCCCTGCCGACCGTTGGCCCGGCGATCGTCGGCTCGATGGCGGTTGGCGACGTCTATGTCACGGCGACCTTCATGATGGTGCTGTCGGCAACGCTGATCGTTGGCAACATCATCGCCGACATGCTGCTCGTTATGCTCGACCCGCGTGTGCGCCAATATGCAGGGTCCTGAGATGCTTGCCTTCGAGCCCTCGCTGCCGCCGCTTGCCGAGGAATCGGCCAAGATCAAGCCGCGCGGCAATGAGAGCTACATCGCGCTCGTCTGGCGCCGCCTGAAACGGTCCTGGACCGGCATGGCCGGGCTCATCCTGGTCGCGTTTCTGGTGCTGCTGGCGGTGTTCGCCGACTTCTTCGCACCGATGGATCCCAAGGTGACCGATGTCGGCTTTGCCCCGCCGCAGATGATGAGCTTCCATGACAAAGATGGCAACTTCGTCTTCCAGCCACGCGTCTATGCTCTGGCGGATTCGGAAGACCTCGACCCGGTTACCTTCCAACCCGTCGTCGGGCCGGACTACGACCATCCGCGGCTGCTCGGCTTCTTCGTCAAGGGAGCGGAGTACAGACTGCTCGGCCTGCTTCCCGCAAACCGGCACTTTTTCGGCTCGACCGACGGCCAGCCGGTGCATTTCCTTGGCACCGACAAATTCGGCCGCGATGTGCTGGCTCGTGCGATCTATGGTTCGCGCATCTCGTTGATGATCGCATTGACGGTGGTCTTCATCGTCACCGTGATCGGTACGACAGTCGGCATGGTGTCGGGCTATTTCGGCGGCACATTCGATGTCTGGGTCCAGCGCTTCGTCGAACTGGTGCTCGCATTTCCGCAATTGCCGCTTTATCTGGCGCTGACGTCGCTTGTTCCGGTGACGGCGCCGACGAATGTCTTCCTGGCCTTCGTCATCGTCGTCATGTCGGCGCTCGGCTGGGCGCAGATGTCGCGCGAGGTGCGCGGCAAGACCTTGGCGCTGGCGCGGATCGACTACGTCCGTGCGGCGATGGCGGTCGGCGCCACAGATGGCCGCATCATCATGCAGCACATTTTTCCAAACGTGATGAGCCACGTCATCGTTGCCGTCACATTGGCGATCCCCAGCGTCGTCCTGCTCGAATCCTTCCTCGGTTTTCTCGGCTTCGCGGTGAAGCCGCCGCTGATCTCCTGGGGCCTGATGCTGCAGGACACCGCGACCTATTCGGTCATCGGCACCTATCCCTGGATCCTCTCGCCGGTCGGCTTCGTGCTTGTCACCGTCTTCGCGTTCAACGCGCTTGGCGATGGATTGCGCGATGCGGTCGATCCGTATTGAGCGTGACATGATGCAACACGCGCTCGTCAAATCCTTCGCACCGCCTGTCCGGCTCGACCATGACGGCCGTTCGGAAAAACCGGTCATCGATGCCCGCAACATCGCCGTCGATTTCAAGGTCGAGCACGGCATGATCGAAGCCGTCAAGGACATCTCCTTCCAGCTCTATCGCGGCGAGACGATCGCCATTGTCGGCGAGTCGGGATCGGGCAAGTCGGTGACGGCGCGCACCGTCATGGGACTGTTGTCGAAACGCGCGGTCGTGTCGCCGAAATCGACTGTCGAATACAACGGGGCGAACATCCTGAAATATTCCGAGCGTGCGCGGCGCAAACTGCGCGGCGACCGCATCTCGATGATCTTTCAGGAGCCGATGAGTTCGCTCAACCCGATCTACACGATCGGCAGCCAGATCGTCGAGGCGATACGGGTGCATCGCAAGATGAGCCGCAGGCAGGCCGAAGCAAGAGCGCTCGAGCTGCTGCAGCAGGTACAGATTCCTGAGCCCCAGGCGCGGCTGAAACAATACCCGCACCAGCTTTCCGGCGGCCAACGCCAGCGTGTGATGATCGCCATGGCGCTGGCCAACGATCCCGATGTGCTGATCGCCGATGAGCCGACGACGGCGCTCGACGTCACGGTTCAGGCGCAGATCCTCAATCTCATCCGAAACCTGCAGAAGAAACTGCGCATGGCGGTGATCCTGATCACGCACGACCTGACCGTGGTGCGGCAGTTCTCCGACTATGTCTACGTCATGCAGCATGGGGAGATGCGCGAGCACAATGTGACGGAGAGGCTGTTTGCCGATCCGCAGCATCCCTACACCTGTCACCTGCTTGCCTCCGAGCCGCGCGGCCAGGCAAATCCGTTGCCCGAAGGCGCCGACGTCATTCTTGAAGCCAAGGATGTGCGCGTCTCCTTCATGCTGCGGCATGGCACGTTCATGAGGCCGGACCTGCGCGAACTCGTCGCCGTCGACAGTCTCAGCCTGACCCTTCGGCGGCACGAGACGCTGGGTCTCGTCGGCGAATCCGGATCCGGCAAGACCACCTTCGGCGAGGCGTTGCTCAGGCTCAACACCACGGACAGCGGCGAGATCTATTTCGATGGCCAGCCGATCCATGGCTGTTCACGTTCGCAGATGCGGCCGTTGCGGTCGCGCATGCAGGTCGTCTTCCAGGATCCGTTTTCGTCGCTCAACCCACGCATGACGATCGGCCAGATCATCGAGGAAGGGCTGGTCGTCAACCGAATCGGCGCCACCAGGAACGATCGGATAGAGCGGGTGCGCGAGGCGCTGATCAGCGCCGGCATGCCCGGCGATATCCTGTCGCGCTTCCCGCACGAGTTTTCCGGCGGCCAGCGCCAGCGTATTGCGATTGCCCGCGCCGTCGCGCTCGAACCGGAATTCATCGTACTCGACGAGCCGACATCGGCACTGGATCTCTCCGTCCAGGCGCAGATCATCGAATTGCTGCGCAAGCTGCAGCGCGAACGGGGCCTGAGCTACATCTTCATCTCGCACGACCTCAAGGTCGTTCGGGCGCTGTGCCACCGCGTCATCGTCATGCAGCACGGCAAGATCGTCGAAGAGGGGCCGGTCGACGAAGTCCTGTCCCATCCCAAAACCGCTTACACCGAACGGCTGGTCAAGGCCGCTTTCGAGGTAGCCTGATTGCTTAAGCCGGAGGTCGTTGTGGCAAGAAATCCCAAGGTCGCTTTCATCGGAGCTGGCTCGACGGTGTTCATGAGGAACATCGTCGGCGACATATTGCAGCGTCCGGCCTTATCCGGCGCGACGATCGCACTGATGGACATCAATCCGCAACGGCTCGAGGAAAGCGCAATCGTGGTCGGCAAGCTGATCTCGACGCTCGGCGTGAAGGCCAAAGCCGAAACCTATTCGGACCAGCGCAAGGCGCTGGCGGGCGCCGATTTCGTCGTCGTCGCCTTCCAGATCGGCGGCTACGAGCCCTGCACCGTCACCGACTTCGAAGTTCCGAAGAAATACGGTCTGCGCCAGACCATCGCCGATACGCTCGGTGTCGGCGGCATCATGCGCGGCTTGAGAACCGTGCCGCATCTCTGGAAGATCTGCGAGGACATGCTCGCAATCTGCCCGCAGGCGATCATGCTGCAGTATGTCAACCCGATGGCGATCAACACCTGGGCGATCGCGGAGAAATATCCCGACATCAAGCAGGTCGGCCTCTGCCATTCGGTACAAGGCACAGCGATGGAACTGGCGCACGATCTCGACATTCCCTACGAGGAGATTCGCTACCGCTCGGCCGGCATCAATCACATGGCCTTCTACCTGAAGTTCGAGCATCGCCAGCCGGATGGCTCCTATCGCAACCTCTACCCGGATCTGCTGCGCGCCTACAGCGAAGGGCGGGCACCGAAGCCCGGATGGAATCCGCGCTGCCCGAACAAGGTGCGCTACGAGATGCTGAAACGCCTCGGCTACTTCGTCACCGAGAGCTCCGAACATTTCGCGGAATACACGCCCTATTTCATCAAGGACGGGCGCGACGATCTGATCGAGAAATTCGGTATCCCGCTCGACGAATACCCGAAGCGCTGCATCGAGCAGATCGAACGCTGGAAGGGGCAAGCGGAAGCCTATCGCTCGGCTGACAAGATCGAAGTGGAGCAGTCGAAGGAATATGCGTCCTCGATCATGAACTCGGTCTGGACCGGCGAGCCGTCGGTGATCTACGGCAACGTCCGCAACAATGGCTGCATCACGTCGTTGCCATATAATTGCGCGGCCGAGGTGCCATGCCTCGTTGACGCCTCGGGCATTCAACCCACCTTCATCGGCGAGCTGCCGGTGCAGCTCACCGCGCTGATCCGTACCAATATCAACGTCCAGGAGCTGACGGTCCAGGCGCTGATGACCGAAAACCGCGAGCACATCTATCACGCGGCGATGATGGACCCGCATACGGCGGCTGAGCTCGACCTCGACCAGATATGGTCGCTGGTCGACGATTTGCTGGTTGCGCATGGCGATTGGCTGCCGGCCTGGGCGCGTGGAGCGCGCAGCGTTCGGGCGGCCTGAGTAGCGGATACAGCTCGCGAGCAACCGTCGGCTGATGGGAAGTCATCGACGGCGCGCGGCCCTGGTGACGCGAGGCTGGTAGTCAGCGATACGCGTTCAGTTCATGCGAACTTCCGGTTCGGCAAGCAGTGGAATCTCCAGGCCACGCCGCAAGCCGGTCGCCACGACCGATACCCTGAATTTTCCGGCGAGTGCCTTGTCGAAGATGGCGCCGACGATGATGTCGGCATCGTTGTCGACCTCCTCGCGGATGCGGGTTGCGGCTTCGTCGACTTCGAACAGCGTCATGTCCATGCCGCCCGATATCGAGACAAGGACGCCTTTGGCGCCCATCATCGAAGCTTCGTCGAGCAGCGGGTTGGCGATTGCCGCTTCCGCCGCCTTCTTGGCGCGGCCTTCTCCGGCGGCCTCGCCGGTCCCCATCATGGCGCGGCCCATGTCGCGCATCACCGACTTTACATCGGCGAAGTCGAGATTGATCAGGCCTTCCTTGACGATCAGATCGGTGATGCAGCCGACACCCGCGTAAAGAACCCGGTCGGCCATGGCGAAGGCATCGGCGAACGTGGTTCTGGCGTCGGCGATCCTGAACAGGTTCTGGTTGGGGATGACGATGACGGTATCGGCGCTTTCGCGCAGGCGCTCGATGCCCTCGTCGGCAGCGTACATGCGGCGCCTGCCTTCGAAGACAAATGGCTTGGTAACGACGGCGACGGTCAGTATTCCGGCTGCCCGTGCTGCCTGCGCTATAACAGGCGCGGCACCGGTGCCGGTCCCGCCTCCCATGCCGGCGGTCACGAAGCACATATGCGTTCCAGCAAGGTGATCCATGATCTCGTCGATGGATTCCACGGCCGCGGCACGGCCGACCTCGGGCAGGGAACCGGCGCCGAGACCTTCGGTGATATGAGCGCCCAACTGGATCAGCCTCGTTGCCTTCGACATCGCAAGGGCCTGGGCATCGGTGTTGGCGACGATGAATTCCGCGCCCTGCAGGCCTTCGGCGATCATGTTGTTGACGGCGTTGCCGCCGCCGCCGCCGACCCCGACGACGGTGATCTTGGGCCTCATCTCCGAGATTACCGGCCTCGTCGCGGTGTTCATTGCCGTTCTCCCTGGATACGCCGAGTGGTCGCTGGAAGCTTGTCCCGGGCGCACTGCGAAAACTTTGAACCGGCCAGTGCGAATCAGGACAGCCCAGAGTGCAGGGAATCAGAGCGCGGAGCGGGCTGCAAGTGCGCGATGTGCCTCATAGGCGACTTGCGCCTGAAAGTTCACGCAATGCGCCTTGATACAGTGCAGATCGTTGCGCGGGCGCCGCACGCTACAAGTTCGGCGCGAGGCACTGCGCGACATGGTCGGCAATCGCCAGGCAGGAGGTCAGGCCGGGGCTTTCGATGCCGAACAGGTTGACCAGGCAATCCACGCCGTGCACCGCCACGTCCTGGATGACGAAGTCGGCATTGGCCTCACCGGGACCGGACAGTTTTGGCCGGATGCCGCTGTAAGCGGGCTGCAGGCTGTCATCGGCCAGCTCCGGCCAGTATTTGCGGATCTCGCTGTAGAAGCGCTCGCCACGAGTTGGGTCGACGCGATAGTCGAGTTGATCGGTCCATTCGACGTCCGGCCCGAAGCGGATGACGCCGTCGAGATCGAGCGTCAGATGAACACCGAGCCCGCCGGGTTCGGGCACCGGATAGACCAATCGCGAGAACGGCGCCCGGCCGGTCACCGAAAAATAATTGCCCTTGGCATAATGGAGCTTAGGCACGAATTGCTGATTGAGCCCTTCAAGCGAACCTGCAAGTGCTGCCGCGCCAAGCCCGGCGGCATTGACGAAACGCGGAGTGGCGATTTCGAAGCGCTCGCCGCCGGCAGCGTCCACCGTCTCGAGCACGACGCGGCCCGCTTCGATGCGGCCGGAGGCGATGTGCGTGTTGAGACTAAGTGCCGCCCCGTGCGCTTCGGCATCAGCCAGCAAGGCGAGCATCAGGGCATGGCTGTCGATGATCCCGGTGGCCGGCGACAGCAACGCTGCCGTACACCTAAGGCTGGGCTCCAGCGCATGCGCCTCGGCTTCGCGCAACGGCACCAGGTCGCCGGCGCCGCAAGCGCGTGCATTGGCCCGGATTGAGGCGAGCACCGGCTCCTGTTCGGCATTTGTGGCAACGATGAGCTTGCCGCAGCGCGCGTGCGGGATCGCCCGCTCCTCGCAATAGCGATAGAGTCTTTCCCGGCCGGCCACGCAGAACCGGGCCTTCAGCGATCCAACCGGATAGTGGAGGCCGGCATGGATGACCTCGGAATTGCGCGAGCTTGTCCCGGTGCCGATGGCGTTCTCGGCTTCCAGGACCAGCGTATCGATGCCGCGCTGCGCCATCTCTCGCGCGATCGCCAGGCCTACAACACCGGCGCCGGCGACAATGCAGTCGACATGGTCCACGGTTAGGTCAAGCCGAAGTTCTGCATGCGTCCACCCATCCGCTGGCCCTGTCGAAAGCGCTTGACACTATACCGTTCGAGAAAGATGCATCAAAGGCATAACGCACGGGGACCTTCTGAGCCGGACCGGCGGCAGGACTGTTTCGCGTGCAGCACAGGAGCCGTCATGGACGCACGACCGAATTCACCCGAAGCCCGCGACATAAGCTTTCACATGCATGGCTATACGAATGCGCGCAAGCATCAGGAGTCGGGGCCGCTCGTCATCGAGAAGGGCGACGGCATCTATGTCGAGGACCTTGGCGGCAACCGCTATATCGAGGCGATGGCGGGGCTCTGGAGCGTCGCGGTCGGTTTTTCGGAGAAGCGGCTGGTCGATGCGGCAGTACGGCAAATGTCGAAGCTGCCTTACTATCACGATTTCGGCTCCAAATCGCATTCGCCGCTGATCGATCTCGCCGAGAGACTGGTGCAGATGGCGCCGGTGCCGATGAGCAAGGCGTATTTCACCAATTCCGGTTCCGAGGCCAACGATACGGCCATGAAGATGATCTGGTACCGGTCGAATGCGCTCGGCCAGCCGGCGCGCAAGAAGATCATCAGCCGCAAGAAGGGCTATCACGGCGTCACCATCGCCTCGGCAAGCCTGACCGGACTGCCCAACAACCACACTTCCTTTGACCTGCCGATTGCCAATGTGCTGCACACCTCGACGCCGCACCATTGGCGCGAGGCGCTGTCGGGTGAAAGCGAAGAGCTGTTTTCGACGCGGCTCGCCGACGAGCTGGAAACGCTGATCCTGGCCGAAGGACCGGAAACCATCGCCGCCTTTTTCGGCGAACCGATCATGGGCGCCGGCGGCGTCATCGTTCCGCCGGCCGGCTACTGGGAGAAGATACAGGCGGTGCTGTCGAGATACGACATCCTGCTCGTCGCCGACGAGGTGATCTGCGGCTTTGGCCGAACAGGTGAGATGTTCGGCTCGCAGACCTTCGGCATCAGGCCTGACATCATGGTGCTGTCGAAGCAGATCTCTTCGTCCTATCTGCCGATCTCGGCCCTGCTGATCAACGAAAAGGTATTCGGGCCGATCGCTGATGAAAGCAATCGTATCGGCACCTTCGGCCACGGTTTCACCGGCGGCGGCCATCCCGTTGCGGCCGCAGTCGCCCTCGAGAACCTGAAGCTGATCGAGGAGCGCGACCTTGTCGGCAATGCGCGCACAGTCGGTGCGCATATGCAGAAGCGGCTGCGCACACTCGCTTCGCACCCGCTTGTCGGCGAGGTGCGTGGCGTCGGCCTGATCGCGGCGGTCGAACTGGTCGGCGACAAGCCGAACAAGGCGCCGTGGGACACGGTCGGGGCGCTGGGCGGGCTCGTCAACGGGTTCATGCAGCAGAACGGCGTCATCTCGCGCAATATGGGCGATGCGCTGGCTTTCTGCCCGCCGCTGATCACCACCGAGCCTCAGGTCGACCAGGTGATCGACGCGTTTGAACGGTCGCTCGAGGCTGCCGCCAAACAGGTTGAATCACAGAGCTGATCGCACTATTTAGCGACGCCGCCCGCGTCCGGCACGACGACCAGCTTGCCGACGAAGTCCTTGGCGATGAAATCGGCCTGGGCGCGATGAAAATCGGACAGCTTGTAGACGCCGCCGACCAGCGGCCGGATCTTCTTCTCCTCGATGTAGCGCACGATGCGGCGGAAATCCGCGCGTGTGCCCTGGCTCGAGCCATGCAGCTGGAGCTGTTTCAGGTACATGGTGCGCAGATCCAGCTGCACGACCGGGCCGGCAATTGCACCAGCCGTGGTATAGCGGCCTTCCGGCCTGAGGATGCGCAGCAGGTCGTTGAAGATCGCGCCGCCGACGAGGTCGGCCACCACGTCGATCGGCCGGCCGCCGGTCGCCTCGTTGACGGCGGCCGGCAGATCGGCAACGCCACGGGTGATCACCGCCTCGGCCCCGATGTCACGCACGGCCTGTTCCTTGCCCTTGCCGGCAACGGCATAGGGAATGGCGCCGCGTGCCCGCGCCAGCTGCACGATGCCGGAGCCGACGCCGCCCGAGGCGCCGGTGACCAGCACACGCTCGCCGGCTTTCAATGCGGCGCGTTCCAACATCTGCTCGCCGGTGAGATAGGCGCAGCAGAAAGTGGCAAGTTCGACGTCGCTCAGATCGGTGCTGACGACATGGGCGTTCTCGGCCGGCACTGTCTGGTATTCGGCATAGCCGCCGTCGCGGCCGTGGCCCATATAGTCGATGTCGGCGAGTGAATCGTCGTCGCGATTGTAGATGGAGAAATCGACCATCACCCGCTCGCCGATGCGGGCCGGCGACACGCCGTCGCCGACGGCAACGATGTTGCCGACCGTGTCGGTGCCCTGGATGCGCGGGAAGGTCAGTGTGTTGCCTTGCCGCCGCCATGTCGAGACGGCGGCTGCATCCTCCTCAGTGCCATAGGCGCCCTGGCGCACCCAGACATCGGTGTTGTTCATGCCGCAAGCGGTGACCTTGACCAGCACCTCGCCCGGAGCGGGCGAGGGCACTTTGACGTCGGTGCGGTAGACGAGCTTTTCCGGCCCGCCGTGCCCGATCAGCTGCACGGCGGCCATGGTGGTGGGGAGGGTTTTGGTCATGGCATTCATGTCGGTTCTTCAGATGCTGGCAAACACGCTCTTCACCGCGTCGGCCGTCTTGGAGACGACGATGTCGGCCTCTTGCCGTGTCAGGCAGAGCGGCGGCGCGAAACCGAGAATGTCGCCCTGCGGCATGGCGCGGCCGATGACGCCGCTTGCCGCAAGGGTGGTCGCGACCTGCGGTCCGATCTTTTGCGAGGCGTCGAAGAACACGCGGTCGTCCCGGTCGGCGACGAACTCGATTGCCGCCAGCATGCCGTCGCCGCGCACCTCGCCAACGTTTTTGTGGCCGCCGACGGCTTTCGTCAGCTCGGCGCGGAAATAGGCGCCGGTCTCGCCGGCGTTCCGCACCAGGTCCATCTCGTCGATCAGTTCCAGGTTGGCGACGCCGGCGGCCACGCAGATCGGATGCGCCGAATAGGTCCAGCCATGGCCGAGCGAGCCGAGCTTGTCGGAGCCTTGGACGAGCACCTGCCACACCTTGTCGGAGACGATGACGCCGGAGAGCGGCGCATAGGCCGAGGTCAGGCCCTTGGCGATGGTGATCAGGTCGGGCTTGATGCCGTAGTGGTCGGAGCCGAACATGGTACCCAATCGGCCGAAGCCGGTGACTACTTCATCGGCGATCAAAAGCACGTCGTATTTCTTCAGCACCGCCTGGATCTTCTCCCAGTAGCCGGCTGGCGGCGGCACGATGCCGCCGGTGCCGAGGATCGGCTCGCCGATGAAGGCGGCGACCGTTTCCAGCCCTTCGGCGAGGATCATCTCCTCGAGCTTGTCGGCGCAGTATTGCGAAAACTGCTCTTCACTTAGCGAACGGTCGGCGCGGCGGAAATAGTAGGGCGCCTCGGTGTGCAGGACCGGCGCACGCGGCAGGTCGAAGGCGTTGTGGAACAGGTCGAGGCCGGTCAGCGATCCGGTCATGATGCCGGAGCCGTGATAACCGCGCCAGCGCGAGATGATCTTCTTCTTCTCGGACCGGCCGAGCACGTTGTTGTAGTACCAGATCAGCTTGATGTTGGTTTCATTGGCGTCTGAACCGGAGAGCCCGAAATAGACCCTCGACATGCCTTGCGGCGCGCGGTCGATGATCATCTTGGACAGCGTGATCGACGCCTCGGTGCCGTGCCCGACATAGGCATGGTAATAAGCGAGATTCTTGGCCTGCGCGGCGATGGCGTCGGCGATCTTCTGGCGGCCATAACCGACATTGACGCAGTAGAGCCCGGCGAAGGCATCGATGCTTTTGCGCCCGTTGTTGTCCCAGATGGTGACGCCTTCGCCGCCGGCGATCACACGGGTCGGGCTCTCGCCACGCGCGTGGGTTCCCATATGGGTCGAGGGATGGAAGAAGTGATCGCGGTCCCAGGCGGCGAGTTCGTTTGACTGGTCGAGCATTTTTAACTCCTCAGGGAAAGTGTCGGGCGCGGCTCACGCCACGTCGAGACAGAGATATTTGAGATCGGTAAAGGCTTCGAGCCCGTGACGCGAGCCCTCGCGGCCGATGCCGGACTGCTTGACGCCGCCGAAAGGGATCGGCGCGCCCGTGATCTTGACGCGGTTGATGGCGACCATGCCATAGTCGAGCGCGCGGCCAATGCGCAATTGCCTACCGCCGTTTTCGGTGACGACATAGGCGACGAGGCCGTATTCGGTGGCATTGGCGCGGGCGACGACTTCCTCTTCGCTGTCGAAGGGCGTCACGGCGGCGACCGGACCGAAGGTCTCCTCGAACATGATCAGGGTGTCGTCGTCAACATCGGCCAGCAGGGTCGGCTGGTAGAACAGCGGACCGGCCGGATGGCGCTTGCCGCCGGTCAGGCAGCGCGCGCCTTTGGCGAGCGCATCGGCCACCTGCTCCTCGACCTTCTTGACGGCGCGTTCGTGCATCAAGGGTCCGATTTCGGTGTCGTCAGCCAGGCCATTGCCGGTCCGCAATGCCTCGACGCGTTTGGCGAAAGCAGCGCAGAACCGATCGTAGAGCGGGCGCTGGACATAGATGCGGTTGGCGGCGAGGCAGTCCTGGCCGGAGGTCGCGAATTTCGCGTCGACCGCAATGACGACAGCCTTGTCGAGATCGGCGTCGGCGAAGACGATCAGCGGCGCATGACCGCCGAGTTCCATCACCAGCCGCTTCATCGTCGGCGCACTCTGTGCGGCGATCAGCCTGCCGATCTCGGTCGAGCCGGTGAAGCTCATGGCGCGAACCCGCGGGTCTTCGCACATCCGCCCAACGATAGTCGAAGCCCTGCCGGTGAGGACGTTGAAAACGCCGGCCGGCAGGCCGGCGCGTTCGCCAAGCTCGGCCAGCGCCAGTGCCGACAGCGGCGTTTCCGAGGAAGGATGCGCGACGATCGTGCAACCGGCGGCAAGGGCGGCAGCCGCCTTGCGGGTCAGCATGGCCGCTGGAAAATTCCACGGCGTGACGACGCCGACGACGCCAAGCGGCTCGCGCCGCACCATCATCTCGGTATCAGGCAGATGGCTGGTGACGCTTTCGGCGTTGAGACGTTTGGCCTCCTCGGCATACCATTCGACAAAAGAGGCGGCATAGTCGATCTCGCCGAGCGATTCCTTCAGCGGCTTGCCTTGTTCGAGCGTCATCAGCAGAGCCAGGTCATTCTTGGCGGCGACGATCAGATCGAACCATTTTCGCAAGATTTTCGACCTTTCCTGCGGCAGCGATGCGCGCCAAGCAGGAAAGGCGCGCGATGCCGCATCGATCGCCAATGTCGTCTGCCGGGCATCGAGCGCGGCAACAAAAGCGACGGTGGATCCGGTGGCCGGATCGGTTACCTCGAAACTCTCCGCGGTCTCGCTCGCCGTCCAGTGGCCAGCGACATAGGCGAGTTCGCGCAGCAGCCGTCGGTCGGCGAGGCGATCAAGTGCTTCATGGCGGTGCGAGCGGGCAAAATGTGCGGACATCATCGGGCTCCCGGTTCGGGTGATGCCGCAAGACTATCTCTGCCGCGCAAACAGAGAGGCTGTTTGCGTGCCTGCACGTAGAGAGATTGTCTCTATTGCCCTGCCCAGCCAGACGATCTCTCCGGCATCAGGAAGATGCCGGCAACAGATCCACCACTGGCAGCACGCTCTCCTCCTTTACCGTCTTGGTGACGATGTAGGTGAAATAGCGGTCGATGCCGATCTCGCGTTCGAGCAGAGTGTCGACCAGCCGCTGATAGGCGTCGATGTCGCGCGCCATCACCTTCAGCAGGTAATCGACGCCGCCGCCGACAGACCAGCAGGCGACGATCTCGGGGATGTCGCGGATGACGCGCTCGAAGCGGTCGAAATCGGCCTGGCGGTGGCTTGCCAGCGTCACCTCCATCAGCACGGTAGCGACCGGCGAGATGGCGCGCATGGCGATCCTGGCATGGTAGCCCGAGACGATGCCGGCCTTTTCCAGCTTGCGCAGCCGCATCCAGCACGGCGTCGGCGACAGGCCGACCTTCTCGGCCAGCGCCAGCTTGGTGATGCGCCCGTCGCGCTGGATGGCGTCGAGGATCTTGAGATCGATCGGATCGAGTTTCGCTGCAGCCATGATCACCCACTTCCAGTGCCCGACACCATGACGGCGCATTATTTCGATTGTCAATTGCACTGATTTCGATCTCTAATAAGTCATGACATTTTGGCGACCAGATCCCGCTCTTATCCGGCGGCCGGCGTAT
This sequence comes from Mesorhizobium sp. M0174, assembly GCF_040322275.1. Classification (NCBI taxonomy): domain Bacteria; kingdom Pseudomonadati; phylum Pseudomonadota; class Alphaproteobacteria; order Hyphomicrobiales; family Phyllobacteriaceae; genus Mesorhizobium; species Mesorhizobium sp. M0174. The sequence continues at coordinate 100,312 of NZ_JAMYTB010000009.1, forward strand.
CAATCGCTCGCCGACCAGTTCGCGCGGGCCATCCATGACGGGCGTCTGGCCAATGGCGCGCGCTTGCCGACGCACCGGCAACTGGCCGACGATCTGAAACTTTCCGTGCAGACGGTCAGCCGCGCCTACGAGGAATTGATCCGCCGCGGGCTGGTTTCCGGCGAGGTCGGCCGCGGCAGCTTCGTGCAGACGCAGCGCCGCGAGCCGGAGCCGCCCTATCTGCCGGAGCGGCTGGGCGAGGTCATCGACCTCTCCATCCTGAAGCCGGTCTGCGAACCGATGCATCTGGAGCGGCTGAGGCAGGCACTGGGCTGGCTCGCCGAAAACCTGCCGTCGAGCTCGGCGCTGTCGTTCAGGCCGAACATGGTGTTCCCGCGCCACCGCGCGGTGGGTGTCGAGTGGCTGCGGCTCTGCGGGCTCGACGCGTCGCCGCAGAACATCAGCCTGACCAACGGCGCCACCGCCGGTATGACGGTAGCGCTGATGAGCGTGGCGCCGCCCGGTTCGACCGTTGCCACCGAAGCGATCGGCCATCACACGCTGATCCCGCTGGCGCGCTATCTCGGCTTCAATCTCGAGGGTCTGCCGATCGACGACAATGGGCTGATCCCGGAAGCGCTCGACGCGGCCTGCCGGCTGTCCGACATCCGCGCCGTGTTCGTGCAGCCCTCGGTGATCAACCCGACGGCAACGCTGATGGATGCCGCCCGGCGCGAGCAGATCGCGGCGGTTGCGCGCAGGCACGACATCGCCATCATCGAGAACGATGTGCTCGGCCCGCTGGTCGAGGACCGGCCGCCGCCGGTCGCGGCGTTTGCCCCCGAGCGCACGCTCTATGTCACCTCCTTCACCAAGATCGTGGTGCCCGGCCTGCGCATCGGCTATCTCGCGGCACCCGATCGTTATGTCGGCGCGGTTGCCAACCGCCACCTGGTCTCGAACTGGATGGCGACTCCGATGGTGGCCGAGATCGCCAGCAAATGGGTGACCGACGGCACCGCGATGGAACTCGTTCGATGGCAGCGCCTGGCTTTGCGGCGGCGTCTGGACATCGCCGCCGAGGTGCTTGCCGGGGTGGATTATCGCGCTCATCGCGACGGGCTTCACGTCTGGCTGCGGCTGCCCGAGGATCGCGGCGAGGAAAGCTTTGTGTCCCAGGCGCGCCTGCAGGGCGTGGCGATTGCGCCCGGCACGTCGTTTCGCATTTCGCAGATGCCTTGGCATCCAGCCGTCCGGATTTCGCTGGGCTCGACCACGGAGGGGGAACTGCGTGCCGGTCTCGGCGTTGTCACAAAGCTTCTGCTCGGCGATCCCGAGCATCTCCTGCTTGCCATCTAGGCAACAAATGGCGGGGAATTGTGCGGAGTTCGAAATATTGTCATGATACTATTTTCTTGATTGACATGATTTGCTGCGATCCGCATCGTTAAAGGCATAGCTTCTCCAGCACGGGAAATTCATTGTCGGCGCCCATCATCAAGATCGACGGCATTTCGAAAAGCTTCGGCACCTTCAAGGTGCTGGACGGCCTCTCGATGCAAGTCATGCCCGGCGAGAAGCTGGCGCTGATCGGCCCATCGGGTTCGGGCAAGACGACGATCCTGCGTATCCTGATGACGCTTGAGCGCATCGACAGCGGCCACATCCAGGTCGATGGCGAACAGCTGTACCACATGGAGCGTAACGGCCGGCTGCTGACGGCCGATGAACGGCATTTGGCAAAGATGCGCCAGAAGATCGGCATGGTCTTCCAACTGTTCAATCTGTTTCCGCACAAATGCGTCATCGACAATGTGACGCTGGCACCGATGCTGACCAAAGGCATGCCGCGGGCCGCCGCCGAAAAGCGGGCGATGGAACTGCTCGACATGGTCGGCATGGTCGACAAGGCCAAAGCGATGCCGGCGCAGCTTTCCGGCGGACAGAAGCAGCGCGTCGCGATTGCGCGCGCGCTGGCGCTGTCGCCGAAGATCATGCTGTTCGACGAGGTCACCTCGGCGCTCGACCCGGAGCTCGTCGACGAGGTCCTCAACGTCATGCGCAAGCTCGCCGCCGAGACCGACATGACCATGCTGCTGGTCACCCACGAGATGGGTTTCGCCCATGACTTCGCCGACCGGGTGCTGTTCTTCGATCGCGGCAGAATAGTCGAGGAAGGCAAGCCCGACGAGATTTTCCGCCATCCCAAACAGGAGCGTACGCAAGGTTTCCTGAAGAAGATCATTGCGGCCGGACATCGGGTCTGACTGCCATGCGAGGCGGCGACGCCTCAAGCAAGCCAAGAAGACAGACAAACAAGGAGTTGGGAACAATGAAGAAATTTGCCATTTTGGCCGGCGTCGCCGGTATTGCGCTGGCGGCGGTGCTGGCCGCCTCGACGGCCGGCTCGGCCGATGACAGCAAGCTCGAAGAGCTCAAGGCGCAAGGCTTTGCCCGCGTCGCTATCGCCAACGAGCCGCCCTATACGGCGGTCGCTGCCGACGGCAAGGTTTCGGGTGCGGCGCCTGACGTTGCCCGTGAAATCTTCAAACGTCTTGGCGTCAACGATATCGTCGCCTCGATCTCGGAATATGGCGCCATGATCCCCGGCTTGCAGGCCGGCCGTTTCGACGTCGTCACCGCCGGCCTGTTCATGAAGCCGGAACGTTGCGCTGCGGTCGCCTATTCGGAACCGGTGCTGTGCGACGCCGAGGCGATGCTGGTGAAGAAGGGCAACCCGAAAGGCTTCAAGAGCTACGAGGACGTCGCCAAGGACACCAGCGCGACGATCGGCGCACCGGGTGGCGGCACCGAGGAAAAGCTGGCGCTAACCGCAGGTGTGCCGCGCGAGCGCGTCATCGTCGTGCCGGACGGCCAGAGCGGCCTGAAGATGCTGCAGGACGGCCGCATCGATGCTTATTCACTGCCCGTGCTGTCGATCAACGACCTGGTCAAGAAAGCCAATGATCCGAACCTCGAAGTCATCGCGCCGGTGGTCGGTGCGCCGGTCTATTGCGACGGCGCAGCCTTCAAGAAGGGCGACGAAGCGCTGCGCGACGCCTATGATGTCGAGCTGGCGAAACTGAAGAAGTCCGGCGAGTTCGCCAAGATCATCGAGCCTTACGGTTTCTCGGCGGCGGCGGCAATGTCGACGAGCCGCGACAAGCTCTGCTCGGCGAAATAGGCGGGTCTTCCTTCTCCCCGTTCACGGAGAGACGGAGGCCCGAAGGGCCGGATGAGGGGCAGCACAAAGTTCTGCCAAGCTGGCTCTGCCCCTCATCTGCCTGCCGGCATCTTTTTCCCGTGAACGGGGAGAAGGAGGCTGAAGCCAACGTCTCGCTGGACATTCAACGCGGAAACTCTCGACCCAATGACCCAATGGTCCGGCTATTTCGGCCTGATATTGCAAGGAGCACTCGTCACCATCGAGTTGACGCTGATGGGGTCGGTGCTGGCCTTGGTCATGGCCTTTCTTGCCGGGCTGGGGCGGCTGTCGCGGTTCTTCGTGCTGCGCGCGCTGGCCACCGCCTATATCGAGTTCTTCCGCGGCACCTCGATCTTCGTGCAGCTGTTCTGGGCCTATTTCGTGCTGCCTTTCGCCGGCATTTCGCTGACGCCGCTGCAGGCCGGCGTGCTGGCGCTGGGCCTCAATGTCGGCGCTTATGCGGCGGAAGTCGTGCGCGGCGCCATCAAGTCGATCGGCCGCGAACAATATGAGGCCTGCACCGCGCTCAATCTCGGCCGCTGGCAAGCCATGCGCCATATCATCCTGCCGCAAGCGCTTTTGGTGATGCTGCCGACCTTCGGCAACAACGCCATCGAGCTGCTCAAGGCCACCGCCGTCGTTTCGTTGATCTCGCTTGCAGACCTGACCTTCCAGGCGCAGGTGGTTCGCTCGCAAACCGGCAATACACTGGTGCCGTTCAGCACCATCCTCGTCATCTATTTCGTTCTGGCGCTGCTCATCTCCTGGGGCGTGCGGTCGCTGGAACGCCGTATGGCTCGTGGCCTGGACGGGGTCCGCCTATGATGGATCGGGCCTGCTAATGGAATGGGATTGGGATTTTGTCCGGCAGATCCTGCCGACGCTGATCGAGGGAGTGAAGATCACCATCCTGGCGACGCTGCTCGGCTCGGTGCTGGCGGCCGTCGTCGGGCTGGGCATTGCGTTGGCGCGCCGTTCGCCGAACCGGGCCCTGTCGCGCACCGTCGGTTTCGTTGCCGAGTTCATCCGTGGCACGCCGCTGTTGGTGCAGCTCTATTTCATCTTCTACGTGCTGCCGGATTTCGGCGTCCTGTTGCCGCCGTTGGTGGCGGGCGTCATCGGTCTCGGACTGCATTACGGCACTTACACGGCCGAGGTCTACCGCGCCGGCATCGACAATGTGCCGCGCGGCCAATGGGAAGCGGCCAAGGCCTGCAATCTGAATGCCACACAGACCTGGACGCACATCATCATTCCGCAGGCGATCCCGCCGATGATCCCGGCGCTTGCCAATTATTTCATCGCCATGTTCAAAGAGACGCCGCTGCTGTCGGCGATCACCGTGCTGGAACTGATGAACCAGGCCAAGAGCGTCGCCAACACCTATTATCGGTATATCGAACCGATCACCTTGGTCGGCGCTTTCTTCCTCGCCATCAGCCTGTTCTCGGTGGTGTTGCTGCGCTGGCTGGAACACCGTTATGGGCGGATCGAACGATGAGCGCTGCACCCGATATCCGCCTGCGCTCGGTCCGGCCGCCGCTCGATGCGCGTCCGCTGGAAAAGCGGGTCGGCCTGATCATCCTTGCCACCGACCATACCAGCGAACCGGATTTTCACCGCATGGTGGCAAGCGATCGTATCGGCATCTATGTCGCGCGTATTCCCTATGCCAACCCGACGACGCCGGACAATTTGCGCAAGATGCAGCCGTCACTGACGGCGGCCGCGGCCCTCATCCTGCCCGACGAGCCGCTCGACGCGATCTGCTATTCCTGCACCTCGGCCTCCGTCGTGATCGGCGATGCCGAAATCGAGGCGGCGGTGCAGGCCGCCAAGCCCGGCGCGCCGGTGGTCACGCCGCCGATGGCCGGGATGCGCGGCCTGAAGGCGCTGGGCGCCAGGACGATCAGCATCCTTACCCCTTATACGGTCGAGACCAGCCGGCCGATGGCGACCTATTTCACCGAGCATGGTTTCGAAATCGCCAGCTTCACTTGCCTCGGCTTCGAGGATGATCGCGAGATGGCGCGGATTGTGCCGAAATCCTTGGTCGATCTGGCCCGTGATGCGATGGCCTCGCAGGCCGACGCGCTGTTCGTGTCCTGCACGGCGCTGCGGTCGGCGGCGGCAGTTGTCGGCATGGAAGAGGCTATCGGCCGCCCCGTCGTCACCAGCAACCAGGCGACGGCCTGGAATTGCCTGCGGCTTTGCGACGACGACGAGCCGCGCCCTGAATTCGGCCGTCTGATGACGCTGCCGTTGAACTGATTGATGAGCCATGACCGCTTCCCAGATAAGCCTCCCCGATATCCGCGCCGCGCGCGAGCGCATCGCAGAAAAGATCGAACGTACGCCGACCGTTCCTTCCCGGAGTCTTTCCCAGCACTTGGACGCTCCTGTTTATCTCAAGCTCGAACATCGGCAGACCACCGGCGCCTTCAAGCTGCGCGGTGCCTCGAACGCTATCGCTTCGCTGACAGAAGAGGAGAGGGCGCGCGGCGTCGTCGCCGCCTCGACCGGCAACCACGGCCGGGCGCTTGCCTATGCCGCACAACTGCAAGGCATCCACGCGACGATCTGCATGTCGCGGCTGGTGCCGCAGAACAAGCTCGACGAGATCCGCCGGCTCGGCGCCGAGATCCGCATCGTCGGCAACAGCCAGGACGATGCGCAGCGGGAGGTCGAACGGCTGGTCGCGGAAGACGGGCTGATCATGCTGCCGCCCTTCGACCATCCTGCCATTGTCGCCGGGCAAGGCACGCTCGGGCTGGAGATCATCGAACAGGTTCCTGATGCCGCCCTTGTGCTGGTGCCGCTGTCTGGCGGTGGACTGGCGGCGGGCGTTGCCGCTGCCGTCAAGGGCGTCAGCCCGGCGACGAAGGTGATGGGCGTTTCAATGGCGCGCGGTGCGGCGATGAAGGCGAGCCTCGACGCCGGGCATCCGGTGCTGGTCGAGGAACTGCCGACGCTGGCGGACTCGCTCGGCGGCGGCATCGGCCTCGACAACCGGCTGACCTTCTCGATGTGTCGCGACTTGCTCGACGATGTGATCCTGCTCAGCGAGGACGAGATCGCCACCGGCATCCGCCATGCCTATGAACAGGAGCGCGAGATCGTCGAAGGCGCCGGCGCGGTCGGCATCGCAGCCGTGCTTGCCGGCAAGGTCAGGGCGAGCGGCCCGACGGTGCTCGTGCTGTCCGGCCGCAACATCGACATGGCACTGCACCGCAAGATCATCTGCGGCGAAGCAATTGCGGAGAGCGCAGCATGAGCCGGATGACGATCCTCACCGAAGCTGAATTGCGCAAGATCGTGAAGCTCGATCTTGATGCCGTCGCCTGCGTCGAGAACGCGTTTCGGGCGCTCGCTACCTTGCCGGTGGCGATGCCGCCGATCCTGCGGCTGGACATTCCAGAGCATCGCGGCGAGGTCGACGTCAAGACCGCCTATGTGCCGGGCATCGACGGTTTGGCGATCAAGATCAGCCCAGGTTTCTTCGACAATCCGAAGCTCGGCCTGCCCAGCGTCAACGGCATGATGGTGCTGCTGTCGTCCAAAACCGGATTGGTCGAGGCGCTGCTGCTCGACAATGGCTATCTCACCGACATCCGCACCGCCGCCGCCGGTGCGGTCGCCGCCAAACATCTGTCGCGGGCGGACTCCTCCGTTGCCGCGATCTTCGGCGCCGGTGTTCAGGCCGGACTGCAGCTCGAGGCGCTGATGCTGGTGCGGCCAATCACGGAAGCCCGCATTTGGGCAAGGGATGCCGCCAAGGCCGAAGCTGCGGCAGACGCATTGTCCGAAAGACTGGGCATCGCCGTTCACGCCGAGCCCGACGCGGCAAAGGCTGCGGCCGATGCCGACGTCATCGTCACCACGACGCCGTCGACCGAGCCGCTGATCAAGCCCGGCTTCGTCTCCGCCGGCCAGCATATCACTGCCATGGGCTCGGATGCCGAGCACAAGAACGAGATCGCGCCGGCGATCCTGCGCATGGCCGATCTCTACGTCGCCGATAGCGCCAAGCAGACGCGGCGCCTGGGCGAACTGCACCATGCTATCGCGGCGGGCGTGATGGGGGCCGATGCCGAAATCACCGAGCTTGGCCACATCATCGCCGGCGAAGGGCATGGCCGGCGCTCGGACAGCGACATCACCATTGCCGATCTGACGGGCACAGGCGTGCAGGACACGGCAATCGCCACGCTCGCCCGCGACCGGGCGCGTGCGGCCAAGACCGGTACGATTTTCGAAAGCTGATGCTGGCCGCAAGGCCCAACAAACGAGGACCAAGAACAATGCAGCCAAATTTGAAATTCTCGCGGGGTGAATATGCGGAGCGCCTCGCCAAGACGCGGAAGGCGATGGAGGCCAAGGGCGTCGATCTGCTGATTGTCAGCGATCCGTCCAACATGGCCTGGCTGACCGGCTATGACGGCTGGTCGTTCTATGTGCACCAGGCCGTCATCGTGCCGCCGTCGGGCGAGCCGGTGTGGTACGGGCGCGGCCAGGACGCCAACGGCGCCAAGCGCACCGCCTATCTCGCGCACGACAACATCGTCGGCTATGCCGACAACTACGTGCAGTCGACCGAGCGCCATCCGATGGATTTTCTGTCCGGCGTGCTCTCCGATCGCGGCTGGGGGAAGCTCAGCATCGGTGTCGAGATGGATAATTACTGGTTCTCCGCCGCTGCCTTCGCATCGCTGCAGAAGCACTTGCCCAATGCCCGCTTCGTCGATGCCACGGCGCTGGTCAATTGGCAGCGCGCGGTGAAGAGCCCGACCGAAATCGACTACATGCGCAAAGCCGCCCGCATCGTCGAAGCGATGCACCAGCGCATCGTCGACAAAATCGAAGTCGGCATGCGCAAATGCGACCTGGTCGCCGAGATCTACGATGCCGGCACGCGCGGCGTCGACGGCGTCGGCGGCGACTATCCGGCGATCGTGCCGCTGCTGCCGTCGGGCGCCGACGCATCGGCGCCGCACCTGACCTGGGACGACCGGCCGATGAAATCGGGCGAGGGTACCTTCTTCGAGATCGCCGGCTGCTACAACCGCTATCACTGCCCGCTGTCGCGCACCGTTTTCCTCGGCAAGCCGACGCAGGAGTTCCTCGACGCCGAAAAGGCGACGCTGGAAGGCATGGAGGCGGGACTTGCCGCCGCAAAGCCCGGCAACACATGCGAGGACATCGCCAACGCCTTCTTCGCGGTGCTGAAGAGATACGGCATCGTCAAGGACAACCGTACCGGCTACCCGATCGGGCTTAGCTATCCGCCGGACTGGGGCGAACGCACGATGAGCCTGCGCCCAGGCGACCGCACCGAGTTGAAGCCCGGTATGACCTTCCATTTCATGACCGGCCTGTGGCTCGAGACGATGGGCTTGGAAATCACCGAATCCATCCTGATCACCGAGACGGGCGTCGAGTGCCTGGCGAATGTGCCGCGCAAACTGGTGGTGAAGAATTGAGCCCGATGTCCAGCCTTCGCCCGTCACCGATCACGCCGACCGTCGATTTCGAGCGCGACGGCGTGCAGCACGGTTTCCTGCGCCTGCCTTACAGCCGCGACGATTCCGCCTGGGGATCGGTGATGATCCCGATCTGCGTCATCCGCAACGGCAAGGGGCCGAGCGCGTTGCTGACCGGCGGCAATCATGGCGACGAGTATGAGGGGCCGCTGGCGCTCTACAATCTCGCCCGTACGCTCGACCCGAAGCAAGTCAGCGGCACGGTCATCATCGTGCCGGCGATGAATTATCCGGCGTTCCGCGCCGGCACCCGCACCTCGCCGATCGACAAGGGCAATCTCAACCGCAGCTTTCCCGGCCGGCCCGACGGCACGGTGACCGAGAAGATCGCCGATTATTTCCAGCGCGAACTTCTGCCTCGCACCGACATCGCGCTCGACTTCCATTCCGGCGGCAAGACGCTCGACTTCGTGCCGTTCTGCGCCGCCCACATCCGACCTGACAAGGTGCTGGAAGCGAAAGGGTTCGCGGCGGTCGAAGCGTTCTCCGCGCCCTGGTCGATGAAGATGCTGGAGATCGATGCGGTCGGCATGTTCGACACTGCCGCCGAGGAGATGGGCAAGCTGTTCATCACAACCGAACTCGGTGGCGGCGGGACTTCGCGCGCGGAAACGGTGCGGATCGCCCGTCGGGGCGTGCTCAACGTGCTGCGCCATGCCGGCATCGTCGCCGGCGCGGTCGAGATGCAGCCAACCCGCTGGCTCGACATGCCGTCCGGCGATTGCTTCTCGTTCGCCGAGGACGACGGGATGATCGAAACGATGATCGATCTCGGCGAGCCAGTGGCAGAGAACCAGGTGCTGGCACGTATCCATTCCATAGGCCGCACCGGCGGCGCTCCGCAGGAGATCCGGGCCAAAATGTCCGGTCTGCTGGCGGCGCGGCATTTTCCGGGGCTGGTCAAGGCCGGCGACTGCGCTGCCGTGGTCGCCGTGCTGGTCGATTGAGGGCTAGAGCGGGATGCGTTCAACGGCCATCCCGCTCTTATCTGTTTGTTTAGCCGCATTTTCTGCGACGCCAAGTGATCCCCTTGGCTGCAAAATGCTCTAGGAAGCCGATGTCGGGACCGGCTCGGCCTTGCCTTTGGGGCGATCGCCGATGGCAAAGACGGCGCTCGCCTCGCTGACGATCGAGACATGATCCTTGGCGGCTGTTCCGGCGGCCGTACTGTCGCCGCGCATGATTGCGGTGACGATGGCGTCATGTTCCTGCCATGACTGGGCCAGCCGGCCGGGCAGCATGAACTGCGCGCGCCGGAACGGCGCCAGGCGGCTGCGGGTCATGACGGTCAGTTCATAAATGTGCTTGCTGTGCGCGCCGCGATAGAGCCGGGTGTGGAATTGGGTGTTGAAAAGCTCATACTCTTCTTCGGCTCCGAGCTGCACCAAGCGCGCCGAGGCCTGGTGCTCGGCCTCCAGCGTGCGGCGCTCGCCCGCCGTCATGCGCTCTGCCGAGAACCGCGCGCAGATCGCTTCAAGCTCGGCCATGCTCTCGAACATCGAGGCGAGGTGCTCCTGCGTCACCACGGCGACGGTGGCGCCGCGGTTCGGCCGCCTTTCGACCAGTCCCATAGCACTGAGCCGGCCTAGTGCTTCCCTGATCGGCGTGCGTGAGACGTCGAAGCGGGCGGCGAGCGAGGCTTCGTCGAGTTTTTCGCCGGGACGCAGGAAACCGGTGACGATCCGGTCGCTGATCGCCCTCACCATCTGATCGACGGTCGTGCCCGACCTGATCAAATTGCGCTTTCCCGACACGTCTCCTCCGTCCAGTCTTTTCGCTAGAGCCGCAAGCCACTCACCGGCTTCGATTCCTCCGCAGCTCTGTATGCCTATGTTTTAGCCTTCATGTCAAATTGGCGATTTTGAAGGCAAAAAGTGTATGCAATTGCTCCGGCTTTGTGCAGTCCACATCGGCACGCTCATTGATATTGCTGAATAAATCCAATTTCTGAAACTGGCATGCTGATTGCATACACTTCTTTCATTGAGGTGTTAACCGGCCCCAAAGGCCCCATAGAGGGAGCATTCAATGTCCGAGAAATTCATGCTTAGCCGTCGCGAGCTGCTCAAGACCTCCGCCGTCGGAGCGGCGCTAGGTCTTGCGTCCGCGTCGTTTCCGATCAGCAGGGCCTTCGCCGCGACGGCCACGGTCGGCTTCATCTATGTCGGGCCAAAGGACGATTACGGCTACAACCAGGCGCATGCCGAAGGCGCTGCCACGCTGAAGGCGATCGCAGGCATTTCCGTGGTCGAAGAGGAGAACGTGCCTGAGACCGTCGACGTCCAGAAGACGATGGAATCGATGATCAATCTCGACGGCGCGTCGCTGATCTTCCCGACCTCGTTCGGCTATTTCGATCCGCACATGCTCGCCATGTGCGCGAAATTCCCCGACGTTCAGTTCCGCCATTGCGGCGGCATGTGGAGCAAGGACAAGCATCCGATGAATGCCGGCTCCTATTTCAGCTATATCGGCATGGGCCAGTATCTGAACGGCGTCGTCGCTGGTCACACCAGCAAGACCAAGAAGCTCGGCTTCGTCGCGGCAAAGCCGATCCCGCAGGTGCTGCTCAACATCAATTCCTTCCTGCTCGGCGCGCGCTCGGTCGACCCGACCATCACCTGCCAGGTGATCTTCACCGGCGAGTGGTCACTGGCGGTCAAGGAGGCGGAGGCCGCCAATGCGCTGGTCGACCAGGGTGCCGACGTCATCACCTGTCATGTCGACAGCCCCAAGGTGGTGGTCGAGACGGCGGCCGGGCGTAGCGCCTTCGTCTGCGGCTATCATGCCAACCAGAGCCCCCTGGCGCCGGAAAAATACCTGACCGGCGCGGAATGGAACTGGGCCAAGGTCTACAAGATGTTCGTCGACGATCTGGTGGCCGGCACACCGCTGCCCAATTTCACGCGCGGCGGCCTGGCCGACGGCTTCGTCAAGATGAGCCCGCTCGGCCCCGCCGTCGGCGATGCCGCCCGCAAGCAGTTCGACGGCACGCTGGCCGAAATGATGAAAGGCGGATTTTCCGTCATCAAGGGTCCGCTGAAGAGCAACAAGGGCGTCGTCGTCGCGACCGAGGGCCAAGCCTTCGTCGAGACCGCGCTCGAACTCGAAAGCATGGACTACCTGGTCGAGGGCGTCGTCGGTTCGACCGCCTGAACCGGATCGGAGACGGGGCCATGGCAGACACGGTCGGCACTGCGGGCGCACCGGCGCTGTTTGGCGCCAGGAATTATCCGGCGGCGCTCGAATGGGCGGCGCGGCGGGCGGAAGCCTTCGTCATACCGCTCGCGGCGCTGATCGTCGGCATGGCGCTGTTCAGCGTGTTCATCGCGCTGGTCGGCAAATCGCCGGTGCAACTCTACGAGACGATGTGGCGTGGCGGCTTCGGCTCGTGGTTCTCGATCCAGAACTCGCTGTCGCGGGCAGCACCGCTCTTATTGGCAGCGCTCTGCGTGGCGCTGCCCGCACGACTTGGCCTTGTCGTCATCGGCGGCGAAGGCGCGATCGTGCTGGGCGGTGTTGCCGCCGCCGCCATCGGCGTGGCAGTGAATGGCGCGCCGGCTTTTCTGGTCATCCTGCTGATGGTCGTGGCGGGCGTGGTCGCCGGCGGCATCTGGGTCGGTGCCGTCGGCGCACTCCGCCACTACCGCGCCGTCAACGAAACCATCTCCAGCCTGCTGATGGCCTATATCGCCATCGCGGTGATGAACCATCTGGTCGAAGGGCCGCTGCGCGATCCGGCCTCGCTCAACAAACCCTCGACCGAGCCGCTGGCGGATACCTACCGCATCGGCAACATTCCAGGCATGGACGTGCACTGGGGCCTTGTCCTCGGTATCGTCGCCTGCGTCCTGTCCTGGCTGCTGATCGAAAAGACGCGCTGGGGGTTTGCCGCCCGCATTGCCGGCGGCAATGTCAGGGCGGCCCAGGTGCAGGGGCTTGCCGTCGGGCCGCTGATCGTCGGCTTCACCGGGCTCGCCGGCGGCTTTGCCGGGCTAGCCGGCATGCTGGAGGTCGGCGCGGTGCAAGGCAGCGCCAACGCCTCGCTCGCCGCCGGCTACGGCTATACGGGCATCCTCGTCGCCTTCCTCGCCCGCCACAATCCGCTCGCCATCATCCCGGTCGCTTTCCTGCTCGGCGGCATCGGCGCTTCCGGCGGGCTGATCCAGCGCCGCATGGACCTGCCCGACGCCACCGTGCTGGTGCTGCAGGGCATGCTCTTCGTCGTCATCCTGTTTAGCGAAACCTTTTACGGCCGCTTCAAGGTCTTCAATCCCGATCTGTGGAAGAGGGGCTCCTGATGGACGCGACCGAGATCGGCCTGTGGGGCGTGCCGCTCGCCATTCTCGGCGGCGCCATCCGCGTTTCGACGCCCTTCATCTTCGTCTCGCTTGGCGAAGCCATCACCGAGCGCTCCGGCCGCATCAATCTCGGCCTCGAAGGCACGCTGGTCTTCGGTGCCATGACCGCCTATGCCGTCGCGGTGATGACCGGCTCGCCATGGCTCGGCCTGCTGGCTGCCGCAGGTGCCGGTCTTTGCTTCGGGCTGTTCCACGGCTGGATCTGCAAATTCCGCGGGGTGAACGACATCGCCATCGGCATCGCGCTGATGCTGTTCGGCTCCGGTCTCGCCTTCTTCTTCGGCAAGCCGTTCATCCAGCCCTCGGCACCAGACCTGCCGGCCATCGCCTTCGGTGGCTGGTCGAATATCCCGCAGGTGCAGGCGGCGCTCAACGTCAACATCCTGTTCCTGATTGGTGCGGCACTTGCCGTGTTTCTGTGGTGGGCGTTCCGCAACACGCGTGCCGGCCTGATCGTGCGCGTCGTCGGCGACAGCTCCGATGCGGCGCGCGCCATGGGCCTCAATCCCAACACCGTGCGCCTGCTTGCGACAGGTGTCGGCGGTGCGCTCGCCGGCATCGGCGGCGCCTATCTGTCGCTCTACTATCCCGGCAGCTGGACCGAACGCATCTCGTCGGGGCAGGGGCTGATGGCGGTGGCGCTGGTCATCTTCGCGCGCTGGAATCCGCTTGGCTGCTTTGCCGCGGCACTATTGTTCGGCGGTGCGGGCGCGCTGGGCCCGGCACTGCAATCGGTCGGGGTGACGCAGGGCTACTATCTCTTCTACGCCGCGCCTTACATCCTCACGCTCATCATCATGATCGCCACCTCGTCGCCGAGCCGCTCGCTTGCCGGCGCGCCGGGCGAATTGTCGATCACCAAATGACTGGAGTTTTTCCGATGAACGCCAGAGCCGAGATCACCCAGCGCTACATCGATGCCGATCCCTATCCATGGCCCTATAATGGCGAGCTGCGGCCAGACAATACGGCGCTGATCATCATCGATATGCAGACCGATTTCTGCGGGCCGGGCGGCTATGTCGATCATATGGGCTACGATCTTTCGCTGGTGCGGGCGCCGATCGAGCCGATCAAGTCGGTGCTCGCAGCCATGCGGGCCAAGGGCTACACCATCATCCACACGCGCGAGGGCCACCGGCCCGATCTCGCCGACCTGCCGGCCAACAAGCGCTGGCGCTCGCGCCGCATCAATGCCGGCATCGGCGACCCCGGGCCTTGCGGGCGCATCCTCGTGCGCGGCGAACCCGGCTGGGACATCATCCCCGACCTCTATCCGGCGGCTGGCGAGCCGATCATCGACAAGCCGGGCAAGGGCTCGTTCTGCGCCACCGACCTGGAGCTGATCCTGCACCAGCGCGGCATCGAAAACATCGTGCTGACCGGCATCACCACCGATGTCTGCGTCCACACGACGATGCGCGAGGCCAATGATCGCGGCTTTGAATGCGTGATGCTGGAGGATTGCTGCGGCGCGACCGATTACGGCAACCATCTCGCCGCGATCAAGATGATCAAGATGCAGGGCGGCGTGTTCGGCGCGGTGTCGAATTCGGCATCCTTCGTCGCGCAGCTGCCGTGAGGACACGATCTTGAGCGGAAGCATCGGCAAGAAAGCCGTCGGCATCGAGACCATCGGCATGACCATGCGCTTCGGCGCCTTCACCGCGCTGGACGACGTCTCGATCAAGGTGCCGGCGGGATCGTTCCATGCGCTGCTCGGCGAAAACGGCGCCGGCAAGTCGACGCTGGTCAAGTGCATGATGGGTTTTTACCATCCGACCGCCGGCGACATGCTGGTTGATAGCCGCGAGGTCGCGATCGCCAGTCCGAAGGATGCCTCGGCATTGGGGCTCGGCATGGTCTACCAGCATTTCACGCTCGTCCCGTCGCTGACCGGCGCGGAGAACCTGGTCATTTCGCGCGAGAAGGTGCCCTGCATCATCGACTGGCGCAAGGAGCGCGCCGCACTTGCGCAATTCATGCAGCGTATGCCGTTCAAGCTGCCGCTCGACGTCAAGGTGGCGGAACTTGCGGCGGGCGAGAAGCAGAAGCTCGAAATCATCAAGCAGCTCTATCTCGGCCGCAGTTTCCTGGTGCTCGACGAGCCGACCTCGGTGCTCACTCCCGGCGAAGCACAGGAGGTGCTTGGCCTGGTGCGCGACATGACCAGGACCGGCGACCTCACCGTGCTGATGATCTCGCATAAATTCCACGAGGTGACGGCGTTTGCCGACGATATCACCGTGCTGCGCAAGGGCAGGCTGACCGGAACCGGAAAGGTCTCCGAACTTTCCCACAAGCAGATGGCGGCGATGATGATCGGCGACCAACCGATCGCCGCACTCGACAGCCGCGCCCCGGTGCCGGCCGGCGCCAGACAGGTGCTGACGGTAAAGTCGCTGAAGGCGCCCGACCGCACCGGTTTGAAAACCATCGACATCGGCGAACTCGATGTGAAGTCGGGTGAGATCGTCGGCATTGCCGGCATCTCCGGCAACGGCCAGAAGGAGTTTCTCGAAGTCCTTGCCGGACAGCGGGCGCGCAATGGCGGCGACGTTCTGGTGAAAGGCTCGCCCTATGGCGCCAGCCGCAGCGAGGCGCGCACGCTCAATGTCCGCTTCATTCCGGAGGAGCCGTTGCGCAATGCCTGCGCACCGAAGATGACGGTGGCGGAAAACATGGCCTTCCGGACCTTCGACCTCAACGAGGCCGGCAAGCCGGTCAACTGGATCAGGATGAGTGCGATCAGGGACTACGCGGCCCGCCTGATAGAACAGTTCAAGGTCAAGACGGCCTCGCTCGCTTCGCCGATTTCGTCGCTGTCAGGCGGCAATGTGCAGCGCGCCGTGCTGGCGCGCGAGCTGACCGGCGAGGTCGATTTGCTCATCGTGTCGAACCCCTGCTTCGGCCTCGACTTCTCCGCCGTCGCCGAAATACGCGCCCGCATCATGAAGGCGCGCAATGCCGGCGCCGCGGTGCTCCTTATGTCGGAGGACCTTGATGAGCTGCTCGAGCTCTCGGACCGCATCTTCGTCATGTCGGACGGCGCGCTGGTCTACGAGACGCCGATTGCTCAGGCGAGCGTGCAGACGATCGGCGAGCACATGGCGGGACATCACTGATGGCGGAGATCGAGGCGCTGCCGTTCCCGTTTGCCTTCAAGCTCGAGGCGATGGCGCTGGTCGTCATCGACATGCAGCGCGATTTCGCTGAGCCGGGCGGCTTCGGCGCCAGCCTCGGCAACGACGTCAGCCGGGTGGTGGCGATTGTGCCGACGGTGAAGAGATTGATCGAGGGGTTCCGCACCGCCGGCCTGCCGGTGATCCACACGATGGAGTGCCACAAGGCAGACCTTTCGGATCTGCCGCCGGCCAAGCGCAACCGCGGCAACCCGTCGATCCGGATCGGCGATGTCGGGCCGATGGGTCGTGTGCTGATCGTCGGCGAGCCGGGAACGGCGATCCTCGATGAACTTGCGCCACTGCCTGGCGAGATCGTCATCGAAAAGCCGGGCAAGGGCGCGTTCTATGCCACCAGCTTCGGCGATGACCTGAAGCGGCTCGGCGCACAGCAACTGGTCTTTGCCGGAGTGACGACGGAGGTCTGCGTGCAGACGACGATGCGCGAGGCCAACGACCGCGGCTATGAATGCCTGCTGGCCGAGGATGCTACCGAGAGCTATTTTGCCGAGTTCAAGGCGGCCGCCCTGGCCATGATCAGGGCGCAGGGCGCGATCGTCGGCTGGACGGCGACAACGGACCAGGTGCTCGAGGGAATTTCCAATGCCTAACCTTGCCTTTGCCGGCCTCCTCAATGGTGGCTGGCGCGATCTGCCGTTCGAGCCTTTCCGCGAAGGCATCACAGTGCATTGGCTGCTCAAGGGTGGGCCGATGGAACCGTCGGTCGCCATCCTGAACTACCGGGCTGGCGCCAGCGTGCCGCGTCATCGCCATGCCGGGCTGGAGACGATCATCGTGCTGGACGGCACGCAGAGCGACGAGAACGGCGATCATGCCGCGGGCAGCGTGATCCTGAACGCGGTCGGAACCGAGCATTCGGTGTGGACGAAGCATAGCTGCGTCGTGCTCATCCAGTGGAACCTGCCGGTAGTCATTCTGGGCGAGGCCAAATGAGCGACATCCGCTTCGACATAGCGAGCCTGCACGTTGCCTATCAGGCCGGCCTCAGCATTGGCGACGTGATCGATATGGTCCATGCGCGGCTCGCGGCGGCCGATGACCCCGGCATCTTCATCCATCTGGCGAGCAGGGCGGAGTTGCTTGCCGAGGCGGAAAAGCTCGGCCCGTTCGATCCGGCGGCAAAGCCGCTGTGGGGCGTGCCGTTCGCGGTCAAGGACAACATCGATGTTGCCGGCATGCCGACCACGGCGGGTTGTGCGGAATATGCCTACTTGCCGGCGAAAGACGCCACCGTCGTCGCGCGACTCAAGGCCGCCGGCGCGCTGGTTATCGGCAAGAGCAATCTCGACCAGTTCGCCACCGGCCTGGTCGGCGTGCGCACGCCCTATCCGGTCCCGAGGAATGCGATCGACCCGAAACTGGTGCCGGGCGGCTCTTCATGCGGCTCGGCCGTGGCGACGGCGCGCGGCATCGTCTCGTTCGCGCTCGGCACCGACACCGCCGGTTCGGGGCGCATACCCGCCGGCCTCAACAACATCGTCGGGCTGAAGCCGAGCGTCGGCGCGCTATCAGCCGCCGGCGTCGTGCCGGCCTGCCGGACGCTTGACTGCGTCTCGGTGTTCGCGCTCACCGTCGATGACGCCTATCACGTGTTCGAGGCGGCGGCGGCAAAGGACGACGCCGATCCCTATTCGCGTGACCTCTGCATTCAGGCTCTTGCCGCGCGCCCGCCGGTGCTGACGGTTGGCGTGCCGGCCAGGGCCGACTGGACCTTCTTCGGCGACCAGGCGATGCAGGCGGGCTTCGAGGCCGCCCTTGCCTCGTTGGAGACGCTGGGCTGCAGGCTGGTCGAAATCCCGTTCGGTGACTTCTACGCCGCCGCCAACCTGCTCTACGAAGGCGCCTGGGTAGCCGAGCGTTACGCCGCGATCAGGGACTTCATGGTTGCCAACGAGGCCGCCATGCATCCGGTGACGCGGCAGATCATCGGCGGTGCGCGAAAACTTTCCGCGGCGGACGCTTTCAAGGGGCTCTATGCCCTGCAAGGCTATAAGGCCAAGCTTGCGCCGGTCATCGCCTCGGTCGACGTTTTCTGCGTGCCGACCGCGCCGACGCACTACACAGTCGAGGCGGTTCTCGCCGATCCGATCGTCACCAACAGCCGGCTCGGCACCTACACCAACTTCGTCAATCTGCTCGACTTGTGCGGCATTTCGGTGCCGAGCGGAACTCGTAGCGACGGTTTGCCGATGAGCGTCACCTTGCTTGCCGCGGCGGGCAAGGACCATCTGACGGCGTCGCTTGCGCGCGACGTGCATGCGGCAAGCGGCCTTTCGCTGGGCGCTACCGGCTGGCCGCTGCCGCCGCGTGGCGATGTTCGCGTGGACGTGGACGAGGGCACGATCGAGCTGGCCGTGGTCGGCGCGCATCTATCGGGGATGGCGCTGAACGGCCAGTTGCAGCAGCTCGGCGCAATTTTCGCCCGGGGGGCAAGAACGGCGCCGCTCTATCGGCTTTACGCACTCGCCGGCCAGTCGGTGCCGCGACCGGGGCTCGAACGGATCTGCAATGGCAAGGGGGCAGCGATCGAGGTCGAAGTCTGGCGGCTCTCGCCACAAGCGTTCGGGCGCTTTGTTGCCGCGATTCCGCCGCCGCTCGGCATCGGGACGCTTCTGCTTGATGACGGAACTTCGCCGAAAGGCTTCCTCGTCGAAAGTGCCGGCCTCACCGATGCAAAGGAGATTTCGCATTTCGGCGGCTGGCGCAATTTCATGGCGGGTCAGCTGCAGCGGAGCTGACGCTATCACTCGACCTTTTGCCGGAATTTCGAATGGCAGCTCGAGCAATCCTGCAAGATGAGATGCAGGAGGTGCTCCGCCGGCAATTTAGTGGGATCGGCTTCCGCGAGTGATGGTCGCTTGCCAAGCAGGCTGCCACCGCCCATCGCCAGGCCGGAACCCATTCTCATGTCGTCGGTGATGCGCGGCGGCGCCCGCTCGGCGTCGGAGCCCAAGGCGCTGGCCAGCGTCCCGATGTGGCGAGCCAGCTCTTCGAACTCCGCGCGGGCGGGGTCGATATCCGGCTTGGCGCCTGAAGGCGCGCCCAATGTCGCGCTGGGGAATTCGGCAATCAGGGCACGGCCGGTGCGGGCGCGGATGGTCTCGGCCGCCGCCTTGAAGGCTGCGGCGTCGTACGCCTGCTTGCCGTCGAACATCCCAGCGATCGCCTTTGCCGCCGCGGCCATTTCCTTCATCGAGGCCTGGCGAGCCTGGATGACCGCATCACGACCCGAATGGGCGGCGGCGAGCACGACAGAGACGCAGGCAAGCGACAGGACCGCTATGATAGCTGCTCGTCTCATCGTTGGCACATAAGGAGCTAGAGAA
Source organism: Mesorhizobium sp. M0174 (assembly GCF_040322275.1). Classification (NCBI taxonomy): domain Bacteria; kingdom Pseudomonadati; phylum Pseudomonadota; class Alphaproteobacteria; order Hyphomicrobiales; family Phyllobacteriaceae; genus Mesorhizobium; species Mesorhizobium sp. M0174. The sequence goes on from NZ_JAMYTB010000009.1 coordinate 119,926, forward strand.
TTCTTGTGACCAGACTGTCCAGTCGGGAGTTCTCGCGATAGGCCAATCGGACCACAACGGCACCTAAGACGCCAGTGATGGCACCGCCTATCACGTCGGTGAGATAGTGGGTGCCGATATAAATTCTCGACCAGCAGATCAGCAATGCCATGATGGAGAGGGCCAGCGTCCGGCGCGGCAGACCTTGCATTGCAAGAGCCGCAACAACCGCAAAGCTGGCTGTCGCGTGGTCGGAGGGAAACGACCAGTCGGCGCTGGGCGCAATCAGCAGATGCGTCACGCCGGCATCGTAGGGCCGCAGCCGGTGGACGAATAGCAAAATGAACTGATTGATCGCCAGACCGAGCAGGAACGCCAAGCCGGCGGACAAGGCAGCATGGCGCACATGGTAGCGGTCGGCCTTTGCCCACCATTGCAGGGCAACAGCCAGCACCATCAGCGGAACGCCGATTTGTGAGACAGCGATCATTGCCTTATCAAGAAAAGGGCTGATCCCGGCTGCCGCGTTGATCCAGTGGGTTAGGGCTGCATCCATCGTTTCTCGTTTCCGCTGTTGTCGATCGCAAGGTGAATTTTGTGAAAGCAGTAGACGAACGCCGCATCCATCAGATTTTCGAGCTCAGCATCTGGCTTAAAGGGGCGCATGCCCTGATCGAATGCGTGGGCGGGATCCTGCTTTATGTCGTCACCACCGACGCCATTGCCTCCTGGGTCAATACATTCACCCAAGAGGAATTGATCGAAGATCCGAACGATTTCATAGCTGGCTATCTGTCGCAGATGGCAAGCCACTTTTCCGTTGCCAGCAAGGAGTTTTATGCCTTCTACCTGCTTAGCCACGGCCTGATAAAACTGCTGCTCGTTGTCGGGCTTTTGAGAGGCAAGCTGTGGTCGTATCCGGCATCGCTTGCGGCGCTGGGCGCATTTATGTTCTATCAAGTCTACCGCTACTCCTACACCCATTCGTTCGGCCTGCTTGTCCTGACCGTATTCGATGCTGTCGTCATGGTGCTGATCTGGCATGAATGGAAGGTCGTGCGGCAGCACAAGCCGGCATGACAGCGAAGTTTGCACGTCAGCCGCTCCGATTTTCAATCCACCTCACTGGGCGACGCCTTGTCCTGCCAGCTCGTCGATGATTGGGCAATCCGGCCGCTCGTCACCGTGGCAGTGACTGACCAGATGGTGAAGCAAGCCGCGCAATCCGACCAGTTCGGCGATCTTCCTGTCGATCTCCACCAGCTTGGCTTTCGCGATCGCCTTCACGTCGGCGCTGTCACGTTCCCTGTCTTGATACAGCGAGAGCAACTGGCGGCATTCGTCGACCGAAAACCCCAGGCTTCGCGAGCGCTGCAGGAAGCGCAGCCGGTGAATATCGGCCGTCGAGTAATCGCGATAGCCATTGTCTGTCCGAGCCGGGTGCAAGAGCCCGATATCCTCGTAGTAACGGATCGTCTTGGCCGGCAGGCCGGATTTTTCGGATGCGACGCCGATGTTCATGGCGGAAATCTCCTTTATTGGAGGAAATAGACCTTCCAGTAGATGGAAGGTCAACATGATGTGGCGATTTTGGATGCCTGACGCAACCGCCCGCCCGCTCCAACCGTTTGCCTGCCAGCAGCGCACACTGAACCTTCGGGAAGAAATCAGTTTTCGGAAACGTTTATCGAACAGCGCTCAAAACCCGGTGTTCGACACCGGGTAACGATGAGCAAGGACCCTCCGGCGGCACGTTACACCGTGCAGACGCCGAGGAGACAGAATATGCCCGTCAACGCCTATATCAACCGGATCGCGACGGCGGTGCCGGAGCACGAGGTTCATCAATTCTACCTGCGTTTCGCGGCCTCCATGCTCGCGGCCGATCGCCGGAGGATCTTCGAACGCATGGCCGATCTTGCCGGCATCGAGCACCGCTATTCCTGCTTTGCGCCGGCGTCCGACCCCGAAGGACCGTCCGCCGACTTGGCCGGGACCTTCATCCGCGGTGCGTTTCCCGGAACGGCCATGAGAATGGCGATGTTCGACGATGCCGCACCTGTTCTGGCGCAAAAGGGCATCGACGGATTGCAGCTTGGCGACGACGCTTCCCGCATCACCCATTTGATCGTCACCACCTGCACCGGCTTTTCGGCGCCGGGCATCGATCTGGAGCTGATCGCGCGTTGCGGGCTTCCCGATAGTGTCGAACGCACGATGATCGGTTTCATGGGTTGCTACGCGGCGATCAACGGGCTCAAGCTGGCCCGCCACATCGTCCGCTCCGACCAGCAGGCCAAGGTCCTGCTGGTCAATATCGAGCTCTGCACGATGCATCTGCGCGAAACCACCGAACTGGAAAAACTGCTGTCGTTCTGCCTCTGGGGCGACGGCTGCGCGGCTGCGCTCATCACTGCCGAGCCGGCCGGCATCGAGCTCGATAGCTTTCACTGTCTGGTGGCGAGGGAACGGCGGGACCTGATGCGCTGGAACATTCGCGACCGCGGCTTCGAAATGGTTCTTTCCGGCCAGGTGCCGGCAGCGATTCATGAAGCGTTGCGGAACAGCCAGGCCGCCATCCTCGGCGGCCGATCGGCGAAAGACATCGACCTTTGGGCCGTGCACCCGGGTGGACGTTCGGTGCTCGATGCTGTCGAAAGGGCTCTGGAACTGGAGCCCACTGCACTGGAACCATCGCGCGCGGTGTTGCGCCGGTATGGGAACATGTCGTCGGCGACCGTCATGTTCGTGATGAATGAGATGTTGAAGGCGCCACCCGGCCTACTCGGCTGCGGCATGTCGTTCGGGCCCGGGCTGACGGCCGAAACCATGCTCTTTCGAACGGTGTCATGAGCGGCCTGGAGCATCGGCAGCTTGCGCCGGAAATCCTCGACGGACTTGCGGCCGACGATCCGCGAGCGCTGGCCGCGCGCCGCGACCTTCGGCGCATCAATATGCTGATGTTTCAGGTGCCGATCATGACGTCGTTGCTCAAGAGGTTCGTGCCAAAGCCGCCACGCCGCATCCTGGAGATCGGCGCCGGCGATGGCTCCTTCATGCTGGCGGTGGCGCGGCGCATGGCCACGCATTGGCCCGGGGTCGAACTGGTAATGCTCGACCGCGTCGGCCTCGTCACCGGGCAATTGCGCAGCGATTTTGACAGGCTGGGATGGAAGGCCGAAGGCGTCACCGCCGATGTCTTCGACTGGGCAGGAAAGATCGAGGGTGCGCCGTTCGACGCCGTCACCGTCAATCTGTTCCTGCATCACCTCGATGATGCGCAGCTCGTGCGTCTGTTTTCGCTGATCAGGCCGAAAGTCCCGTTGCTCATCGCGACAGAGCCGCTGCGGGCGAAACTGCCGCTGGCCGCAACCCGTCTTCTGCCGGCAATCGGCGCCAACGACGTCACACGAAACGATGCGGCGCAAAGCGTGCGTGCCGGCTTTCGCGGCAGCGAGCTTTCCCGTCTCTGGCTTGCGGCCAACGGCAAACCGGTCGAGGAGCGGCGCGCCGGCCTGTTTTCCCACATTTTCGTCGGCGCCAGTGCCAGTGTCGAGCCATGACGCGATTGTCGACTCATGACGCGATCGTCATTGGTGCCGGCCCGGCGGGCACCTCCGTCGCGCTCACGCTGGCCCGGCGCGGGTGGGTCGTGGCCATTGTGGAAAAGAGTGCGTTTCCGCGCCGCAAAGTCTGCGGCGAATACATCTCGGCAAGCAATCTTGCGCTTCTCGACCGGCTCGAGATCGGCGATGCCTGGCGTGCCAATGCCGGCCCCGAAATCCGCCGCGTCGGTTTGTTTTCCGGTGAGACCTCCGTCGAGGCTGCAATGCCTGGTGCAGGAGCTGGGTCTCGTGCGAAACACGGCTTCGGCCGGGCGCTCGGCCGGGACATTCTCGACTCTCTGCTTCTACAGGCGGCGCGATCGGCGGGCGTCGAAATCTTCCAGCCCTGCCGCGCCGTCGCCATCGACCGGGATGGTGAGATGCAACGTGTACGAGTTCAGGCCGGGGATGAAGCGGTGATGTTGCGTGCGCCGGTGATTGTCGCCGCACACGGCTCCTGGGAGCCGGGACCATTACCCAGCCAGCTCGCAAAGACCAATCGGCCGTCGGACTTGCTCGGCTTCAAGGCGCATTTCACCGGGTCGTCGCTCGCACCGGATTTGATGCCTCTGCTGGCTTTTCCCGGCGGCTATGGCGGCATGGTCTCGGCGGATCATGGACGGTTGTCGATCTCGTGCTGCATTCGCCGCGATGTGCTCGCGCGGCTGCGTAAACAACATGATCCCGAATACCTGGGCCATGTGTCGGCCGCCGATGTCGTCTCACGCCATGTCATGAATTCATGCCGGGGCGTGCGAGGCGCCCTGGAACCGGCGCACCTCGACGGCCCGTGGCTTGCCGCGGGTCCGATCCGGCCGGGAATTCGCTCCTGCTACGAACAGGACATCTTCCGGGTCGGCAATGCAGCCGGAGAGTCTCATCCCGTTATCGCCGAGGGCATCTCGATGGCGCTTCAGTCCGGCTGGCTGCTGGCTAGCGAACTCGCATCCGCGCCAAGTGGCCAAGCGGGGCGCGAGGCCGCCGCCAGACGCTACGAGGCGGCCTGGAAAAGACTGTTTTCGACCCGGGTCTACGCTGCCGCTGCTATTGCCGGAATTGCCCTTCGCCCCGGCAGCGCCACCGCGATGGCGGCGATCGTCCGGAATTTCCCGCAGGCGCTGACATTGGGCGCGCAACTGAGCGGCAAGACCAAGCCGGTTCCCGGCTTTGCCTGACGAGCGGCGCGCATGAGGGCACGCCCAAAACAGGGTGACCATCCTGTTTTGGCTCGCAGGTGTTTTGGTGACAGACGTGCCATGTTCGGCCTAGGCTGGCCTCAAAGCCTGCGAGATCGAGACGGTCGAGGAACGGGACGCCCAGCAATAACATTAACGCCATCACATCGGGGCAGACCATGCAGCAAGCCATCACGTCGGACGGCCTTCGCCGGGTGGTGCTTGTCGTCGCACTGCTGAACCTGGGTTATTTCGGCATTGAATTCGCCGTCGCGCTGGCGATCGGCTCGGTGTCGCTGTTCGCCGACAGCGTCGATTTTCTGGAAGATGCCTCGGTCAATCTCCTCATACTGCTCGCCATGGGATGGTCGCTGCGTGCCCGCTCGCGGGTCGGCATGGCGCTGGCGCTTATCCTGCTGGTGCCGGGCCTGGCGACGCTGTGGACCGCGTGGGAAAAGTTCAACATGCCGGTGCCGCCGCAGCCAACGGCTCTGACGCTGGCGGGGTTGGGCGCTCTCGCGGTCAATCTGTCATGCGCCTACATGTTGGCGCGCTACCGCCATCACAGCGGCAGTCTTACCAGGGCGGCATTCCTCTCGGCCCGCAACGATGCGGTCGCCAATGTTGCGATCATACTGGCCGGATTGGTGACGGCCTTCCTGTGGCGCTCGGCGTGGCCGGATCTGATCGTCGGCCTGGGAATCGCGGCACTGAATGCAGACGCGGCGCGCGAGGTCTGGGAGGCAGCTCGGGAAGAGCACCGGGCCATTTCGTGAAGCCAAACGCCCAGCGCGGCGCCGGCTTGCGAATGCGGCGATGCAGGGGCGCCAATGTAGGGGCGCCAATGCAGGCCCGCAGACCGGCGTGCAGTCATCCAGAAACTTGCGTGATTTCTAATATAGCGCACGCTTGCAAAGCGGGCGGAGGGAGAAACGGCTCATAAGCACGCACCTCATCAAAAGGCCCGCGTCCGGACGAGGACGCGGGCCGGTTTTCGCTGGCATGCGCTAGGCAGGTATCAAGACGGCGATGCGGTGGATGCCGACTACCTTGCTGGTGTTGGCTGCCTCGTCGGTCTTGCCCTTGGAGCAGGTGTACACGTCACCTTCCCTAAGCTTGAATTCCTTGTCCGCCTTCTTGATCGTGAATTCACCGGCAGCAATGGTGCACACCATGTCGTTGTCCATCACCATTTGAGGGGCGGCTGCTCCGGGCTGAAAGACTATGTCGACAATTGAGATGCTCTTGTAAGCGGGGATATCGGAATTGCCGGTGCCGACCTCGACCAATCTGACGCCGGGGGCTATTTCCTTGCCTTCCTTCGGGCCGTATTTCTTGACCTTTGCAGCAGCCGCCAGCGTGAACAAAGGCGTCACCGCTGCCGCCGTCACGCCAAGCGCGATTGCAGACCTGCGACTTATGGTTTTCATCGCATCCTCCCATTTTATGTTTGGCCACGCACCAATGCGCATGACCACAAGATATTAACACATATGCAGATAATTGCAGCACGGCGTTTCGGAGCTTCCGGGAGCGAACCGCCTCCCGGTCGAATGCGACCGAATAGCAAACAATTCCATGCTATGCTGACGAGCCATCAAACGGACGGCGGGGGATAGCAATGTTGGAAACGGACAAGGTATTCGCCGGCTCAATTCCGGAAAACTACGACCGCTATATGGTGCCGTTGATTTTCGAGCCGTTCGCCGCAGATCTTGCACGGCGAGCAGCGTCCTTGTCGCCAAGCGCCGTTCTGGAAACCGCCGCGGGCACCGGGGTTGTCACCCGCGCATTGGCGCCAAAACTGTCGCCCGGTGCAAGCTATGTCGTAACCGACCTCAACCAGCCGATGCTCGACTACGCCGCTTCGCGGCAAGCTCCCGACGATCGCATCAAATGGCGTCAGGCGGATGCTCTGGCGCTACCGTTTGAAAATGCGGCCTTCGATCTCGTTTGTTGTCAGTTCGGCGCGATGTTCTTTCCCAACCGCTCATCTGCCTACCGCGAAGCCCGGCGAGTCCTGAAGCCCGGAGGACATTTTCTATTCAGCGTATGGGATCGCATCGAGGAGAACGTGTTTGCCGACGATGTGACGAATGCTCTCGCAAGGATTTTTCCGAACGATCCGCCGCGCTTTCTGGCACGCACGCCGCATGGCTACCACGATACGGCACTGATCCGTGGCGAGCTGGAGGACGCAGGTTTTTCCGGTGTGGTGATCGAGACGAGAGCCGAACAAAGCCGTGCCTCCTCGCCGCGCCTTCCGGCCGTTGCTTATTGCCAGGGCACTCTCCTTCGCAACGAAATCGAGGCCAGAGAGGCGGGGAAGCTGGACTCTGCAACCGACTATGCCGCAGCCGCCATTGCAGACAGGCATGGCAGCGGCAAGGTTACTGCCAAAATTCAGGCTCACATACTGGTGGCTGTGGTCTAGGTGTTGGATATCCCGCTCCGGCACTTGGCGACATTCAGTTGCTGCGCGGCAAACATCTTGCCGCTGTCCCGAATTCTCAGACGTTAATCGTTCATTCGCCCGAGTGGCAGGTCGACAAGTGCCCGCTCAATAATCGCCGTTCTGATCGAACGCCGGGGCTTGATGACGGTGGCTGCCGGCCGCAAGATTCTGGTCGGCCCGGCTTCACTTTCGCAGCCATGGCCGACTCCGCCCAGCAAGGCCTAGTCATTTCGCTTTCTTGACTCGGCCGACAAAAACGGGCAGCAAAGTCATCATTGGAGGGCAGTTTTGCCAACTATGCAGGTTTTGGAGGGCGTTTTTCGGTGTGACCGTCGCCCAATCGGCGGTCGGTAGAGGGATTGGTTAACCAACTTTGTCCATCTTTTGAATCAATCGGCAACAGACGCGAAGCGTGCTGGGGGCACCAGGCGAGCTGTGAATGTCACGGCTGCGAAATCCGCTAGCCGGCATCGGCCGATTGAGAGTGGTTGAATGGCGTTTGTAAGTGCGAAAACCCGGGGTGACAGTCCTGCAACTGGATTGACTTCGATGAGGCCCGGCCTGCGCTGGGTCGCGGTTCCTGCCGTCGGCGCAGCCATTGCTTTATGGTCGGTGGCGACCTTGGCCGGCCTTTATTCGATGGGAACCTCGCTCACCGCCGCTTCCAACGGTCTCCCGCAAAGCCTGCTCGCGCCGCGCACCATCGCGCTCGCCGATCCTCGCCGCAGCCTTGCAAAGGCGCAGGCCCCGACATGGGCCGCGACAAACGCAGCGCTGTCGGCCAAGCTGCTGCAGCACGGGTGCGATGCCAACTGCCTGCGGTCGGCGTCGAATTTCGTTCACCAGGGAAAATCGGCGCGTCTCAAGCGCAATACGGTGCCGCTCGTCGCCGATGCATCGCGGCAATCGAGCTTCGACGACGTGGTGGCCAAAGCAGGGTTGTCGCCGCAAAAGCTTGCCGCCGCCTTTGCCCGTGCCGGCTCACCCGTCATGCTCGCAAGCCTGCCGGCCGCCGCCCGGTTCGCCGAGCCGGTACGCATTCCCGACCCGAACGGCCCGGCATCGGTGCGCTTCGGGCCGGCGGTGGCGGAGATCGAACGCTCGTCGCGCCTGGCTCTGGCGCTGGCGAATACATTGCCGGAGCAGATGATCGACGTGCTCCCGGCAGCCGTCGTGGCAAGCGAGCCGGCAGCTTCGCAAGAGCCGCAAGAGCCAGAGGTCCAACTGGCCTCGCTGCCGCCGCAGGACGACATGCCCGACAGCGTTCCGCTGCCGACCCTGCGTCCGCAGGCGGACATCGATGAGCCGGCGCCCCAGGCTCAAGCCTCGAAAGACCGGGCGCCAAAGGATCAGGCATCAAAGGCCCAGGCAGTAAAAACGGAGCCGCCCCAGAAATCCAGGGCCCAGGCATCCAGGGCGAGCAAGGTCCAGACGGCCGACGCTCCGCCGGTCGAGACGCTACCCGGCAGTCTGTCGCCTCGCAATTCGTCACAAGCGGCAGTGCCGGCCGTGTCGGGCAAGCCGGGCAAACGGTCGAAGACGCAGGGCGGCGACATGCTGGCCTATGCCAAGCCCGACATGCCTTCCGGCGGTCTCGGCGGAGCCTTCAGGAACCTGTTCACCACGCCCAACATGGGCAGCGGCGTCGCCGTCTACGACATCTCGGCCAAGACCGTCTATATGCCCGACGGCTCGCGGCTGGAGGCACATTCGGGACTGGGCGCGATGGTCGACCAGCCGCGCTACGTTCACAAGAAGAATGTCGGTCCGACGCCGCCCGACACCTACAATCTGACGCTGCGGGAATCGCGCTTCCATGGCGTCGAGGCCCTGCGTCTCACCCCTGCCAGCGGCAGCAACAAATATGGCCGCGACGGCTTGCTCGCCCACACCTACATGCTGCGCGGCGGCCGCGCCGAATCCAATGGCTGTGTCGTCTTCAAGGACTATGCCCGCTTTCTCGCCGCCTACAAGAAGGGCAAGATCAAGCGGCTCGTCGTGGTGCCGCGGCTGTCGAAGCCGCTGACACGCGTCGCCCAAGAAGGCCGCGGCGCTTAGGTTCGCGGCGGTCCTTTACGGCTTCGTTATCCCAGGGCGGAGCGGACGCGAAGCGGAAGCGCAGACCCTGGGATCCATGCCGTTGCATCAGCCGAAGAAAGCAACGATGCAGATTTGACGCCGTTCTGTCGCAATCCCTTTCACCTCTTATCCCTCTTGCATCAAGGTTCTGCACCGTCGCAGCGCATAGAAGTCACGGCATGGATCCCAGGGTCTTCGCGACGTCGCTTCGCTCCTGCTTCGCCCTGGGATGACGACGCTGGGGACGTTTGGGCCAATCTCGAGGTTTTCATTCCCGGCCGAGGATATTATGACTGACCGGCCGGGGCGGCTCGAGTTTCAAACAATCACGAGGACATCATGACAATACGCGCTGTCGTCTGGGGCGAGAATATTCATGAGCGGACCAACGAGGTGGTCGCCGGCATCTATCCCGAGGGCATGCATGCGAGGATCGCCAATGCGCTGAAGCTCGACCCGGAGATTTCGGTATCGTGGGCGACGCTGGAGCAGAAGGAGCATGGGCTGCCGGCCGACCGTCTGGCCGAGACCGACGTCTTGCTGTGGTGGGGACACAAGGACCATGGCGCCGTCGCCGACGAAGTGGTCGAGCGCGTGGCGCGCCGCGTCTGGGAAGGCATGGGGCTGATCGTTCTCCATTCCGGCCATTTCTCGAAGATATTCAAGAAGCTGATGGGCACGCCGTGCACGCTGAAATGGCGCGAGGCGGGCGAGCGCGAACGGCTCTGGGTGACCAGCGCAAGCCACCCGATCGCTGCCGGGATCGGCGAGTATTTCGAGCTCGAGAACGAGGAGATGTATGGCGAGCAGTTCGCCGTGCCGGAGCCGCTCGAGACCGTGTTCATCTCCTGGTTCCAGGGCGGCGAAGTGTTCCGGTCGGGGCTGACCTATCGCCGCGGCGCCGGCAACATCTTCTATTTCAGGCCCGGCCACGAGACGTATCCGACCTATCACGACGCCAACGTCCACAAGGTGCTGCGCAATGCGGTGAGATGGGCGCACAACCCCCAAGGCTCCAATCCGGCCATCCTCGATGCGCCGAACGTGCCGGTGGAAAAGGCGCTCGAGCCGATCGTCGAGCGCGGCGGAAAACTTCATTCCGCGGGCGAAGCCGGCTTTCGCTAGACCAAATCCATGATCGAACAAGAAGATAAAGCCCTGTCCTAAGGATAAGAATCATGCGCCTCTTGATACTCGGCACCGGTTGGATGGCGGAGGAGCACGCCAGGCAGTTCGGCAAGATCGAGGGCGTCGAACTGATCGGCGCCGTCGATCTCGACCGCACGCGCGTCGACAAGTTTTCGGACATCTACGGTATCCCCAACCGGTTCGCGTCGCTGGACGAGGCGCTGGCATGGGGCAAGTTCGATGCGGTGGCGAACGTGACGCCTGATCGCATCCACCATCCGACCACCATGATGCTGATCGCGGCGGGCAAGCCGGTGCTGTGCGAGAAACCGCTGGCCGAAAACTTCGAGAAAGCCAGTGAGATGGCCGCTGCCGCCGAGCGGGCCGGCATCATCAACATGGTCAACCTGACCTATCGCAATGTCGCGCCGCTGCAGAGAGCGCGCGCCATGGTGCTGGCCGGCGACATCGGCACGGTCAGGCATGTCGAGGCGTCCTATCTGCAGAGCTGGCTGGTGTCCAAATTCTGGGGCGACTGGCGCACCGATTCGAAATGGCTGTGGCGGCTGTCGCGCGGCCATGGCTCCAACGGCGTGCTGGGCGACGTCGGTATCCACATCCTCGATTTCGCCAGCTATGGCGCGGCGCTCGACATCGACCATGTGTTCTGCCGCCTGAGATCCTTCGACAAGGCGCCCGAAAACCGCATCGGCGAATACGAGCTCGACGCCAATGACAGTTTCACCATGGCGCTTGATTTCCGCAATGGCGCCTTCGGCGTCGTCCATGCCAGCCGCTGGGCAACCGGCCATCTCAACGAACTCCGCCTGCGCATCTACGGCGACAAGGGCGGCATCGAAGTCGTGCACAATCTGACCGGCTCGGAGCTGAAAGCCTGCATCGGCGAGGATGTCGAGAACGCCAAATGGCAAGTTCTGGACGCCGGAACGGTGGCGACCAACTACCAGCGCTTCGTCGATGCGGTGCGCAGCGGTGTCCAGCCCGAACCGTCATTTCGCCATGCGGCCGAATTGCAGAAGGTGCTCGACCTCGCAGTCGTGTCGGATGAGAAGCGGGCCGAATTGAGCACTCACGCGGACGCGCAATAGGCTTGGGTTCCTCGCCGTAGGGCGGGGCGGTCGACCGATGCTGTTCAACGGCACAAGCAGCGGAAGCATCTGGCTGCATCGCTTGCATATGCCTCGACGCTGCTCATAATGTGCGGACAAGGCATCGCGACTCTATCGAATCGCTAGAAAACCGATGGATAAATGAGCAAACCAGATCGCTAAATTCTTCTTTGCATAGGTATTTAGATGATCCAATCTTCCCATAAATTTAAAGAACGCACGTCCTTTGAAAGCGCAGAATCGGTTTTAGCGGCTATTCTAGTTTTATGTCTCTTCGCTGCGATTCTCGCCTTCTTCCATTACAATCCTGAGCTCCGATCAGCCATTGCCGGGGCTTTTCGGCCGTCTGACAATTTCATCGCGACCGTGGAAAGTGACCCATTTGCTGTTCTTGGCGTCGTCAGCCTTTCCCTAGTTGCCTTTGTCGCAACGCTATTTTTTCTTATTACAACATGGTCTATTGCGACGAGATCCATTCACTTTTTATCTGCACGCTTCCTCGCGTCGGCCAACCGCAGTGTTGAGTCAGATAAAGGCAATTGAGCGCACGATCGGTCTCTCCAATAGGACGTCAAATCTTTGCCGATAGATCCGCACCTCCGGATAAGTCCAACCACCCATCTGGGCCATCGGTGGCAACCAACTGACTGAATCTAAGCCTCAATGCCGCAGGATCTTGCTCCGCCCTGGGACGAAGTCATGATTGGCTGAGGGGCAATCGCGGATGTCGGAGATCGGCGGAGCGTTTCCTGGTCCCACCCAACATAGCCGCACCTGGGAGATGAAACTATGGAGACCAGCGTAAGGAAGCTATTCGAGCGATATGAGCGCTTTTTCAACCAGTCCCTCGGCGGCGACATGGACATGGATGAGGTCGCATCGCTGTATGCTTCGGACTTCATAGCGGCTTCGCCCGCCGGGGTCATGACTGGAAAGAACGATAAGCAATCAAGCAGGTCATGGCGCAAGGCCATGCGCACTATCGCGCGATAGGGACGAAGGAAATGCGGATACGCAATGTCCGGCTCTCGCCGATAGACGAACATCATTGCGTGGCTCATGTCGCCTGGACAGCAACCTATGCCCGCAAGGATCAATCGAAGGTGGCGATAGATTTTGACGTCCACTACCTCGTGCAGAAGTTGGACGGCGAGCCGAAGGTTTTCGGCTGGATATCGGACGACGAGCAGGCGCTGTTGAGAAAGCACGGCATCGTCTGAGGTCCGCTTTCTCCTGATGCCCCCCTAATGCCGCAGGATCTTGCTCAGAAAAGCGCGGCTGCGGTCGGTCTTCGGATGCGAGAAGAACTCGTCCGGCGTGCCGCTCTCGACGATGGCGCCGGCGTCCATGAACACCACCCGCTGCGCGACCTTGCGGGCAAAGCCCATCTCGTGCGTCACCACCATCATGGTCATGCCTTCCTCGGCCACCGCGACCATGACGTCGAGCACTTCCGAGATCATCTCGGGATCGAGGGCCGAGGTCGGCTCGTCGAACAGCATGATCTTGGGGCGCATGCCGAGGCAGCGCGCGATCGCCACGCGCTGCTGCTGGCCGCCTGAGAGTTGCGCCGGATAGGCATTCACCTTGTCGGCAAGGCCGACCTTGGCGAGCAGCTCGCGTCCGGCCTTTTCGGCTTCGGCGCGCGGGATCTTGCGGACATGGATCGGCGCCAGCGTCACGTTTTCGAGCGCGGTCTTGTGCGGGTAGAGATTGAACGACTGGAAGACGAAGCCGATCTCGGTGCGCAGCCGCGTCATGTTGGTGGCGGCGTCGCCGAGGCGCTGGCCGTCGACCGTCAGGTCGCCGTCGCGGATCGTCTCCAGCCCGTTGATGCAACGGATCAGGGTGCTCTTGCCCGAGCCGCTAGGGCCGCAGACGACGACCACTTCGCGCGGCTCGACGCTCAGCGTGATATCCCTGAGCACGTTGAGCTGGCCGAACCATTTGTTGACGCCGCGAAATTCGATCATGCCAGTGCCATTTTTGCTAAGGTTCGACATCACAACTGCACCTCGCCATGCGCCGCGCCCATGCGTTGCTCCAGCCGGCGGGCCAGCATGATCAGGGGGTAGCAGACGATGAAGTAACCGAGCCCGACGAGGAAGAAGACGAGCAGGCCGTTCGGCACACGCTGCACCACCAGCCAGCCGACGCGGGTGAGGTCGGTCAGGCCGATGGCCGAGACAACCGAGGAATCCTTGATCAGCAGCACATATTGCCCGACCAGCGGCGGCAGCACGATGCGCATCGCCTGCGGCAGCACCACCTGGCGCATGCGCTGCCAGCGCGACAGGCCGGATGCCAGCGCCGCCTCGACCTGGCCGGTCGGCACCGAGCGGATGCCGGCGACGACGATCTCGCAGATGAAGCAGGCGGCCAGATTGGTCAGCGCGATGATGCCGGCGGTGAAGGCGTCGAGCTCGATGCCGAGTTCCGGCAGGATGAAGAAGATCAGGAAGATCTGCACCAGGAACGGTGTGCCGCGGATCAGGTCGACCCAGGCGCCGATCGCGCCGCTGATCAGCCGGTTGCCGCCGGTGCGCAGGATGCCGAGGCCGAAGCCGAGCAGCGTGCCCAGCACCAGGCTGATCAGCGACAGCACCACGGTCATGCCGAGGCCGCGCAAGGCGAGGGGATAGCTGCCGGCGATGCTTTGCAGCTGCTGCCAGATCATGTCCGTGCCCCCGCGAGGCCGAGCCAGCGCCCGGAGAGCGCCGCCAGCCCCTTCAGCCCGTAATAGAGCAGGAGGTAGAAGGCGGCGATGGTGATGAAACCTTCGGCCGGCATGAAGCGGTCGGAGGCGAGCAATTGTCCGGCGCGCGTCAGCTCGGCAACCGAGATCAGCGACAACAGGGCGGAATCCTTGACCAGCACGATCGCCTGGCCGAGCAGCGGCGGGATCGTCACCTTGAACGCCTGCGGCAGGATGACGAGACGTATGCGCTGGACATAGGTCATGCCCGAAGCGACGCCGGCCTCGACCTGGCCGCGCGGGATCGACAGGATGCCGGCACGGATGATCTCGGCGACATAGGCGCCGCTGTTCAGCGATAAAGCGAGGATGCCGACGACGAACTCGGGCAGGATAAAGCCGAGCCGCGGCAGGCCGAAATAGAGGAAATAGAGCTGCGCCAGTAAGGGCGTGGCGCGCACCGCGTCGATATAGGCCTTGGCCGGGACGCGGAACAGCCGGCCGCGCTGCAAATTCATCGCGGCGAGCACGATGCCGACGGCGAGCGCGCCGGCAAAGGAGAGCGCAGACAGCCACACGGTCGTGACGAGGCCCTGCCCGAACAGGGGCAGATATTCGACGATGGTGCGGAAGCTGAAGTTTTCGAGCATGGTGAGTGGGCAGTAGTGAGTAGGCAGTAGTGAGTAGTGAAGGTGTCCGGAATGGCCATCAGCCACTCCATGCTCCCTATTTCTACTTCCTACTCCCTACTCCCTATCCGTTAGTGGTCTTTCTTCCAGGCGTCGGAATTCACCCAGTAATCGAGGTTCTTTTGCAGGCGGCCGTCGAGGCTGACCTGGTCGAGGAACAGGTTCATCCAGACCAGCAGGTCCTGCTCGTCATAGCGCGTGGCGAAGGCCAGCGGCTCCTTCGACAGCATATCCGGCATGATGTTGAAGCTGCCGGCTGGGTACGCGGTCGACTGGCCCTTGACCGCCGAGACGTCGTTGACGCCGCAATCGGCCTGGCCGTTGTTGACGGCGTCGAGCAGCAGCGGGCCGCCGCCCTTGTAGCTCTTGATGTCGGCATCGGGGAAGGCGGCCTTGGCTTCCTTCTCGCCGGTGGCGCCGAGCAGCACCGCGATCTTGGTGCCTTTGGCCTTGCAGTCCTCGGTGGATTTGAAGGCGGTCCCAGCCTTGGTGAAGACGGTGCTGCCCGTGTACATGTAGGGCTTGGTAAAGGCGACCTTCATGCCGCGCGCCAGCGTCGGCGTCATGTCGGCGACCAGAAGATCGGCCTTGCCCGACAGCAGCGCCGGGATCAGGCCGTCCCAGTCGAAGTCGAGGAAGGTGATCTTGACGCCCATTTCCTTGGCCATCAATTCGGCGAGTTCGACCGAACTGCCGGTGCGTTCGCCGGCGGCACCCACCAGCGAAAAGGGCGGGCCTTGCGTCTGCACCGCAACGCGCAACTCACCGCGCTTGGTAATCTCGTCGAGGGTTCCGGCACTGGCGGCAGCGGTGAGGCCGGCGAGCGCAAGTCCGGCGATGAAAAGCTTGGCAATCTTCATTTGGGCATTCCTCCTTGTTGTTCCACTTGTTGTTTCACCCCATCGGGTGCTTTTTGAGCGGCAGCGCCGTTGCCGGCGGCAACCACCGTTCGAAAATCTTCAATCCCAGCTCACCGTTTCGGCGACCTTGATGCCGCGCCTGGCCAGCTCGTCGAGGAAGCGGCCATCGGGCACATGCAGCAGTGGGTTGAGCAGGCCGGGCGTGGCGATCTCGCGCCGTGCCAGCATCTGCGCCACGATGCTGGCGGGATAGCCGACGCCAAGGCTCATGCCGAACAGGCCAGAGGCGAGGTCGCGTTCGATGACCAGCTCCGAGGTCACCGTCTTGCGGCGGCCGCCTTCGCTGCCGACAAACACGTTCCGCATGACGCAAAGGTCCTTTTCGTCCGCGCCGTATTGCAGTTGCGGGCCAAGCAGCCGGCCGAGGAATTCGCGTGGGCTGACACCGGTGCCGGATACCTTTTCCTCGGACAGGAAGCCGAGCTGCTTCAGCGGCGCCCAGAACGCCGACCAGCCAGGCCAGCGCAGCGAATATCGGCCGGAGCGCTGCAGCCCCTTTGCGGCGGCAAGCATGCCGGCATAATGCGGGGCGTCGCCATTGGGGAAGGCTTCCAGCCTGCCCAGCCCCGCCACCTCGATCTCGTGGATGAAACGATTGTCGTGCTGGCGGGCGGCCGGCACATCGACCTGTTCGCCGTTCTCGACCAGCACACTGTCGCGGTTCTGGCTGACCAGAACCATGTCGAAATTCCAGCTCACCTTGTAGCGCAGCGGCTCGACCACCGCTTTCGGCTCGGGAATGCCGCCACAGTAGGAATCGATCGCGGTGATGGTGTCGAACTGGCTTGCGGCGCGCGCGTAGAGCACAAGGTCGATGCCGGGGTCGAGCCCGCATTCGGTGACGATCGAGACGCCGGCCTTTTCGGCCTCGGGCGCTAGATCCGCGATGGCCTTGCCGTAATTGGTGGTGACCAGCGGCGTGCGCGTCGCGATCGCCGCCTGCACCGCCTCGCGCATCAGCGGTTGCGGCAACAGGTCGATGACCGCGTCGACGTCCTTCATCACATCGGCCAATGCTGGACCGATCGCGCCCTCCGGCACGACGAAACGCACCCGGGCAAGGTCGGTCAGGCCGCCAAGCCGCGCAGCGCCGTCGGTTGCGGTGTCGACACAGACCACTTGCTCGACGCCGTCGCTGGCAACGAGATCGGCGATCGCCGCCCGGCCTTGCAGGCCGAGCCCGCCGAGAACCGCGATCTTCATGCCATTTCCTTCCGCGTCTCGTCCGACCAGCAACCTTCCGGCAGGCTGACCCATTTGTTGCAGGACGCCATGACGACGAAAGTCTCGCTGCGCACGACCTCGCCCGGCTCGCCGGCGCCGGGGATCAGCTCGCTGGTGACGCGGTAGAGATCGGCGACATCACCGGCCACGGTCACGTCGACGATGATGTCGAAGCGTCCGGTGACGACGGCGGCCGAGTTCACGAAAGGCAGTTCGGAGATGCGTTGCGCCAGTTCCCGTGCCCGGCCGCGCCCTTGCGCATTGATGCCGACGATCGCCGAGATCAGCTCGGGGCGTTCGGTCAGGTTGAGCAGGCCGACGATCTTGAGCAGGTTGCGGTCGAGCAGGTTGCGCAGCCGCATGCGCACCGTCGGCACCGAGATCGCCATCTTCTCGGCGAGGCGGTTGACGCCAAGCTGCGCGTCCTGCGACAGCAGCTTGACCAGTCGCCGGTCGGTCTGATCGAGATGTTCCCGCAAACGCTCAGGCTTTCATAAATGGAAATAAACGGTCGGATTTTCTTTCGGATATGAAAATACCTTATGAGAGATTTTTAACAATGGCAAGAGCCACGTCGTCCGCGGTCCCCTATGCCTGTCGGCAGTTTCGTCGAGGACGTCACATTTTGTTCTTGCTTTGTGCCGGCAGCTATGCTACTAATTTGGGTATGGTGCTAATTGGCTCCAAAGACCCGCCTCCCCGAGGCGGGTTTTTTGTTTTCCCATACCTTTGAAGGTTCAGCGCCGCCGGCTTGAGGTTGGCGGG
Source organism: Mesorhizobium sp. M0174 (assembly GCF_040322275.1). Classification (NCBI taxonomy): domain Bacteria; kingdom Pseudomonadati; phylum Pseudomonadota; class Alphaproteobacteria; order Hyphomicrobiales; family Phyllobacteriaceae; genus Mesorhizobium; species Mesorhizobium sp. M0174. The sequence goes on from NZ_JAMYTB010000009.1 coordinate 137,770, forward strand.
ACAGCGCCGTTCGGGACGCGCTGTGTTCGAGGGTGGAAAAGCAAACGGCGCAAGAGGTGCCTGGAATCTCATGTTTAGAAAGGAACGGTAAATCGACATGAAGAAGATTTTTCATCTGTTGGTGCTCACGGGAATCTGCACCATTACCGCCGCTATGGCGCCAGTTGGCGCCGCATATGCCCAGAATGCGCCCTACTGGCGAGCGGACTGGGAGGAGGGGCCTTGCACCGGCGTCTCGTGCTACACCGACTGGTCTTTCGTTCAGGCGGAGGATTCCGCGCAAGCCGATCCCAGCCTGAACGCAATTGTCAGCGGCCTTGTCTCGACCAGCGCAGGGAATGTATCCTCGCACGGCGGCAACAGCTTCGGAAAGTTCGAAACGACGCTGGCTGCCATCAATGCTGGAAAGCCCCACTCCAAAGTCTACAAAGAGTGGCTCTTTCCAGGCGGCCTAGCCAAGAACGACGCTTTCGGACGTCCGCTCCAGGTGGTGCCGCCGTCAGGGATCGATGGAACCTATGTCGCGTGGTTTTTCATTCCGTCCAATTACGAGTCGAAGAACGACTGGACGAATATCCTCCAGTTCAAGGTGACCGAGCAATCGCCTTTCAAGCAGGAACCAACGTGGTGGGTCAACCTGCGCGACAGTCTGACTGATGACACGCTGTTGCTGCACGTGGAAAATTGGGCGGACGGAACGTACAATCCGGAGAACGATGTTGCCGCACCGAAAGGCCGCTGGTTTCAGCTTCGTGCGGATCTCTATGAAGGGGTAGGCATCGATTGGTATCTGGACGGGGTGTTTTGGCAGTCATCGTCGAACGCAACCTGGCCGGTCGGGCGGGATTCCGACGGATCAGGTACACCTCAGTCATTCGTGTTTGGCGTGGGTCACTATGGTGGAGTTGGCAGACTCTATACTGACGATGCCTACATGATTGCAAAGTAGCCACTGGCACATTGTCGAATGTGCATAAAACAATAAGCTGCTTCGGGTCCAACCGGGCAGCTTTTTTTGCACTTTGAGCGCGTCGCGTTTGAATGCCCTTTAAGTCTTTGTTCTGTGCATGTCGTGTCGCAAAATCGTTGCGAGGCGCAGCCGCAACTTATTGTGCCTTCACCTGATAGGCGGAGAGGCTCATCCGCGAAATGGCCAAAAGCGGCTTTTCAATAAAACTATAGCTGGCCAGGGAGACGGCAATGCAGGCGGCGACAAGAACCATGCCTGCAAGCCATGGTGATACATTGGCGCTTGCAACGACAGGAGCGGTCGCAAGCAGCACGATAGGATGCGTCAGATAGAGAGAGTAGGAAGCATCACCCAACCTTGCCAGCACGCGAGGAGCAAAAAGCCGGAAGTAGCTTTCCAGCCTGATGCAAGCCGCGACAAGGATCAACGCGGGGAGTCCCTGAGCAAGGGTTCGCGGCAAGTTGAAGCCAAGTACCATCACCAGCATGGACATGATAGCGAACACGAGTGCCGAGGCACCCAGGACGGCAGGCAAACGCGTCAGCCTGCCGACCAGATGGCCGAGAGCCATGCCGGCAAGGAACTCAAACAGGATTGGCGTGGTGTAGAAAAACAGCACAGTGTCGGCGGCGGGTTTGAAGATGATGCGCACCGCTACGGCGATTGCAAAGACAACGCCGACCGCGGCCATTTGCGTCCACTTACCAAAACTCATGGTCGCCGCGAACAGAATATAAAACAGGATTTCCAGATTGAGCGTCCAACCCACGCCAAGCACTGGTTGGACATAGCCCGTGACAGTATCGAGGTAGGGTATAAAGAGCAGGCTGTTGGTGGTCTGCTCAAGAGACACTGCGCGACCGGCAATCAACCAAAGTGCAGCGACCATGAGGAAGGTCATAATCCAATAGAACGGAACGACGCGCGTGAACCGCTGCATCAAAAAAGCACGGTGGTCCGGGCGTCTGTTCTCCGTCGAGAGAACCATGACAAAACCACTGATGATGAAAAACAGGTCGACGCCACTGTTTAGAACGGGAATATCCAGATCGAGCATGCCCAGTGCGGCCGGAAGATGAAAAATGACAACCATGAGGGCTGCCAGCCCCCGCAGGATCTGTACCGATGTATACTGTTGAATCCGGCGCGGCGAAGCGTGATCATTCTGTGGAATGATGTTCATAAAAAATGGTCCCCGGTGCAGGAGAGCATTTAACATACGGGGTCGTTGATGTGCTGATTAATTGCCCGTGTAATTAATATCTAAAGTTTTAGATAGATTTTACTGACATCAGCACGCGGCCATACTTTAGACCCGCCCGACTTTGGCCTGCCTCTCCGTCAAATCCTAGCATCTCCCCGTGAAGAGGGGATCGGCGGCCATCGACGCTTTCCCCGTGCTAACGACTGGTCTCGAGGATAGCGACGGCTGCCGCTGTCAGCGCAGCGTTACCGGGTGCTATTGTTCCATCAGGAAGCTCCTTGCCGTCTTCCAGTCCGACGCGCGTCGACCAACGGCGTTCCGCCGCCCGGTGCACGAAAGGCCAGACCGTGGCGTCGGCGCCGTGCAGCAGGATCGCCCGGCGGATTCCGGCGCCGTCGAGCACGGCGGCGATATCGTCGCTGATCTCAAGCGCAGCATCCGGCTCCTGCTCGGAGATTTCGATCAGGATGCGCAGCACGCGGTTGCCATGGTCGAGGCTCACCAGGCGTTCGGCGTCGGCAACGGAGGCGAGCCCGGCCTCGATGCCAATGCCGCGCTGGCGCAGGCTTTCCATGACGGCGGGCGCTGCGTTCTCGCTGAGATTGACCGAGGCGTAGTCAGGAAGCTCGCTCCAGCCGGCGATCGCGGCCAGCGTCCGCTGGTCGTCGTTCTCGATCCAGGCACCCGTCGACACGCCAATCAGCGTTCCCGGGCAGGCGCGGCGGAGCGCCAGCACGGTCGGGTCCATCGCGTCAGGGGCAAGGCTTTCGCGGCCATCGAGCCCGCGTGCATGGACATGCAACTCGGCCGCACCTGCGGCCACGCAGGCCGCGCCGTCTCGCGCAATGGCTTCGGGATCAAGCGGCAGTCGGGGGTGGAAATCAGCGCTGCGCGCGCCATTGATGCAGGTCTGGACGATCATGGAGGTGGCGGTCCCGTTGAGTGGAACAAGTTTAGCCCATGACCACGAAATCGGAAATTGAATGACGTCCCGTCCCGCGAACCTCACCCGGCAAGAAACGGGTGGTCCGCGCGCGCCGTTTCACCCATCTCAATGACAGAGAAGCCACAGGAGGCGAAGCCATGACCATCCATTCGATAGGCGCGAAAGCGGCGGTGAAATCGGCGGAGGTGCGCGTTGCCGGATATGATTGGCGGACGCTGGCCGATGAGCTGAGCGGCTATGGCTGCGCGGTGATGGAAAAGCTGCTGACGCCGCAGGAGTGCGGACAGACAGCCAGCCTCTATCCGGACGAGAGCCATTTCCGCAGCCATGTCCACATGGCGCGGCACGGCTTCGGCAAGGGCGAGTACCGCTATTTCCGCTATCCCTTACCCGACTTGATCGGCGGCTTGCGCACAGCGCTCTATCCGCGCCTGGCCGCGGTCGCCAACGACTGGAACGCGCGCATGGGTATCGCGCAGCGCTATCCCGACGAACACGCCGCGTTCCTCGAGCAATGCCACGAGCAGGGCCAGACGCGGCCGACGCCGCTCCTGCTGCAATACGTCCCCGGCGACTTCAACTGCCTGCACCAGGATCTCTACGGCGATCTTGCCTTCCCGCTGCAGGTGGCGATCCTATTGTCGGAACCAGGCAAGGATTTCACCGGCGGCGAGTTCGTGCTGACCGAGCAGCGTCCGCGCATGCAAAGCCGCGTCGAGGTGGTGCCGCTGCGCCAGGGCGATGCAGTCGCCTTCGCGGTCCACAATCGTCCGGTCCAGGGCAGCAAGGGCAATTACCGCGTCAACCTCAGGCACGGCGTAAGCCGACTACGCTCCGGCATGCGCCACACTGTCGGCATCATCTTCCACGACGCCAAATAGCCGAGCCGCCCGGTCGCGAGGCCGGCGGCGATTACCGGGAAAAATCGCTGCGCACGATGCCGTGGCGCTGGAGCTTGTCGTAGAAAGTCTTGCGCGGAATCCCCAGCGCTTCGATCGTGCGCCTGACATCGCCGTCGTTGCGGCCAAGCGTCTCGCGAATGATGTCGGCCTCGTAGCGCTCCAGCCGCTCCGGCAGCTTCATGGCGGCGTTCGATTGGGTCGGGGCAGGGGGTTGTGCTTCGGCGCCTTCCTCCAGTCCAAGCACAAACCGCTCGGCGAAATGCGCCAGTTCGCGCACATTGCCCGGCCAGTCATGGTCGCTCAGATGGCGATGCACCGTCGCCGGCACTGCCGGCACAGGGCGGTGGAAGCGGGCGGCGGCGCGCTCGGCGAAATAGAAAAACAGCAGGGCGACATCGTCGCGGCGCTCGCGCAGCGGCGGGATCGAGATCGTTACCACGTTGAGCCGGTAATAGAGATCCTCGCGGAAAGCGCCGCGCTGGCGCGGATCGCCGAGGTCGACCTTGGCGGCGGCGACGACGCGCAGATCCACCGGCCGCACCTCGTTGGTGCCGAGCGGCGTGACCTCGCGCATCTCCAGCACGCGCAGCATCTGCACCTGTGTCGAGACCGGCATGCTTTCGATCTCGTCGAGGAACAGCGTACCGCCGCTGGCGTGCTCGATGCGGCCGATCCGTTTCTTCTGCGCGCCGGTGAAGGCGCCGGCCTCATGGCCGAACAACTCGCTCTCGATGACGGTCTCCGGCAGCGTGCCGCAATTCAGCGCGACGAAATTGCCCTTGGCGCGGCGGCTCCAGCGATGCAGAAGACTTGCCACCACCTCCTTGCCGGAGCCGGTCTCGCCGGTCACCAGCACGTCGACGTCGGTATCGGCGATCTGGCGCAGCGTACGGCGCAGCCTGTCCATCGCCGGCGTCTGGCCGATCAGCGGCAGGCTGTCCTGCGCCTCTCCGGCCGCCTCGCGCAAGGCCCGGTTCTCCATTACCAGGCGGCGCTTTTCCGCTGCGCGGCGCACGCTCTGCACCAGCCGGTCGGCGGCGAAGGGCTTTGTGATGAAGTCGTAGGCGCCGTCCTTGATCGCCTTGACGGCCATGGCGATGTCGCCATGGCCGGTGACGAGGATGACGGGAATGTCGGCATCCAGCCGCAGGATGCGATTGAAAAGCTGCAAGCCGTCGATCTGAGGCATGCGGATATCCGACACCACGACGCCGGCAAAACCGGCGTCGAGCGTGGCCAGCGCCTCGGCCGCCACCGCAAAGGCCGAGACCGAGAAGCCGGCAAGCTCCAGCGTCTGCGCGGTGGCCTTGAGGAGATCGCGATCGTCATCGATCAGGACCACCGGTGCGGAATTGTCGTTCGTCATGATGGCTTACGCTGCTTTCTGGAGATGAATGGTGAAGCGGGTGCCGCTGTCGCCGCTCGAAACCTCGATGCGTCCGCCATAGTCGGCGACGATGTCCTTGGAGATGACGAGGCCGAGGCCCAAGCCTTTTTCCTTGGAGGTGTTGAACGGCGTGAACAGCGATTTGAGGATCGCCGGCGGAATGCCGGGTCCGTTGTCGGATACGCTGATGGTCACGCCATCCGCGGTCTCTTCGACCGAGACCCGCACATGAGCGTCGTCGCGGCCGTCGAGCGCCTCCAGCGCGTTCTGGAAAAGATTGATCAGCACCTGTTCGAGCCGCACCCGATTGCCCATGACCTTGAGGCTCGGCAGCGGCAGGTCGACGACCAATGCGTCGAGCCGGCCGGCAAAGCGGCTTCTCAACAGCATGACGGCGCCCTCGATGACGCCGCGCAATTCGACAGGCTCGGCGGCGGTGCGGCCCTTGCGGGCAAATGCCTTCAACTCCTCGGTGATTGAGCCGATGCGTTCGGTAAGGGCTGCAATGGCGCCGAGGTTTTCCTCGGCCGGCCCGGTCTGCTTGCGGTCGAGGAAGGTGCGGGCGTTGTCGGCATAGGCACGGATGGTGGCGACCGGCTGGTTGATCTCGTGGGCGACGCCGGCGGCGACCTGGCCGAGGATGGCGAGGCGGTTGGCCTGGACCAGGTCCTGCTGCACCACCTGGAGCTTTGCCTCCGTGTTGCGGTGGCCGGTGATCTCGGCCTGCAACCGGTCGCGGGCTCGGCTCAGATCCTCGGTGCGTTCGACGACGCGGCGTTCGAGTTCGGTGCGCGCCGCCTGTTCGGCGGCAATCCGCATCTGCGCCGACTGCCGGCGCCACAACAGATACGCGGCCAGGCCGAGCAGCGGCACGACGACACCCAGTGCCAGAAGCCGCATTTCGCGGACGGCAGCGGCGATCGGCGCTTCAGCCGGGATCAGATAGTCGAGCCGCCAGGGGGTCGAAGGAACCGGCGTCGAAAGGCTGAGATACTGCGCGTCGCTGCCGCCGGGCGTCACCGCGTGGACGATCGACACATCCGGGCTGAGCGCCTGCGCGTGCATGATCGGCAACGGCACAAGCGGCGCGTCGCCGAACTGTTGGCTGTCGCGAATTGCGGCTTGCTTGGGTGCGGCCAGCGGCGCGGTTGTCATGAAGCGCCAGGACGGCACGCTGGTGATCAGCACGACACCACTCTCGTCGCTGACATAGGCCGGGCGGTTGGCCTCGCGCCAGTCGGCTTCGAGCTGGTCGAACTCCATCTTGACGACGACGACGCCGAGCGGTGCGGCGGCATCGCCGACGCGCCGCGAAATGTAGAGGCCGGGACGCTTGCTGACATTGCCGAGCGCAAAATATTCGGCGGTTCCGGCCTGCATCGCGCCGGAGAAATAATCGCGAAAACGGTAGTCGTTGCCGACGAAGCTGATCGGCTCGCGCCAGTTGCTGGAGGCGATCGCCAGTCCGTCGGCGCCGATCACATAGAGCACCGACGCCTTGGTGCCGGAGACCAGCCCCTCGAGCTTGCGGTTCAGCACATCGATTGCCGCGGCGTTTTTCTGCGACAGCGCATCACGTACCTGCTGGTCTGCAGACAAAAGCAGGGGCAGGGCGCGCGGGCTTTCGAGCACGGCGCGCAGCAGCGCGACCTTCAGATTGGCATCGGTACGCCCCTGCGCCGCCAAGGCCCCGATCTCGGCGGTGCGGCCGTAAAGGCCGGCGCCGTAGAGCGCTGCCGTGACGATCAAAAGCGCGACGGCCGCAAACAGCAGCCAGGCTCGGCGCGCGCGCCTGGCGAGTTGCTCGGGCGTCGAAGACAAGGCACCGGCGGGGCGTTGCAGCATCGCCTATTTGTGCATGAATTCGCACAAAACACAATTCAACCTATGCGGAGAGTCGCACTTGACCATGTGTCCGGCAGTGCGGCCGTTTGTGAATGCTCAATAAAATCAATGATGAATAATTCTTCTGCGTATCTGGCACGGCTGTTGCAAACACGAATTCAGCAGTCGCGAGGCTGCTGGTCAAAACAACTGCCCCGGGGAGTCGAGCTTTCGATCGGGGCGCCATGGAGGACGTCATGCAGACAGCAATCGCTGCCGCCGAGCCGCGCGGCAAACTTCCCTTATACCGGCATCTTTATGTGCAGGTGCTGGCGGCGATTGCCGCCGGCGTGCTGCTCGGCCATTTCTATCCCGAAACCGGCGAGGCGATGAAGCCGTTCGGCGACGCCTTCATCAAGCTGGTGAAGATGGTGATCGCGCCGGTGATCTTCCTGACCGTGGCGACCGGTATCGCCGGTGTTTCCGACCTGCAGAAGGTCGGCCGCGTCGCCGGCAAGGCGATGATCTATTTCCTGGTGTTCTCGACGCTGGCGCTGGTCGTCGGCCTGGTCGTCTCCAATGTCGTCCAGCCCGGCGCCGGCATGCACATCAATCCGGCCACGCTCGATACCGCCAAGGTGACGGCCTATGCCGAGAAGGCGCACGACACAACCATCGTCGGCTTCCTGATGAACATCATCCCCGACACCATCACCGGCGCCTTCGCGCAAGGCGACATTTTGCAGGTGCTGTTCTTCTCGGTGCTGTTCGGTGTCGCCCTGGCGCTGGTCGGCGATCGCGGCCGTCCGGTCGTCGATTTCCTGCAGGCGCTGACCACGCCGATCTTCCGCCTCGTCGCCATCCTGATGAAGGCCGCGCCGATCGGCGCGTTTGGCGCCATGGCCTTCACCATCGGCAAATACGGCATCGGCTCGATCGCCAATCTGGCCATGCTGATCGGCACGTTCTACCTGACTGCGTTGCTGTTCGTGCTGGTGGTGCTCGGCGCGGTTGCCCGCTACAACGGCTTCTCGATCCTGGCGCTGATCCGCTACATCAAGGAAGAACTGCTGCTGGTGCTCGGCACCTCGTCCTCGGAAGCGGCATTGCCGGGCCTCATGGCCAAGATGGAGCGCGCCGGCTGCAACCGCTCGGTGGTCGGCCTGGTCATCCCGACCGGCTATTCCTTCAATCTGGACGGCACCAACATCTATATGACGCTGGCCGCGCTGTTCATCGCACAGGCGACCGACACGCCACTCACCTATGGCGACCAGATCCTGCTGCTTGCGATCGCCATGCTGAGCTCCAAGGGTGCCGCCGGCATCACCGGCGCCGGCTTCATCACCCTGGCGGCGACGCTTTCGGTCGTCCCCACCGTGCCGGTCGCCGGCATGGCGCTGATCCTCGGCGTAGACCGCTTCATGTCGGAGTGCCGGGCGCTGACCAACTTCATCGGCAATGCGGTAGCGACGGTCGTGGTGGCACGCTGGGAAGGAGAACTCGACCAGACGAAGTTCGCCGCCGCTATGGCCGGCGACTTGCCGGAGGAAGTCGACCTGTCGCTGCCGGGTTTGCAGGCCGCCTGACTATTTAGGCCACATGACCATAAGCCCCGGAGGCGGTTCGCCGGCTCCGGGGCAAAAGCACTGACGGTCGCGGCATGCCGCCTTGAAACGCAACCTGAAGTGGCCCTGTTTTCGACGCGGGGCTTGTTCCAGCCGCATTTGCAGGCCACTATCCGCCATGCCTTCAGGGCACCGTCCGCTTCGCTCCCCGACCTGATCGCGAGGCGAGACATTTCCGTCGGGCTCGGTTGCGACATCACCTTGGCCGAACGTCGGAGCTTTTGCTGCCGCCGATCGTGACATGGCAGCAGCCCTCGAAGGCAATGGCGGCCTCAGTACGAAGTCGCAATGCGAAACGTGACCCGTCTCCTGTTGGAAGGCGCAAGCTTTTCCCAGGGAACTCGTTGCGCGCCAAGAGGGGCGCTTGAAGAGGGGGCAGGCCCATGAGCGGGCTTTTGCCGAACCAAAGCAAGATGCGAGGTCAAACGCGATGCAGTCTGTCCAAAACCGGCTTCCGGTATCCATCATCATCCCGAACTACAACTATGCGCGGTTCCTCAAACGCAGCATCGACAGCGCTCTCGAGCAGGACTACGCGGATGTCGAGGTCATCGTCGTCGACGATGCATCGCAGGACAATTCCACCACAATCATGGAATCGTATCACGACGAGATCCTCGCATGCCCGCGAGCGCAAAATGGCGGACATGCGGCGGCATTCAATACCGGCTTCGCTGCGAGCTCGGGCAAGATCGTCCTGTTCCTCGATGCCGACGATTATCTCTATCCGACCGCCGTCTCCACCATCGTCGAGACCTGGGACGAGGCAACCGCTCAGGTCCAGTCCAGACTGCACATCGTCGACGAGGGGCAACGCATCAAGGATGTCTTTCCGCCCCCCGAACTGCCTTTCGACAGCGGCGACGTCATGCCGAAACTGCTGCACAAAGGCCGTTACCAGACCACCGTGACCAGTGGGCTGGCCTTCGACCGTGCAACCCTGGAATCGATCATGCCGATCCCGGAGCCGGAGTTCCGCCAGGGCGCCGATGGCTATCTGGCAACGCTGGCACCGATGTACGGGCATGTCCAATCGATCGACGAATGCCTCGGCGCCTACCGGATCCACGGCGCCAACCATTCGGTCTTCGGTGAAAAACTCGCCGAGCGGGCACGCTGGCGGGTAACCCACGATTTCCGCCGCATGCAGGCGCTGTCGGACCAGGCCTCCGGGATCGGCCTGACCATCGTGCCGTCGGATGCTGTCCGCCACGATCCGATCCATCTGGAAGAGCGGCTGGCATCGCTTTGCGCGGATAGAGACCGACACCCCGTGGCCGACGATTCCCGGCTGGCGCTCGGGGCGGCCGGCGCCGTCGCCAGCCTCGAGATGACGGCATCGCTGCGGCGGCGCGCCATCCTCGCCGCCTGGTTCCTGTCGGTCGGGGTGCTGCCGCGGAAAATGGCGACGGCAGTCCTGTCGTGGAAGCTTGACGCGTCGTCCAGACCGGCATTTTTGAGCCGCCTGTCCAAGAGAATCCGCCAGGCGATGGGTTAGCGGATAATGCCGTGACATAGGTCCGCCAGGTATTCGGCTGGCCCGGCCCAGCGTCCAGCGGACGCAGTTATAGCCTCCGATGGGCCCGGGACCATTCTGTAAATCATTTGCTTACACCTGCTTGACCCCCGTAAGCAACATGCTTACCTGTTGCATGATCAAGTCGTTCAAGCACAAGGCGCTGGCGGACCTCTTTCAAACCGGAAAGACCGGAAAGATCGACGCCAAGATGCATAAGCGCATCCTTGTCCGGCTTGACCGTTTGGAAGTCTCGGAAAGGCCTGACGACATGGACCTGCCCGGCTTCGACTTCCACGCTTTGAAGGGCTTCAGCCCGACCCGCTACACGGTGCATGTCAACGGGCCGTGGTGCATCACATTCGAATTCGACGCCAATGATGCTGCCCGCGTCGATTTCGAACAGTACCATTGAGACGGCTTAGATTGGAGAAATCGATTATGAGCGTGTATGAGCCGATGCGTCCGATGGAGCGCTGCCCATCCCACCCCGGGGCGTTGCTCGACGACATTATCCCGGCAACCGGCAAGACCAAGGTGGAAATCGCCAATCTGCTCGGAATCTCGCGCCAGCAGCTTTACGACATCATCCGCGAAAAGAAGCCGGTGTCGCCGGCTGTTGCGGCGCGCCTTGGAAAGATGTTCGGCGACGGCGCCGCGATCTGGCTCAGGATGCAGGCCGCTTACGATGCGTGGCACGCGGAGCGCGAGGTCGACGTCAGCGCCATTCCCAGGCTCCATGCTGCCTGAGATGCAATAGATCGGCCGAACCACCGAGGCTCTCATAAATCGATCACGGTCCCGCCTGCCTGGACCGGTCCTGCGGTTCGACGGCTCGCTCGACCAGGACATGCGCCTCCCGCGCGGCCTCGATGAACGCGTCCCTGGCGGCTTCGGTCCAGCGATCGTCGCTCATGGCGCGGCGGCATGTGCGCAGTGCCAAGCCGTGTTTGGCGCTGCCGGCGTCGCGCCAGTGGGCTTCCAGCAATTCGACAGCCTGACGTGCGTTGGAAATGTTGCGGATATCTCCCACGATGCCGACCGCAACCGCAACCGGCTTGGAAAACCATCCTTGGTTCATGGCGAAGCCTTCGACGTGTTGAACTACCTATAACGAAAATCGTAGCGCAAGGTTTCATTTGCGCCAGTCACCACGGCGTGAGGCGCGTCTACTGCGCCGCGCGCAGCCTGACCACGACGCTGCGCGCCACAAGCACCAGCACGGTGATGACGATCAGGATCACCGAGAGCGCTGCGATCGCCGGGTCGATGTTGTCGCGCAGGCCCATCCACATTAGCCGCGGCAGCGTGATGGCGTTGACCGAGGTGATGAACAGGGTGACGCCGATCTCTTCCCAGGACAGCACGAAGGAGAGCAGTGCTGCGGTGACGATGCCGAACTTGATGTTGGGCATGATGATGCGGGTCGCGCGCTCCCATACGGTCGCGCCGAGGCCGCGGGCGGCGAGGTCGATGCGGCGGTCGAGCTGGCTGAGCGACACCAGGATCAGCACCGTGGCGAAGGGCACCGTCATCACCGCATGCGCCATGGCGACACCCAGCCAGGTGTCGTAGCCGAAGAACGACGAGAACCCCGAGATCGAGGTCAGCAGGAAATAGAGCGTGATTGCCGAGACCACCGGCGGCACCACCATCGGCAGCAGAACGAAGCCGACGAGAGCGGCGGTGAAGCGCGGCTGGAACATCCAGACGCCGAGGCTGAAGCACAGTGCCAGCACCGTGGAAAAGGCGCTGCTGACTATGCCGATCCTGGTCGAGAGCAGGATCGAATTGATCCAGCGCGGATCCTCGATCAGCGCTCGGTAATGGCGCAGCGACAGTTCGCCCGACGGCATCGCCAGCATGCGGCTCGGCGTCAGCGATACCGGGATCACGGCGAGCAGCGGCAGCAGCAGGAATAGCGCGACCAGGGCGGCGAGGATCAGCGAGACGGGACCGGGGCGGTAGGTCGGCATCGCGCTACACCAACTGCTTCGGCCTGATATAGCGGAAAAGCAGCGCCATCAGCGCGCCGACGAACAGCACCAGCACCACGCTGATCGCCGCGCCCAGGCCCCAGTCCGGGCTCTGGAAGATGCGGAGATAGATCAACTCGGCGATCATCACGCTGCGGCCGCCGCCGAGAATCGCCGGCGTGACGAAGAAGCCGAGCGAAAAGACGAAGACGATTAGCGCCGAGCCGATGATGCCGGAGCGGGTCATCGGCACGAACACCGACCAGAAGGTGCGCATGCGGCTGGAGCCGAGGCCGCGCGCCGCCAGCAGCACACGGTCGTCTAGGCTTCGCATCGAAGACGCCAGTGGAAACACCGCGAAGGGGATGAGGAAATGCGTCATGCCGACGATAACGCCGAACTCGTTGCGCACCAGAGCCAGCGGCTCCGAGATGAAGCCGACCGCCTGCAGCCAGGTGTTGATCAGGCCGCGATTGGACAAAAGCGCCACCCAGCCGAAGGCGCGCGTCAGCACCGAGATCCAGAACGGCACCAGGATGCAGAACTCGGCCACGACGCGCTGCACCGGCGTGCCGCGCACCCAGACAACGGTGATGGCGTAGGCGGCGGCAACCGAAACGATCGTCACGATCGCGGCGATACGCAGCGTGCGGATGAAGACCGACTGCACCAACTGATCCGTGAGCAGCGCATTGTACTGCCCCAGCCCCGGCGTGGGCAGCGTAAAACTCCATTTGACCACGCCGAGGAATGGCCAGGCGTAAGCCAGCACAAGGAAGAGGAGCAGCGGCGCCATCAACAGCGCCGCGCCTATCCTGTCGGAGAGGTGTGCTCTCATCTCGCCCCCGATCATCCCGGCTTGTCAGGCGGAGATGATCTTCGTGTATTCGTCGAGTGCCGCACCGTAGTTCTTGGCGTACCAATCCATGTCGAGCGGGATCTGCTTCTTCATGTTCTCGGGATCGACGGGGTTGATGCGCTTCTTGTCAGCGGGGATCAGCGCGTCGGCGGCCGGATTGGCCGGACCTTGGCCGAGCTTGTCGAACATGATGAGTTCCTTCTCCGGGTCCTGGGTGCTGGCGATGAACTTCATCGCCGCGTCCTTGCCGCCGGGATTGCCCTTGAGCACGGCGAGCGCGCCGGGCGAGATCAGGCCCTGGTCCCAGATGAACTTGATCTTGCCGCCGGAATCCTGCTCGATGAGCGAGGCCCGGGTCGACCAGACGATCGCCATCGAGGCCTCGCCATTGAGCAGCACGCTCTGGCTTTCGGCGCCGCCACCCCAATAGGCAACGACGTTCTCCTTGAAGGCCGCGATCTTGTCATGCGCGCGCTTGAGGTCGAGCGGATAGAGCGAGGCCGGAGCGATGCCGTCGGCAAGCAGTGCCGCTTCCCAGCTCGACACGCCCCATTTGTAGAGCGAGCGCTTGCCGGGGAATTTTGCCACGTCGAAGAAGTCGGCCATGCCGGTTGGTGCCTGGCTGCCGTATTTCTCGGCATCGTAGGCGATGACATAGGAGAAGAAATAGGTCGAGGCCGCGTATTCCCAGCCGAATCCCGGCCGCATCTTCTTCTTGTCGACGATCGAATAGTCGATCGGCTCGAGCATGCCTTGGGCGCCGAGCGTGATGGCCGAGAACGGATCGACGTCGACCAGGTCCCAGGTCGGCGCGCCGCTCTTGAACTGCGCGGCGATCGCGCCTTCGGTCGGACCGGAGCCGTCCATCTTGACGGTGATGCCCGTCTCCTTGGTGAAGGCTTGGCCATAAGCCGCGTCATAGGCGGTGATGGCGTCGCCGCCCCAGTTGACCAGCACCAGTTCCTTCGCCGCGGCAAAGGCGCCGGTCGAGCGCAGCAGCATCGGCGTGCCGGCCAGCACCAGTGTGGCCAGTTGCGTGAACTGCCGGCGCGAGATCTCGCCGCGCACTGCCCTGGCGGACAGCGCCTCGATGGAATTTTTCCTGGTTTGATTTGTCATGTCAGTTCCCCTTTTTGTTGTTGGTATTTCCTGAAAGTCAGCTTGGCGAATTCGCCACGCCGATCGTCATTGTCCTCCGTCCGGAAGGAGGAAGCCTTTCTCCGCCGGCCAAGTCAGCCACACGGAATTGCCCTTGCTGAGCGCGGAAGCGGCAACCTCGTTCGGCACCGAGACCGTGATCTTGGCGCCTTGGCGCGTCGTCAGATCGAGCCGCGTCGCAGCGCCGAGGTAGGTCGAGGCGACGGCAGTCGCGGCAATACCGTTCTCGCCCGCTGCCGCCTCGCGTGCGATCGACATGTATTCGGGCCGGATCGCCAGGATGGCGTCGCCACGGACCTTCTCGGCCTTGCAGCGCATGCTGATCGCGCGGTCTTCGCAGAGGCCGGTCGAGCCATTGTCGGCCGGGTGCACGCCCTTCAGCGGCAGCATGTTGATCTCACCCAGGAACTCGGCGACGAAGCGGTTGTCGGGCCGGTCGTAGACCTCGTCGGGAGCGCCGACCTGCAGCAATTTGCCATGGTTGAAGATGGCGACGCGAGACGACAACGCCAACGCCTCGCTCTGGTCATGGGTGACGAAGACGAAGGTGGTGCCGGTCTCCTGGTGCAGCCGCTTCATCTCGGCCTGCATCTGGCCGCGCAGGCCCTTGTCGAGTGCCGAAAACGGCTCATCGAGCAAAAGCACGCCCGGCTCGAAGACCAGGGCCCGGGCCAGGGCCACGCGTTGCTGCTGCCCACCGGACAATTGCGACGGCAGTTTCTTTTCGTGGCCCTTGAGCCCGACGCGCTCGATCATGTCGCCGACGCGGCGCTTGATCTCGGCCGCCGATTTCTTTCTCACCTTGAGCGGGAAGGCGATATTGGCCTCGACGCTCATATGCGGGAACAGTGCGTAGCCCTGGAAAACCATGCCGGCGGCGCGCTGCTCGGCCGGCCGCTCGGTGATATCGACGCCGTCGCTGTAAAGGCGACCGTCGGTCGGCTGAATGAAGCCGGCAAGGATCATCAGGAAGGTGGTCTTGCCGGAACCGGAGGGGCCGAGCAGGGTAAGGAACTCGCCACGGCCGATATCGAGCGTCAGATCGTCCAGCGCACGGAACGAGCCGAAGCTCTTGCCGATCCCGATTGCCTTGATCTCTGCGGCCCGGCCGGGTTGCTGCATCCTGCCCTTTCCTTAGCGTAGGCGAAATCGTATGCAGGGCGGCGGCTTACCGCAACCGAATAGTTTTCGCCTGATCGGCAAATTTGATTCATCTATGCGCCAATCTTGGGGAGATGTCGCCGAAGGCGACGGAGGGGGGGTCGTCTCGCGTGAAGCGCCAACTTCCTCTTTCTTCGAAAATCAGACCGGGCCGAGCCCAGTCGGACCGACCCCCTCTGGCCGCTTCGCGGCCATCTCCCCCTCGAGGGGGGAGATTAACGCTGGTTCTCCGACAGCTTCGACCTCAGCCACCGCCCAAACGCCTCCAGCACCGGATGCGCCGCCTTGGCATGTTCCGAGACCAGAAAATACGAGCGCGGGGAATTGATCGCTATGTCGAAGGGGCGCACCAGCCGGCCTTCGCTCAGTGCCCGGCCGCTGGTCAGTTCGTCGCCCATGGCGATGCCCTGGCCGGCGATCGCCGCCGAAAAGACCAGGTTCATGTCGGAAAAGAAGATGCCGCCTTCCGGGTCGGGGTTCTCGACCTTGGACAGCGCCAGCCAACGCGCCCAGTCCTCGGTGTCACCGAGATGCAGGAGATTGGCGCGCAGCACGTCTGCCGGTTTGGAGAAGCCGCCGATCTTGTTGAGCAGCGTCGGGCTGCACAGCGGCGTGAACGAGATCTCGCACAACAGCTCGACCGCGCGGTTCGGCCAGTTGCCGACACCAAAGGCGATGAAGGCGTCGGCCTCGGCATTGCTAACGTCATCGAGGCGGCGCGGCGTCAGGATGCGGAGCGCGACATCGGGATACATCTGCCGGAATTCGCCAATGTGAGTGCACAGGAAAAGCGAGGCGAAGCCGGGGGTGCAACTGATGCTGAACGAACCGCCGACGCCGGTGCCGGCATGGCGCGTCACCGCGTCACCCAACACCGTCAGCGCCTTGCGCACGTCGCTGGCATAGCGCTGGCCACGCGGCGTGAGGGCCACGCCCTTGCCGATGCGTTCGAGCAGATCGAAGCCGAGGTCGCGTTCGAGCAGGCGCAATTGATGGCTCACCGCACTGCGGGTCAGATGCAGTTCGTCGGCGGCGCGCCAGACGCTGCCGTGGCGGGCAAAACTGTCGAGGGCGCGCAGCGCCTGCGTCGAGGGAATTCTCAAGAGGTGAACCGAATTTGCATGAGCCGGGAAAACATATCACTTTTTGGCGGGGCGCTTCACTGCTTTCTTTCCGCCATGGAGAAACCGGTGACCTCGGCACAAGCGACCGCGCTTGCCTGTCTGGATGACATCCAGCCGTCCCTGTCGGCGTGGACGCGGACCATCTTCGACTTCGGCGAGACCGCCTGGCGCGAATACCAGTCGGCCGCCTGGTATGTCGAGCAGTTGAAGCACGAAGGCTTTTCGGTCGAGGAAGGCTCCGGCGGTATGCCAACGGCCTTCTGCGCCCATTGGATCAACGGGACCGGCCCGACGATCGGCATGTACGCCGAATACGACGCGGTGCCCGGCAATTGCCAGGACGCGGCAACGGTGAAGCGACCGCGTCCGGGCCTCGGCGAACAGGCGGGCGGCCACACCGATCCGCATTCCGGCCTCGGCATTGCCAGCCTCGGCGGCCTTTTGGCGACCAAGGCAGCAATGCAGCGCCACGGCATATCAGGCACGCTGCGCTTCACCGGCGAGCCGGCGGAGAAGGTGAGGGGATCGAAGCCGATCCATGCCGCGAAGGGCTATTACGATGGGCTGGCGGGTATGATCTCCTTCCATCCTTTCTACATGCTGCCGCTCTGCAACACGGCGCGCTGGGACACGCATTGCGGTGCGGCCTATGCGATGATCCACCGCTTCATCTGCGACGAGCCGGAACATTGGGCGAGGGCGGCAGGCACCGCAGCACCCATCCCGCAGGCGCATTCGGCGGTCAGGGCGCCCGGCGCCAACGACGCGCTCATGATGATGTACATGGCGTCCAAGGCGCTGCGCGATTCCATGCTGCCGCATCAGGGCGGCTGGTCGATCAGCGAGGCGATCCTGACGGCGGGCCAGGCGACCGCCGACAATCTGCCGGCCGGGCTGGCCGAGATCCAGTACATGATCCGCGTGCCGACGCTTGCTATGGCCGAGCAGGTCACCGCCATGCTCGACCGCAATGCGGAAGCCGCAGCTAGGATGAGCGGCTGCCGCCATGAGCGGCACTGGGTGTCGAAGTCGCGGCCGGGGCTGGCCAATCACGTCATGGCCGGCATTGCCTTCGACGCGCTGGCGGCGGTCGGGCCGCCGCGCTGGGACGAGACGGCCAAGGCGATCGCCCGCGAAATCCAGGTCAATGCCGGCGGCGAGGCGAGCGACGAACCGTTCATCGCCGAGCTGGAGCGGCTGATTGCGCCGCAGGATGCAGAGGCGCTGCTGCGTCGCGACCTGCCGCCATCGCAGCTCAATTCGACTTCCGACGACTACACCGACATGTCGTGGCATACGCCGACGGCGCGGTTCTATGTCGCCCGCCCGGCGCTGCGCTCGGAGAATGGTCACGCCTATCCGGGCTGGGCGATGAATGCGCTGGGCGGCATTTCTGCCACCATCGACCCGATGGTCATCTGCGCCGCAAAGACCATTGCGCTCGCGGCACTTCGCTTGTTGGAAGACGAGGCTGCGCGCGACGCGGCGATGGACGAATTCGTCGCCCGAACCGGCGGTGGCATCGGCGGCTCGAACTGGATCGCCCCGCTCTGCGACTACGATCCGCCGATCGGATTTCGCTGGCCGGAATACATCACCACCCCGCGCGGACGGGATTGGTGGATACCAAGCAACCAAGCCGCATGATCAACCAGCCGCCCCCATCACGAGGAGAAACTCATGACCGTCCATGACCGCATCGTCGCCGAGCCGTTTTCGCTGCAGCGCCGCAACCCGGTGGGCGGCACCAAGCCGTTGACCGCCTGGGGCTTCGCCAACGAGACCGACGTGCTGACCGACGTGCTGCTCGGCTCGCCGAATTTCCTGCGTCATCTCTCGACCAGCTCGCTGTCGCGAAAACATCTGCGCGAGGCGCCTTGCAACCTCCAGATCGCGCAGGCACAGCACAAGGACCTGGCCGCCGCCTATGAGCATTTCGGCGTCAACATCCACTGGCACGAGCCGACGCCGGAGCTGCCGATGCAGGTCTATTCGCGCGATTCCAGCGTCATGACGCCCTACGGCGCCATCATCACCGCGATGGCCCAGTGGTGGCGGCGCGGCGAGAACTACGCGGCGATCCGCACCTATGAGAAGCTCGGCATCCCGATCTACGACATGGTCACCGCCGGCACCTTCGAAGGCGGCGACTTCAATGTCATCGAGGATGGCGTGGTGCTGATCGGCTGCGGCGGCGCCCGCACGCAGGAGGAGGGCGCGCGCCAGGTGCAGGCCTGGTTCGACAAGGAGGGCTGGGAGACCCGCATCGCCTTCATCGACGAATATTACGTCCATATCGACCTGATGGTGGTGCCGATTGCGGAAAAGCTGACGGCCGTCTGCCTTGCCTGTACGGAGCCCGGCATCGTCGACTGGCTGAAGGGCAAGGGCCACGAGATTATCGACGTGCCGTTCCAGGACACGATGGCGCTCGGCTGCAACTTCATGTCGCTGGGCAAGGACAGGGTGATCGCGCCGACTTCGAGCCAGACGCTGATCGGCCAGCTCAAAGCGCGCGGCTTTGAGGTGGCCGCCATCGACATGAGCGAAATCTCGAAGACCGGCGGCGGCATCCACTGCATGGCACAGGCATTGAAGCGCGAGCCTGCGTGAGGCGGCACGCGCCTACAGCACGACGAGCTTTCCCTTGCGCAGACGCCGGGCGCAGCAATAGGCCAGGTCGGCGGCGACCATGTCTTCCATCGCAATGCCCATCGCCTTGTAGGTGGTGATCTGCTGATCCGAAACGCGGCCCGGCGCGCGGTCGAGTAGCATGGCGCCAAGCTCGGTGCCGAAATCCGGGTCGAAGCCGGCAAGCTCGCAGGAACCGACCGGGGTCGGTTTGAATGCATCCTTGGTTTCGACAAAAAGACTGGATTTGGCGATGAGCTCGATCGGCATTTCACCGCGGGGCGGCGCCACCCCGACCGACGAGACATGCGTGCCCGGCTGGACCCAGCCTGCGTCGATCACCGGCTGATAGGAGTGGGTCGCCAGGCACACCACGTCGGAACTGCGCACTGCCGCCTCGAGGTCGGCGACCGCCACCACCGACGGGTGCAGCCGGGCAAGCGCTGCCGCATCGTCGAAGCTCTTCGAAGCGACGCGGATTTCGGTAAAGTCCCGCACCAGCGGCAACAAATGGAGATGCTGGTTGGCCTGCACGCCGGCGCCGACCACTGTCGCTATCCTGGCATCCCGGCGGGCAAGCGCGCGCACCGACAGCACAGCGGAGCCGGAGGTTCGCACCGCCGTTATGAAGGTGCCGTCCATGATGCAGACCGGCAGGCCGGACAGCGGATCGAACAGGCTGATGGTGGCGAGGTGGCTGGGCAGGTTCTTGGCCAAGTTGCCTTCGAAGACATTGACGATCTTGACGGTCAGGTTCATGCCTTCCATCCAGGCCGGCATGGCGAGGCTGTAGCCGGCTCCGGGGATGTCGAGCTGTGGCCGGGGTGGATTGACAACCTTACCTTGTGACAGCGCCTTGAAGCCGTCTTCCAGAACATCGAGAAGCTGGCTGAGGTCGATGCACGCCATCACGTCGGCTTCGCTCAGCACCAGGATCTCGGTCGCTCCCTTGCTGATTTCCGCCGCACTCTTGCCGGCTGGACTGAACGCTTCCTTGGTCATCCTGCACTCCCTTTGTTCGTCGAAATCGGCTCACCCCGTTTGCTTCGCGTGGGTGAGGGAAGTGCAAGCTATTGCGAGGTTTCATGTGATGAAATACGTTGATTTTGGCATCTCTGCGTGAAATCAACACATAAATCCCTGAGATAGAGTGGATTGTGAAATGGACGACCTCGACCAGATAGACCGCAGCTTGCTCCGGCTGCTGCAGGAGGACGGGCGCCGAACGACGCTTGATCTGGCCGGGCGTATCGGGCTGTCGCCGACCGGAACCAGCCAGCGGGTGAAGCGCCTGTTCCGCGACGGGTTCATCACCGCGGTCAGAGCCGTGCTCGATCCGCGCAAGGTCGGCCGGGGAACGCTGGTGTTCATAGAGGTCCGGCTTGACCACACGGCGCCGCATGTCTTTGACCGTTTTGCCGAAGCCGTGGCGAAAGCCCCGGAGGTTCTGGAGTGCCATATGGTGGTTGGCGGCTTCGACTATCTGGTCAAGGCGCGGATCGCCGATATGGCGGTGTTCCAGGACTTCCTGCAGCGGGTCATCCTGCCGCTGCCGGGTGTGCGCGAAACGCACACTTTCGCCTCCATCGCCGATGTCAAGCCGAACGCCCTCTTGCCCGTGTGATCAGGTAGAGGAGGAACACTGTTCAGGGCGGCTTGCATCGCATCCTCGCCATCTTATCGGTCCCCCTTGGCCGCTCTCCCTTTGCCCGCCTTCCGGTGCAGGATGTCGGAGACCGGCGCTAGCCTTGCGCAGTCAGCAGGTTCGCGTCGCGCGCGAGCCGCCACTCACCGTCTGCCTCCTTGCGCAGCAGCGTCAGTGCATATCCCGATCGATGGACCGGCTCGCCATTCGGCGGAGTCGCCGTCATGTCGATGCGGCTGCGGATGAAGGCCCAATTGCCGAGAAGCTGTAATTCCACGATATCGCTGGTGCCGTCGATATGAACGCCGGCCGTCTCCCGCGCGGCTGCCGCGAAGATCTCCTTGTCGAAGGGTTCCCGGCCGGGAACCATGAAGATCGCGTCGTCCGTCATCAAGCTGAGCACGGTCGCAATGTCACCACGCTTGCTCGCATCCATCCACGTCTCGACCAGCCTTCGGATTGCTTTTTCGTCGCCCGTCATCCGTTACCTCCTTGGCATCTAGCGGTCATCGATAGCGCACGGCGCTCCTCCCTTGCTGAGAAACATAGGGCTTGGATCCCCGTCGTCATCGATTGCGGTGTTCCTCGATGTCACGCTGCGGGGGCATGGTCCGTAAAACGGCAGGTCCGCGCCCTGCATATCTATCGCCAGCCGCCCGAGGCGGTGATGCGCTCGCCGGTCAGCCATGACG
Source organism: Mesorhizobium sp. M0174 (assembly GCF_040322275.1). Lineage (NCBI taxonomy): Bacteria > Pseudomonadati > Pseudomonadota > Alphaproteobacteria > Hyphomicrobiales > Phyllobacteriaceae > Mesorhizobium > Mesorhizobium sp. M0174. The sequence continues at coordinate 159,393 of NZ_JAMYTB010000009.1, forward strand.
CTTCGTCGGAGGCGAGGAACACCGCGACGCGAGCGACGTCGTCGGGCCGACCGAAACGGCCGAGCGGGGTCATGGTGACGATCTGTTTTTCGAAGTCGCTGCCGACGATGCCGATACGCTCGAGGCCTTCGGTGTCGACGCCGCCGGGCGCAATGGCGTTGACGCGGATATTGCGGGCGCCGAGTTCCCGCGACATCGACAGCGTGATCGTGTCCACCGCGCCCTTGGTGGCGGCATAGACGAGCGAGTTCGGCTGCGGATTGCGGCTGGCGACCGAGCTTATGTTGATGATGCTGCCGCCGCTCGGGCCAAAATGGCTCACTGCTGCTTGCGTGGTCAGAATGATGCCCAGCACATTGGTGTCGAACTCACGGTGGAACTCGGCCTCCGTCACCGCTTCCAGCGGCTCGAATGCGAAGACGCCGGCATTGTTGACCAATATGTCGAGCCCGCCGAACTCCGACTTCGCCGCCTCAAACAGGCGGCGCACGTCGGCCGATTGCGATACGTCGCCCTGGACGGCGACGGCGCGGCCGCCACGGTCCTCGACCTCCGCGACGACACGGTCGGCGCCTTCCCGTGACGAGGCGTAGTTGACGACCACCGCGGCACCGGCCGTGGCAAGACCCTTGGCAATGGCGGCGCCGATACCCTTGGACGCGCCGGTGACGATGGCGACCTTGCCGTTCAGCTTGCTCATCAATCTCTCCTTTGTCGACGATGAGCGGTATTTAATGATGATCAAAAAGCGTATTAGGATCATAATGATCCATTCTTTCGTGCCTAGAATTCCGGAATGACCACCATTCTCGAAAAGACCGCCGGTCTCGTCGCCTTCGTCCGAACCGTCGATGCCGGCTCATTCCATGCCGCCAGCCGGTTGGTTGGCTCGAGCCCATCGGCGGTGTCGAAAAGCGTGGCACGGCTCGAGCGGCGGCTCGGGGTCAGGCTGATCCAGCGCTCGACGCGTCGGCTCGGGCTCACCAGCGAAGGCCTCGCCTACTACGAGCGGGTGGCGCCGCTGCTCAGGGCGCTGGACGATGCCGAAGACATCGTCCAGGTGGCCGATACGGCGCGCGGCCTGCTGCGCGTCACAGCGCCGGTCGAGCTCGGGCGCGGCCTGATCGCGACATGGGCGCAGGCGTTCCTTGCGCAGCATGGCGAAGTGAAAGTCGAGCTCAGCGTCACCGATCGGCACGCCGATCTGATCCGCGAAGGCTATGACGTTGCCGTGCGCATGGGGGCGCTGTCGGACACGGGGCTGGTTGCCCGCAAGATCGCCAATCTGCCGATCGTGCTGGTGGCCTCGCCGGCGTATGTCGAGCGGCGCGGCCGTCCGGCATCGGTCGAGGATCTGGCGAACCATGACTTCATCCGCTACCAGATGGCCGGCCGGCCCTATCCGGTCACCTTTGCCGACGGTACGATGATCGTCCCGAATGGGCGGCTGGATACCGATGATGGCGGCGCCATCCGCAATGCAGCACTTGCCGGTGCTGGAATAGCGCATCTGATGCGGTTTGCGGTGCAGGGCGATCTCGACGCGGGCCGCTTGGTCCGTATCCTGCCCGAGGTGGCAATGCCGACCATGCCGGTGCATATCGTCCATGCCTACGGGCGGCAGCTACCGGTCCGGGCACGGCTCTTCGTCGACTTCCTGGCGAGCCAGATGGCGGCGCTGACGCGATAGGGCAGACGCGGTCTGACGCAAGCACCCAGATTTGGCAGAGACCAACCGTGCCGGCCGGTGCGAACCACCTTTACCCGAAGCTAGAAGGTGATCTTCACTGAATCGGCGCTGCGTTTGGCCGGGCCGTGGTGGACGGCCTCGATATTGTTGCCGTCGGGATCGAGCAGGAAGGCGGCGTAATAGCCGGGATGGTAGGATCGCTCGCCCGGCGCACCATTGTCGGTGCCGCCGGCCTCAAGCCCGGCCTTGTAGAAGGCTTCGACCATCGCACGGTCCTTTGCCTGGAAGGCAAGGTGATGGCGCCCGGTCAGCTTTCCCAGGGCCGCCGGGCTGTCGGGGCTGGAAATGAACAGTTCGTCGGCCCAGAAATAATCATCGCCGGCGCCACCGATCGGTATGTCGAGCACGTTGAGAACAGCCTCGTAGAAGCGGCGGCTGGCCTTGAGATCCCTGACCACCAGGTGGAGGTGGTCGATGAGACGGCCGCGATGAAGTTCCATACCCGATAGCTCCTGATGGCCAGGCTGGAAATCTAGCTCGGGACGATGCACGGTCAATGCATTGGAGCAGTTGAGCGGCGCAATTTTCTGACTGGATAAAAAATGCAACCGGATTGTCGGATTCAAAACATCTCCAACGTCCTTCGGACGCAAGCGGCTCGGCGAAGCTCGAAAAGGTCGTGCCGTATCAACGGTTCCGGCATGGGAGAAAATTGAAATGAGCCTTCCCTATCGTTGGGTTATCGTCGCGGCTGGCGCGCTGATGACCTGTGTCGCTCTCGGGGCGATGTTCTCGCTGGCGATCTTCCTCGAACCGATGGCGCTCGACACACAATGGTCGCGCGCCGGCATATCGAGCGCGATGACGCTGAACTTCCTGGTAATGGGCCTCGGCGGCTTCGCCTGGGGCGCCATTTACGACCGTTTCGGCGCCCGCATCGTCGTCATGACCGGCGCCGTGCTGCTCGGCCTGGCGCTGGTGCTGGCCAGCCGCACCGGTTCGCTGCTCGTTTTCCAGTTGGCCTACGGCGTGCTCGTCGGCCTCGCGGCAAGCGCCTTCTTCGCGCCGATGATCGCGCTGACCTCCGCCTGGTTCGAAACGAACCGCAGCCTCGCCGTCTCGCTGGTCTCGGCCGGCATGGGCGTGGCGCCAATGACCATCTCGCCCTTCGCGCGCTGGCTGATTTCGGCCTACGACTGGCGCACCGCGATGTTCGACATCGGCATAACGGCGTGGGTGCTGCTACTGCCGGCCGCGCTTCTGGTGCGCCAGCCACCCAAACCCGCTGCCGAAGGCGCTGCCCCAAGCGTTGCCGCCGAGGGTGCCGGCATGACTGTTCCGCAGGCGCTGCGCTCGCCGCAATTCATCGTGTTGGGACTGACTTTCTTTGCCTGCTGCGCGGCCCATTCCGGGCCGATCTTCCATATGGTGAGCTATGCGATGCTGTGCGGCATCGCGCCGATGGCAGCGGTCAGCATCTACAGCATCGAGGGCCTGGCAGGGCTGGGTGGCCGGCTGCTTTACGGCGTGCTCGCCGACCGGCTGGGCGTCAAGCCGGTGCTGATCACCGGGCTGGCCATACAGGCCGTGGTTATCGCCGCCTATCTGGCCGTCAGCGAGCTTGGTCAATTCTACACGCTCGCCGTCATCTTCGGCGCCACCTATGGCGGCGTCATGCCGCTCTATGCGGTGCTGGCGCGCGAATATTTTGGCCAGCGCATCCTCGGCACCGTGTTCGGTGCCGTAACCATGCTGTCCAGCCTTGGCATGGCTTTCGGCCCGCTCGCCGGCGGCATGGTGTTCGATGCCTATGCCAGCTATTCTTGGCTGTTCATCGGCTCGGCCCTTGTCGGGCTTGGTGCGATGGCGATTGCGATCGCCTTCCCGCCGCTGCCGCGCAGGGAGTTGCAACCGGCTTAAAGCAGGATCGACGAAAAAGGGCGGCCGCTTGGATGGCAAGCGGCCGCGATCCTGGCAGTGGTTGTTCGGCATTATGAAACGCGAATTGCTATGCCCGCAGAGGCACTACTTCGGCGCCATCAAGCGTGTAGCGCGCATAGCGGAAATCGCGAATTCTCGCCAATCTGTCGCCCGCCCATTCCAGCAGGATAAAGTATTTTGGCCCTCCGGCCGGGTCATCCGGATCGATCACAAGAATGGCTGGGTGCCGATCGACCTGGCCTGGAAGCAGTTGCCAATCGTGGATACCCGCGTAATTGTGGAAGTATCGGCCCACTTTCGCGCGGCCGCTCGCCCGGAGCCGGTTGACGAGGTCAAGCCGCACGTCTTCGGCCAACATGTCGCGGATCGCATCGAAGTCGCGGGCGTTGAACCGATCTACGTAGGCTGCCAGACGCGCCCGCTCGGGCTCGGTCAACACCGGCACAGGCCGATCGTCAGGCTCGCCGGCGACCTCGCGCAGGCGCAGACGGCCGCGATGCAGAGCGGCTTTCACCGCCGGAACGCTGCTGTCGATAATGTTGCCGATCTCTTCGATCGTATAGCCGAGCACATCCATGAGGATGACGCTGCTACGCTGCGCCGCGGGCAGCCGCATGAAGGTCTGCAGGCTTGCGGCTGCAGTGTGACGACCCTCGGCCGACATACCGGGGTCAGGTATCATGTCGATATCATCGACGGCATGCGCGGCATCCGCCCTGGCGCGACGGCGCAGGTGGTCGAGCGCGGCATTGTGCGCGATGCGGAACAGCCAGCCCTCGACATTGGCTATCGGCCCGCTCCCGGGGAACGCCTCGAGCGCCTTGACCGTAGCTTCCTGAACGACATCCTCGGCATCGATCACCGAACCGGTCATGCGGGCGCAGTAACGGTGCAGTTTCGGCCGCAATTCGCCGAGCAGCCGGTCAAATGGCTCCCGTCCTTCTGGCGTGCCGATTGCGGATCCGGTCATCGCACAAGCGTCGATTTCATGCGTATCTCCCAGGCAGGGCGCCCGCCATCGCGGGCAGCGTCCTATAGACGCTCGACGATGGCAAAAGGATTCGGTCGAAAAAAACTTTCTTTAGCTGGAATCCTTTGGTGGTGCCTCCGCGTCACTGGATCACGGGCCCGCGAGACTGGCGGGCCATCTGTTCAAGCCGGAGGCGTCATAATCATGAGCAAGCAAAGTGCGGGGTCAACGAAGGTCTGGGTTCTCGCCCTCACGTCGATAGGCTCCTTGATGGTCGTTCTCGATGCGATGGTCGTGGCGACCGCATTGAGCACGATGCGGGTCGAACTCGATGCCTCGCTGGAGACGCTGCAATGGACGATGAACGCCTACAATTTGAGTTTTGCCGTCCTGCTTATGACCGGGGCGGCGCTCGGTGACAGGTTCGGCCGCCGCCGCATCTTCATCGCCGGATTGGCGCTGTTCGTCGCAGCGTCGGTTGCCTGCGCGCTCGCTGGAAATGCCGGATTGCTGATTGCGGCCCGCGCGGTTCAGGGCGCGGGTGCCGCAATGGTCATGCCGCTGGCCATGGCGCTGCTGAGCGTCGCTTTTCCTCCGGAGGAACGAGGCAAGGCGCTGGGTATCTTCAGCAGCATCACCGGCCTGGCCCTGATCATCGGTCCGATGGCCGGCGGTGCGATCTCCGAAGGCCTCTCCTGGCACTGGATCTTCTGGCTCAATGTTCCGGTCGGCATCGTTCTCATCCCGCTGGTGCTGCGTCGGATTCCGGAGAGTCACGGGCCGGGCACGGCAATCGATGTCCTCGGCGTCGTCCTGGTAACTGCGGCGGCATTTGGAGTGGTCTGGGGTCTGATGCGCGGCAACATCGTGGGCTGGAGCAGCTCTGAAGTGCTGTCGGCGCTGACGGCCGGGCTGCTTCTCGCCATCGCATTCGTCCTTTGGCAGTTGCGTACCCGTGAGCCCATGCTGCCTTTGCGGTTTTTCCGGGCGCGCGCATTCTCCTCGGGCGTAGGTGCGAACTTCCTGCTCTGCGCCGCCATGTACGGCCTCGTATTCCTGTTGCCGCAGTTTCTGCAGTTTTCCCAGAGCCGTGGGCCGCTCGGCGCCGGCATGGGATTGCTGCCCTGGACCGCCACGCTTTTTGTGGTCGCACCGATCGCCGGCAGCCTGATCAACCGCGTCGGTGAGCGCTGGCTTGTGGTGGCCGGATTGATCCTGCAAGCGGCCGGAATGGCCTGGCTGGCGCAGATCGCAGCACCTGATTTGCCCTACATCCAGCTCGTCGCGCCGCTGATCATTACCGGCGCAGGCGTATCGATGGCCATGCCTGCCGCGCAGAACGCGGTGCTCAATGCGGTTGCGCGGCCGGAGGTCGGCAAGGCTGCCGGCACGTTCAACACGTTCCGCTTTCTTGGCGGCGTATCTGGGATCGCGATCGCCGGTGCGGTGTTCGCCGGGACCGGAAGCTTCGCGTCCACCGATGCGTTCAGTGATGGCTTCACCTCGGCAATCGACGTCTCCGCTCTGCTCTCGCTCGCCGGTGCGCTCGTCGGAATGGGGCTGCCGGAGCGTCGCACAGTGGCGCTCGCGAACGCGAGCAAGGAGGCGTAACCCGGAGGCGGGAAGCTTGCGCGTGAGTGGGTCCCGCGAAGCAGCCCCTCCTTCAACACGCCTTCCTATTGGCCCGGCGGATGCGAGGGTGCCGCTCGCTATGAGGTCCCACAGCTGGTCGGCGCTCAGGTGCCTGGGGGATCCATCATAGGCCACGCGTCCGAGGCTGAGGACCACGATCCTGTCGGCCAGCGCCCGCACCGTGGAGAGATCATGCGCGACGAGGATGACGCCGGTGCTGCCGGCGGCGATCGAGCGGACGAGCTTCGCGGCGGCGGCGAGCATGTTGCATCGCAGCACCCCTGCCGCCGAAATTGGTCGGCCAAGGCAGGGTGTGAAAATCGTCAAAAATGGACAATTCGGGCTGGTTCCTGCTGTTTCTTGTGCTTTATTAGTAGCGTCTCACGTTCCTGTTTCAAATGTGTCAACTTTTTGTGTTGCGTTGCACAATGGTGGCCCTATTCTGGGTGAGGGGGGCGCTACCGATTGGAAATGCGCCGTGAACGACGCCGCCATGTTGACCGATTGGCAGTTTCGCCGTCCCGCCGGCGTACGCCGCTAATGGGAAATGCGCGCGACACCCAATTGGACGCGCTGAGGGCCATCGCCGTGACGATGGTGCTGTACGCCCACTTCTTCGCGGCCGGAGGATCCTCGTTCTGGGGCCATATTGGCGTGCGCCTGTTTTTCGTGCTGAGCGGCTTTCTGATCACGCGACTGCTGCTGGAAGCCAGAGCGGCCGCCGAATTCGAAACCGGACCGGCGCTGAAATCCTTCTATATCAGGCGGGCGCTGCGGATATTCCCGCCTTATTTCGCCGTGCTGGGTTTCGTCTGGCTGGTGGACCTGGAGCAGTCCAGAGGGTCGCTGGCCTGGCATGCGCTCTATCTGTCGAACTTCTGGTACGCATCGCAGAATGAATGGACGCCCTGGCTGCTCTGCCATTTCTGGAGCCTGAGCATCGAGGAGCAGTTCTACATCGCCTGGCCGCTGATCATCCTGCTGGCGCCGCGCCGGCGCCTGGAATCGATCTGCATCGGCGTTATCGCGCTGTCGCTGGCCTATCGCTTTTATTGGCCGATCGCGGGAACGCCCAGCCTGGCGCGCGACCTGCTGCCGCCGGCGTCTATGGATGCACTGGCGTCAGGCGCGCTGCTCGCCGCCTACCGGTCAAGAGCTGCTGGCTTGCCGCAATGGCTTCGAGTTGGCTGGCCGGGGCTCGCTGCGGCGTTTTTCGTTCTGCAGTGGTTTGCGCCGACGCCTGCAAATCCGGTGCAGGAATGGGGCCTCTGGCTGCTGTTGCAGATCCTGCCTGTCGCGCCGCTGGTGGTCATCGTTGCAAGCTGTTCGAGGGGCATTGGCGGGCGCGCCGGAAAACTTCTCGAACTGCCGCCGCTGCTCGGTTTTGGCCGCATCAGCTACGGCGTCTATCTCTACCATCCCATTGTGCTGGCGCTGGTCGTCAAATCGCAGCCGTGGATCCCGCTCAACGTCTCCGAGCAAGGGCCGGGGCGGTTCCTGGTGGCGGGAACGGCAACGCTCATGCTGGCTTCGGTCTCGTGGCTGCTTTTCGAGAAGCCACTCAACAGCCTCAAGCGCCACTTCCCCTATGTCGCTCGAAGAGGCCCAGGCGCCGCCCCGGCAGGCATCGACGTGGGCAATGCCGGATGGCTTGCGGCCGGAGCATATCTGGGCAGGCCGCTTGATGGCGCACCACGCTTGCCGCGCAAGCTGCAACAAACCGATCGGGGCTGACTATGGCTGCTGCTCCCTTGGTCTCCGTTCTGCTGCCGATCTACAATGCGGGACCTTATCTGGCCGCTGCGCTGAGCAGCATCCTGCGCCAGGATTACAAGCATCTTGAGGTCATCGCCATCGATGACGGCTCGACGGACAACTCGCTGCAAATCCTGCGGAAATATCGCCAGGCCGACAGCCGCATCTCGATCATCTCACGCGAAAACCGCGGCCTGATCGCAACGCTGAACGAAGGCTTGGCCATGGCCCGCGGCGATCTGGTTGCCAGGATGGATGCCGACGACATCGCGTATCCCCAGCGCCTGTCGCGGCAGGTAGCACTGTTCGACCAGCAGCCTGACCTCGCTCTATGCGGTGCAAGCTTCGACACGTTGCTCGGCAACCGCATCGTCAGGGGGTCGCCCGATCCGATATTCCAGGACAATAGCCTGCGCATATTGTCGATGTTCTTCACGATCTTCATGCATTCAACGGTCGTTTATAACCGGAAGGTCATCGAAGACGGCGTTCTACATTATGACGAGAGCTACAAGCACGCCGAGGATTTCGACCTGTTCAGGCGACTGACTGATCGCTACCCGGCAGCAATGATCCCCGAAAGCCTCATCGCCTATCGTATCCATGACGACAGCGTGACCAACAGGCACAAGCGCGAAATGCGCAGGACGCATTTGAAGATCGTCGCCGAGAACCTAGAACGCGAAGGGCTCGCACAAGAGACGCAGGACCTCCGCGCCACCGGTGATGTCCTGTCGATGGAGACGATTCGCCGTGCCGCCGAATGGATCCTCGCGCTGGAAGAAAGGATAGCCGCGCTTCCGGTCGAGACGAGGCCGAGCTACCAGGCCGGCACGCTGAACCTGTTCTATTTCCTCTATCAGCTGATATCGGGAGAAAGACAGCCGCTGCTGATGCACGAATTCCTGACACGGACGGCGAAATGGAAACTCATCCGGCGCCGCGAGCAGTACGTGTTTCGCACCGGTGCTTTCGCGCCGCGCTTCAGTCTCGCCTCGATGTCGGTCACCAGGCAGGTGGATGCCCTGTCGCGGTATCTGCAGTCCGTGCCGGCCGCGGCGGTTTTGCCTTCGAACCAGTTGAGCTAGCAACCCATGTTCGTCAAATCGCACCAGCTCCAGCAACGCGGCCGCTCGATGATGCCGGCGGCCATGTCGCCGCGGCCGCAGCAAGGACCGGCGCCGGCGGTCAGCTTCATTGTCTGCACACGCGACCGTGTCGCCGTACTCGAGCCCTGCATCAGCTCGATCCAGGCCGCGTGTCGTGCCCATGCCGACTTTGCCGCCGAGCTGGTGGTTGTCGACAACGGCTCGACCGACAGCACGGCCAAACGGCTGGCCAGCATCGCCGAACTGTCGGACATCCCGTTCACTGCCATTTGCGAGCCGCGACCCGGATTGGCGGCCGCGCGCAACGCCGGGCTGGAGCGGGCGCGGGGCCGCGTGCTGGTCTTCGTCGATGATGATTGCGCGGTTCACAAGGATTATCTGCGCGATCTGCAGCGGCACTATGCGGCCGGCGAACGGGTCATCCGCGGCGGCCGCGTCGAGATCGGCGACCCCCGCGACCTGCCGTTCACCATCAAGTGGTCGCCGGTGCGCGCGCGGCTTACGCCGGATGTCCATCCCGGCGGCTTCGTGCTTGGCTGCAACATGACGATGCACCGCGATGTTGCCGCCCGAATCGGGCGTTTCGACGAACGCTTCGGCGCCGGCGGCCCGCTGCGCTCCGCGGAAGATACGGACTATCTCGTCCGGGCCGTGCTGCTCGGCATTCCGGTCGAATATGTGCCCGACATGACCATCTATCACCATCACGGCCGGCGCGACCGCAAGGCCATCGAAAAGCTGCATCGCGATTACAGCATGGGCAATGGCGGGCTTTGCCTGAAGCATATCCGCCACGCGCCGTGGCTGCTTCGGCATTTCTACTGGTCGATGAGGGCAGCCTTGCGCGAACTGAGGAAAGGCCCGCTGTTCGATCGTGAACTCAAGCTGTCGCACTGGCCGATCATCGGCATGAATCTGCTCGGCGCGGCCAAGTTCGCGGTGCTTTTGCTGGCGAAATCGCCAAAGACAACGGAGATGCGACAGGAGCAACAGGCAAATGCCGAGGCGAGGTGATCCGCTATCATGCGACTGATGCCGCCCAGCCTGCCGATGCTGCGTCGCGCGCTCGGGCAAAAGCAGTTGCGCCTGCTTCCGGCCGTAGTGGTGCTCGGGCTGCTCAGCGCGGCACTTGAAGGCTTCGGTATCGGCCTGATCATCCCGTTGCTGAACATAATCATGGGGCAACAGGGGCAGACCGGCATGGCAGGCTTTTCCGCCGTCTTCCAGCATGTCGGAGCGAGCCTGAGCGAACGCGACCGGCTGATCGTCATATCGGTCGCCATCCTCGGCTCGATCGTTCTGAAAAATCTGTTCGCCTACGCCAACACGCTGCTGACCACCTTCATCTACGGCAAGGCCAGCCATTCGATCCGCAGCGCGCTGTCGGAGCAGCTGGTCAGGGTAGGGTACCCGTTCTTCCTGCAGCAAAGTCCCGGGCGGCTGCTCAACATCATCTCCAACGAATCCTGGCGGGCCTCGGATGCCATCCAGATCACGCTGGGGGCAATCGTCAACGCATCGGCCGCGATCATCCTGCTGACCTTCCTGCTGCTCCTGTCGTGGCAGATGACGTTGCTGGTCACGCTGGGCCTGGCGCTGGTGCAGGTCGCGCACGCCATGCTGTCCGCCAATCTGAAGGCGCCGAGCCGCAGCGTCGCCTCCCGTAACAGCCAGCTCGCCTCACAGATGCTGCATCTGGTGCATGCCGGGCGGCTGATCCGCATCTTCGGCCAGGAGCAACGCGAGAAGGCGGCATTCGACCAGGCGTCGGATGCGGTGCGCCGCGCCGCCTTCGTGCTTTTGACCCGTCAGGGAGCGTTGCCGCCGCTGACCGAAATCCTGCACGCCATGCTGTTCCTGGCGGTGGTGATCGGCGCCTGGTTCGCCAATGTCAGCTTCCCGCTGATCGTCGCCTTCGTCATCCTGCTCTACAGGCTGCAGCCCTATATGCGGTCTTTGCAAATGGCCTGGAGCCAGCTGCAGGGCCTGAGCGGATCGCTTGAAGAGGTGACGTGGATGCTGGACCCATCCGGCAAGCCCCAGCCGCCGCAAGGTGACGCGGCGTTCCCCGGGCTCAGCCAAGGCATCAAGTTCGAGGACGTCACCTTTACCTATTCCGGTTCGGAACAGCGCGCGGTGGTGCTGCATGCGGCGAGCTTCGACCTGCGCAGCGGCCGCTCAACCGCGCTGATAGGCCGGTCGGGCGCCGGTAAGACGACGATCGTCAATCTCCTGTGCCGCTTTGTCGAACCGGATAGCGGCAGGATCCTCGTCGATGGATCGCCGCTGGACCGCATCGACCCCAGCCAGTGGCGAAAGCACATTGCACTTGCCAGCCAGGAGCTGGAACTGGTCGACGGCACGATTTTCGAAAACATTGTCTACGGCCAGGACGCCGCCTCGGCCGACGATGCCGAGCGCGCGGCAAAACTGGCCGAAGCGCATGGCTTCATCGAGCAACTGCCGCAAGGCTACAGGACCGTCGTCGGCTACCGCGGCGTTAACCTTTCAGCCGGACAGCGGCAGCGGATCGCACTGGCCAGGGCCCTGGTGCGCGATCCCGATATCCTCATCCTCGACGAAGCCACCAATGCTGTGGACGGGCTATCGGAAGCGGCGATCGTCGAAACGCTGAAGTCGCGCGCCGGCCGCCGCACCACCATCGTCATCAGCCATCATCGCAGCACCATCTCGTTCTGCGACGACGTCGTGATCCTGAGCCACGGCCGCGTGAAAAAGCAGGCACCCTTCGCCGCGCTGGCGACGCTCAGCATGGACGAGCTTTACCAGCACGAGGCGCTGGAGGGCTGAGGGCGACCCCGCTGCGCGCGCTGTGAGGTCGTCTCGAATGTCAAGCCAGGTCAAGCATCTCAGGGATGAGGAAGACCTCCGCCATGCTTCTCTGCAGGATTTCTGGGGTGATGTGTGATCCCGAGCTTACCCGCCTTCGATCTGGAGCATACAGAACCAAGGGTCCGCCAGCCAAATCCAGCAATGGCAGGCGGACCCCAATCAGCGCATGAAGGGACTGATTCTGCGCCGATGTCTCCTCGAGGAGGTGACGCCATCAACTGAAGACGGGCGCAGTTGTTCCCGAAACTGCCTGTGCACGGGACCATTGCGCAGGCAGGTCAGACTTAGGTCCCTGCGAACGGGCATCGCTGGCTGTGAGTGAAGATCGGATCGGCTCGGTGGTAGCGAAACTTCGTCCGGGGATAGATGCAGCCATCGGGTTCCGGGGCATGCGGCTCGGCGCTGATCATGGGCGTCGATCGATCCCCGCACGGCTGATGCGGAGGGCGCTTGCATTCCTGCGGAATGCGCATCCAATCCGGCGCCAACTGAAGTTGTCCAGGCGGGACAGGGCTCAGCGGTCGTCAAGCTGTTGCTAATATGCAGCACAGGCAGCGCTCTATGAACACCGTCGCTTGGAACCGCTACCTCCGGCCAACCGTTGGTGTCACAATGACAAAATAAAAAAGTGAGGCTGACGATGGACCCGCGGCAAAACAACACGTTGGAGATCTGGTGTCTTGCAGCCGTTCCGCTGTCACTGCTCCTTACGGTGTTATTAGCCGGATTTATTCTTTAGTCGAACCCAACGAGGCCGGCTTGGCCTTCGTGCGAGCGTCGCTTGGCAATCAGCGGCAAGATGGCGTCCGGCTATTTTTTGGGAGCCGTTACCAACTGGATTTGTCGCTCGCCGGGGGCGCTGTTGCGCGCAACCACGACCCGATCGCGACCCTCACCCTTGGCCTCGTAGAGCGCATGATCCGCGGCATTTGTGAGTTCGGCCCAGCCCGCTCCGTGGTCGGGGTAAGCGGCCACCCCGAACGAAACGGTAACAGTGCCCAGCGTCCTGCCTCGATGCGCCAGGTGAAGCTGTCTGATTGCCTGGCGCAGCGCCTCCGCCCGCTCAGCACCCTCTTCAAGCGAGCACCCCGGCATCACAAGGGCGAATTCCTCGCCGCCATAGCGCGATACGACATCGCTATCCCTGGCATGCTCGATCAAGGTGGCGGCAACTTGCTTCAACACCAGGTCACCGGCCTCGTGGCCGAACGTATCGTTGAACTGTTTGAAATGATCGACGTCAAGCATCATGACGACCAATGGCTGACCCGAGCGCTCCATTCGGCGCAGTTCACGGCTGCTGGTCTCCTCGAGATACCGTCTGTTGAACAGACCGGTATTCGGATCGCGGATCGATTGCTGCCGCAGCGTCTCGCGCAGGCGCAGATTGGCCAGCGCCAATGCCAGCGTGTCGACGACGCCGCGCAGGATCTGCTGCCTTTCAGCCAGCCATTGCGGTTTGTCCGCCGCATTCGGTTCACACAAATGCAAGATGCCCAGTGTTTCGCCTTGCGCCGCCAGCGGCATGCAGACGTAACCCTTGCCGCCATTCTCGGTGATATGGGCGCAACGCGGCGACAACATGCCCGGGCCGGCGACATGCTCCTGGCCGCGCCGCAACGCCCAGCAGTCTTCCGGCGCAAATTGGCCAGCGCTCGACCGGACGGCGCCCCAATGCGCTACCTCTTCCACCAGGTTACGCGAGGCGCTGGTCAGGTGGACGGTTCCGCTTAAGCCGCCGAGGAACTCGGCCATGGCGGTGCCGACCACTGAAAACGCTTCAGGAAACGTAACGCAGGCCTGCAGCAGCTCCCCCAGCTTCACCAGACGGGACGTTGTTTCCGACTTCTCGTGCAATTCGCGGTTCAGCCCAGCCAGCTGATTGGCACGCTCGTTCACAACGCTCTCCGCGCGGCGCAGTTCGCTGATGTCGTTGAGCGTGAGGACGAGGCTTCCGTCCGACTTGCTGAGCGGACTGCAACTCGCGATCACCGGCAAATGCGAGCCGTCCAATTTGGTCAAGCGCACTTCGCCCTGGTGTTGGCGGCCCGAGGTCAAGGCCAGCTCGATGGGAGACGTCCCGGCGGCGAATTCGTCGCCTTTCGGATCACGTATCGTCATGACCGAGCGCCACTCCTGGCCGACGATCTTGTTGGCGCGCCGCCCGATCATCGAGACCGCCGCGGGATTGACGCTGGCAATCCGGCCATCACCGTCGAGGACGGCAATGCCTTCAGCCGCCGTCTCGACGATATCCTCGATGTGGGCCCGCGCCGATTCCAATTCGGCGGCCATCATGTTGAAGCCGTGCGCCAGCTGCCCGAACTCATCTTTGCCGGTGTAGCTTACACGCGTCATGGCATTGCCTTTGGCCAGCGATTCCATGCCTCCCATCATGCCAGAAAGGCCGGTACCGAAACGACGCAGCAGTACAGCGGCGAATCCCGCCGCAACCAGCATGGCGGCTGTCGCGCTGAGGCCAACCAACCAAAGCATGTTGCTGGTGCGCCGTTCGGCATCGCCTAGCAACGGGTCGTATTCCAGGAGCACGGCACCGATGATCGTGTCCTCGGGATGTTCGATCGGAACGACCAGCATGTCGTTGGCCTCATGAGCATCCTCAAACCTGCGGGAGATGCCATCTTTCAGAGTCTGGCCGACTTCATCGCCGGCGTCGTGATCGAACTTGTCGCCGACCTTGTGGTCCTCGTCGGAAGCGTGGGCCAGAAGGACCTTGTTGCGATCGACGACCAGGAAATCCCTGCGCGAACCATGGTGCTGATGCTCCAAAAACTCCCGGAGCGCGTCGGGTCGGTCGAACAGCGACGGCGCCCCATCGGATGACCTGAACACGATCGTGTTGGCCAGTTCGCGCGCGACATTGGTCGCTTCGGTCAACCCCAACGCCCTGATCGCCGCCATCTGCGTGAAAATCGCAACGCCGCCGACCACCCCGATCAAAGCCGCGGCGGCCATCATACTGAGAAGGATCTGGCTTTTGATGCGCACGTCACAGGCCCACTGAGAACGACAGCATCATAGATGCCCGATCAAGCCAGCATTTCATTTCCCGCCTTTTATTACCAAATGCTTATCAACGTCCTAACAATTAGCCTGCCCGAAGGCCGGGTTTCGATCGGGTCGGTACGCGGCGCTTGCCCACCGGACCCGGTGCGAGGCTGCACATCTGACCTCGCACAGCCCCGGTACGTTTCTTACACAATCTCTGATTGGTGGACTCGCCCGACGCCATCGACGTTAATTTTGCGTTAGCGACAGGAGGGGGGAGATCGCTAAAGGGAGGAAGAAAATGAAAGAAAACTACGATCTGACGATCGACTACGACGACGACGAGCCTTACGACAACAAACCCTACGATCTGGTCACATTCGCGAGAAAGCACGGGCTCAACATGCGAGCCGCCGAGCTTCTCCTTTTCGCCAAGGGTCCGTCCCGAGCGGCCTGCGATGCCGCGGCCAGGGCTTTTCTCGCGGCAGTCGCCGCACAAGCTATGAGACAATCGGCGCGGTAGGTCTCACAAAACCATTGCTGACACGGCCTGCCGTGTCAGCAACCCGACGGACAGCGCTGGAAATTCCGGGCCGTTTCCAACAAGATGCCTGAGCATCCGGGAACGGCCTGAAATGTGCAATCTTTACAATATCACGACCAGCCAGGAGGCCATTCGCCAGTGGACCCGCGCCTTGCGCGATATCCTCGGCAATCTCGAACCCTCCATCGACATCTATCCCAACCAGCCAGGCCCGGTGGTGCGCAATGCGCCGGACGGCGAACGCGAATTAGCCAATCTGCTGTGGGGCATGCCGACGCCACTGGAGCGGGTCAAGGGCAAGGCCGACTACGGCACCACCAACATCCGCAATCCGCAATACGGCCACTGGCAGCAATATCTCGGCATCGAGAACCGCTGCGTGGTGCCCGTCACCAGCTTCGCCGAGCCCAGCCCGACGCCCGGCGACAAGGACCCCGAGACCGGCATTCAGCGCAACTTCTGGTTTGCACTCGGCGAGGACCGCCCGCTGTTCTTCTTTGCCGGCCTGTGGACGCGCTGGCAGGGCATTCGCAAGGTCAAGGACGGCCCCGCCGAGCACCAGGTCTATGGCTTCATGACGACCAGGCCCAACGCGCTGATCGCGCCGATCCACGACAAGGCAATGCCGGTGATCCTGACCACGCCGGAAGAAACCGAGGCTTGGCTCAGCGCGCCATGGTCGGAGGCAAGACACCTGCAGCGCACGGCGCCCGATGACGCGCTAGTGATCGTCGACAAACCGGCGACGCAGATCAAGTTTCCGCAGCAGGCGCCGGCGCAAGGCTCATTGTTTTAGCGCTTGAATTTCTGCAGCACCCAGATGTAGCCCTTGGGCGGATGATCCTGATCGATGAACTGCGTCTTCACCGTCGTGTCCTTGCGGCTGCATCGCTTGCACCTGAACCTGATCGCTTCCAGCGGTTTGTTCCAGCCCACCACCTGGGCCACGTCATTCGCCCTGAAGCGCCCGACGTGGTAGCAGTGGCCGCACTCCACGATAGGCAGCATGTTGGCCTTGGCGGCACGCCCAACGCTGTCCATCGGCCCGGCCATGGCTCATTTCCGGGTCGAGTAATCCTCGGGGAGGGGAAGCAGGCCAAGCTCCGCCATCCGATAATCGGGCTCCTTCTCCGCTACGCTGGCCAGCACCTCGTGCAATTTCTCGACAAGCCCGTAAAGCTGCCAGAACAGCTCGCCATGCGCCTTCAGATGCAGCTGCGACGACAGCACCGTCCGGCGCAGGCTCAAAGCGTCCCTGATGATCGCCTCCGCATCCCTCGCCGACAGCCTGTCGAACCGGCTTTTTCGTCTGCCCATCGCGGCTCTCCTCGATTTGTGAGCAACCGCCCCACCTACTGACAAATAGGAAGGCATTCCTCGCAGAGTCAATTCGCTCTTGACACTTTTGTTCCCGTTTTGTTCAATTTCAACAGGAACGCTCGGAGGCACCGCCATGGACCACATCGTGACGCTGGACAGCCGCCAGGAGGCTGCGCTGCAGGCCATCGCCGACAGGTTCATCGCCCGGCATAAGGGCGATGCGGTGAAGGCGCTCAAGGAGATGATTGTTTTGAATGGGCATCTGCAGGAGCGACTTGACGCGGTGGAGAGCCGGCGGGCAGCGCGGTAGGGGTGCAGAGGTGGCGAGACCCGGACATCCAGTTGGGCGATGCGGTTGACGCGCCGTCATCCTTCATGTTGTTCATCTCGCGTCTCTTCCGGCGACTGGCCCTTTAGCAGTTGCTCGGACCCGCGCACAATCTCTGTCAGCAGATTTCGCTGGTCCTTACTCAGGTCGGACTTTAGGTGCTTCTTCCCTGCTTCGACGAGCAACGACAAATCGTAGAACTGCGGCTCAGGAGCGTCTCGCATTGTATATCGGCGCTCTTTCGTTCCAACGCTATAACTGACCAAGCCTCTGCCGGCTTTCGCCATGAACTCGGCGCTCTCGGATATACCAGCAGCAAGCCACGCCTTAGGAGCCGCCGCACCAGCGATATGCGCCCACGCCCTAGTGAGGTCAAAATAGAATGGTGCGGCTTCCAAAGTGCCGTCGTGAGCCGCGGCTTGGATTTTCGTGATGAGAATGGCACCGAGCTTCTCGAAATGCTCCTGACTGACTACTGGCCGTTCGCCGGAGTCGGAGCGAAATACGCCTAGTTCACGGCCACGATCGACATATATGTCGGCTGCAAATGCTGGTGAGGCAGCTTTTTCGAATGCTGCAATCAGGTGGCTACCTGCCTCCTCCACCCCCCACTGCTCCAGCATATTCCAAATAAGAAACCCGAGCTGTGCCCGCGGCGATAGCCCAAACATATTACCGTCCCAATCAATACCGATGACGTCTTCACCGATCCGAAACAAGGCATCCAGAAGGGCTTGGGTCGGCTGCGCAGGACGGCTTGCACGGTACTGCACGCGCAATTCGTCAAGGAGCTTGGCGATCATCAGTTCGCCACGGCTATTTCTCTTTCCGCTGTAGCTTCGAATGATGGTCTCGATCGCGTCGGCATCTTCCAGATTCGACATAAGATCGTTGATGACCGCCTTAGGAATTGCATCGGAAGACGGGTGAAGACCAAAGTAAGCGTCATAGCCGGCTTCGCTCCCAATACCACGTCGTTTGGTCACGTCTATGAAGGCTTCATCACCAGAGGCTTGCTGACCTTCTAACCATTTGGCCGCCTGCGGGAACAGCACTGATAGCACCCGAAGGACCTGCGGCTGGACTTCGTCGGGGATTCGCCGTTTGAGGCCCTCCACTGCGGTCTTCCTCACGTCGTCTTGCGCCATAACAAAGCGCCCTTCCGTGAAGAGAAAATCTCTGCTGTCTCGAATCCAGTTGAACGAGCCTTGGTCAAACAGTCTCACCCCTTCAATAGCGAGGAGGTCTTGAGCGTCAATTTCTCCCTCCAACGCTTGCCAAGAGAATTTCAGAGTTTCACCACATCGCGTGGCGACCGTATCCACCGCCGAATCCCGTCGCGGACGATGTAGTGCCAGCGCGAGGTGTCCTCAGTCGTGCCGGTTAGAAAGGAGATCTCCTGATCAAGGATGGTAAGAAGTGCGTTCTTGGCGGGCCGCGGAAGTTCAATTTCTTGCTGAACGATTTTCTCCGCGAAGCGCGGTCTTCCACGATCCGTCCCGTGATCCAAAGCTTCCCAGACTATATCGCGATCGTAGGCCAAAAGATAAACGACGTTGGGCAGTTGGCCGATGCTTTTTACCATCTGCATGATCGATTTCACGTCTTTGTTTTCTAGCCGATCCATATCGTCGATCGTGACTACAAAGCGTCTGCCGCTACGGCCAAGTTGACTTTTCAAGTCCTCATATGCCGTTTGCAAAGACGGATTTTCGAGGTACCGACCTAATAGTGCGTTGACCGACTTCTTTGCCAAGTTGCCTGCAAATCCGGAAGCTGCACCGCCGCTCGGGTCGACAGTCAAGGCCACAGTCGCCGCAGCGTCCACCAGATTATCCGTTGTTCCGCTAATCAACCCGGCAATCCAATTCTGAAACCGCGTCCAACGGGTGCCTTTCGGTCCTAGTCTCTCCGACAGTATCTTGAAGAAAGCGACAATCAGATCCTGATGACCGGACACAATCCAAGGCCGAAAATCGATATGGGTTATCTGATCATTTTCGTGCTCGGCGTTGTGTTTCTTCAAATATTCTAAGATGAAGTTGAGCGCGGTCGACTTCCCACTCCCCCACTGGCCGTGAACGCCGATCACGTAGCCGTTTGGTGCTGTCATTTTGATGATGACTGTCGCTATCCGCTTTGCAAACGGAGCATACCCTAGACGGTCATCCCGCCAAGGGTTGGATTTCGGCAGATCGTCGCCCAGCTTATAGCCTTTTTCCTCAGCCACTGCGAACACCCCCCAATATTGCAGACCATCTATCTGCAACCAGCCGGTACAAGCAATTCTTCACTGGGAGACTATCGCCCGTCGCGCGATATTCCGACGACACATGTAACAGATCGCCTACTTCCGGAAGGTGCAGCACATAGATGCCGACCGACGCGCGCCAGGCGCCCTCAGCGCCCACCTATTGGCACTGCCTGCGCGGGCCGCCGGAATAGGGCTGGTAGCTGTTGTCTTCCGGCCGATAGGAACGATAGTGGCTGAAGCAATATTGCACGTGGTAGGGCGGAAGCCAGGCGGCGCCGGTTTCATCCGGCGGGACCTCCATCGAAGCGTCGTTCGCCTCGACGTAGTCGCTGCCATCGGCGGGGAGTTGCGCGGTCGGCAGCACCGCATCGAGATAGGGCGAGATGCAGGGGCGCCGCTCCGCTGTAGGACCGTCCCTTGCCCTGTAGGAGCGGTAGCGGCTTCGCGACGCCTTGTTACGGGCTGGAATTCAGGTTCCGCCAGGCATTCCGGCGCGGCTGCCTGGCAAGCGACGGCACGCCGCCCTCAATGGCGCTTGAAGTACTGCACCTCCCGTTCGTGCTTCTCGGCGGCCTCGCGGGTATCCAACGTGCCGAGATTGCGGCGCTTGCCGGTCTTTTCGTCCTTCTTGCGCGAATAGAGGCGGTATTTTCCGTCTTTGAGTTTTCTGATCATCTGTCTCTCCCTGGCTAGGGCCGGCGCTTCCCCTTGAGGTTGCGCGCGGCTTGCTCGATCGCCGCCCGGTCGTTGCCCAGCCTGTCGATCAGCTCCTGCGCCTGTTCGCCCGATATGCCGGTGCGCACCGCCAGGGCCTCCACCGTCAAGACGTCGGAGCTCGCGACCTCGCGGGTTTCCGGCAGGGCATCGCCTGCCGTCAGCGGCAGGGCTGCCTCCCTGTCGATCTCGGCCTCGGCCCGGTGCCAATGCCGCTCGGGATCGCCATGGATCCCGCCTTCACGTTCCCAGATCTGGTATGCGCGCTCACGAATCTTGTCTTCCCGGTCGTCGCCCATGTTGATTTCTCCTTTGGGTATCGGATGAACGCCGTGCCAACCCGAACGATCCAAGAAATCTGCGTGATCGTTGGTCGCACAAGGCGCCATGCACTGCGGCCGCCAGCCACCGCGGCCCGCGCTACTCGCACTGCCGGCGCGGCCCGCCGGAATATGGCTGGTAGGTGTTGTCTTCCGGTCGATATGACCGGTAGCGGCTGAAGCAGTATTGCACGTGATCGGATGAGAGCTCGGCGTCGCCGGGTTCATCCGATGGGGCGTAGCCCTCCACCGACGATGTATCGCTCGCCTCGACGTAGCTGCCGTCATCGGTGATGTCGAGATAGGGCGAGATGCAGGGGCGCTGTTGGCCGCTGTAGGAGGTGTAGCGGTTGTCGTCCGGCCGGTAGGAGCGGTAGCGGCTGGCGCACCATTCGACATGAGCGGCGGGCAGCGCTTGCTGCTGCTCTTCCGCTGGTGGCTTGATGGAGCCGGTGGCGGTGGCGTCGGCTGTCGAAGCTGCGGCGGTGTCGGCGGGTTTGGAGGTGCGATCAACTTCCGAGGTGCGAACGGGAACCGGGCGGGCCGGGAGGCGCTCGAGGCGCTGCGAGGCCGGGTTTACCGGGCGCGGATCCTTGGCCCACAGTTCGGCGACGCTGGAGACCGGGGCGGCCGGCGGTACCGGCTTGGCTATCAATAGCCAGGTGGCGAAGGCGAGACCGCTGGCGAATACGGCGAGCGTCAGGACGAAGCCGCCAAAGATTGCGAACAAAGCTTTCATGCCGCGCTCCTTTGCCTCCCGGTTAAGGAAATGCCGAGGCGGGGAATCCGGTTCCAGGAAAGAGCGTAGTGCAGGGCACTCGAAGGAAGGCCCATCTCCGTCTCGGCTTCGCCGAGACACCTCTCCCCGCTTCGCTCCCGCTTCGCGGGACGCGGGATCCAAGCCTCTTAGGCGGCTTTCAGTGCAGCCCGAATTCGCGCAGCAGTTCTTCGCGGTAGCGTACGAAGCGGCTTTCGCTGCGCTCGCGCGGGCGGGCCAGGTCGATGTCGATCAGCCGCGCCGCGCCGCCTTTCTCCTTGGGCAGGATCAGCACCCTGTCGGCGAGGTAGATCGCTTCCTCGAGGTCGTGCGTCACCATCACCATGGTGACGTTCTCCTCGCTCCAGATGCGCGCCAGTTCCTCCTGCATGCCGATCTTGGTCATCGCGTCGAGCGCGCCCAGCGGCTCGTCAAGCAGCAGGATCTCGGGCTGCACGGTCAGGGCGCGGGCAATGCCGACGCGCTGCGCCATGCCGCCCGACAGCTGCCTTGGAAACGCATCGCCGAATTCGGCGAGGCCGACGAGCGCGATATAGAAGCGCGCCCGTTCCTCGGCGTCGGCCTTCGGCACGCCGCGCACTTCGAGGCCGAAGGCGACGTTGCCGAGCACCGTCAGCCAGGGCAGCAGGCGCGGTTCCTGGAAAATCACCGCGCGCTCGGCGCCGACGCCGTGCACCGGCTTGCCATCGATGGCGACGCCGCCGCTGTCGGCCGCCTCCAGTCCGGCCAGGATGCGCAGCAGCGTTGTCTTGCCTGACCCGCTGGCGCCGACGATGACCAGGCATTCACCCGAGCGGATGTCGAGATTGAGGGTCCTCAGCACGGCAAGCGAACGCCCGCCGATGCTGAACGATTTGGACAGGTCGCGTATGCTGACCTCACCGCCGCTTGTGCTGCTCATCGCGCTCATCTCCCAGCTGATTGCCTTGCCGGTTGGCCTTGTCAGTTGGTCTTGGTTTCGCCGGGCCGGTAGAGGATGTCTGCTGCCTTCAGCTTACCCTTTGGCAGGCGGCCGTCGCGTTCGAGCACGCTGACCCAGAAATCGATGTCGCGGTCCGTCGCCTTGGCCCCCTGGCGCAGCCCGAAGCCGGTCCAGTAGCGCGCCAGCTCGCCGTTTTCGCCGCGCTTGTCGAGGATATTTGCCAGCACCTTGCGCGCTTCGTCGGGGTTCTGCAGCGACCAGTCGGAGGCGCGCGCCGACTGCTCGACGAAATTGCGGGCGGCGTCGGGATGCGCGGCGATGAAGTCGCGCCTGAGCACGACGAAGCCGCCGGCCAGCTCGCCCAGCACGTCGGTGTCGTTGAACACGCCGCGCACGCCGCCATTGTCGACCAGCGCCCCGGCAAACGTCGCCTGCCAGTAGCCGAGCGCCGCGATGTCGACCTGGCGGGAGCGCAAGGTCTGCTCGAGCTGCGGTCCGGGTACGACAACGAGATTGGCGGCGTCCGGCGACAGGCCGACGCTGTGCAGCGCCTCGCGCACGGTGTAGTCGAGATGGGCGCCGAGCGTATTGACGGCGATGGTCTTGCCGGCAATGTCGGCGATCGATTTGATCGGGCTGTCGTCGAGCACGTAGAAGACGCTGCGCACCTTGCTGTTGATGCCGTTGCTCGGATAGACGGCGACGAAGTCGTTGCCGCCGGAGATCGAATTGATCACGGCGGCGGTTGCGGCCGAGCCGATATCGACGCTGCCGGAGGCGAGCGCAAACAACGATTCCGGGCCGCCGCCGGAATAGCCGACATTCTCGACCTCGATACCGAGGCCTTTGAAATAGCCGAGCTCGCCGGCCAGCTCATGCGGAGAGATGCTGCCACGGCTGGCGAGGGAGCGGAACTTGACGGGTGCGGCTTCGGCAAGGGCGAAGCGCGGCAGGCTGGCGGCGAGAAGGCCGGCGGCGAAGGGCGCGCCGGCAAGCAGGGAACGGCGGGAGATTTTCATGGTCCGGTCTTCCTCTGTCTGGCCCGGTTCGGGGGCCTGGTTGGGAGATGGCGAAAAAGGCTGCTCAGTCGACGGCATTGCTCCAGCGGCAGAGCCGCCGCTGCAGGCTGACCAGCGCCTGGTTGGCGATCAGGCCGAGGCCGGCGAGGATGACGATCGCCGCGAACATCAGCGGGATCTGGAAGTTGTACTGCGCGTTCATCACCTGGAAGCCGATGCCCTTGTTGGCGCCGATCATTTCGGAGGCGATCAACAGCAGCAGCGCCGTGGTGGCGCTGAGCCTCAGCCCGACGAAGATCGAGGGCACCGCGCCGGGCAGCACGACGCGGCGGAAGACGGTGAGCTGATTGGCGCCGTAGACGCGGGCCATTTCGAGCAGTTTCGGATCGACTTCCTTGACGCCGCCGATGGTGTTGAGCAGCAGCGGGAACAGCGTCGCCCAGAAGATGACGAACACCTTGGACGCCTCGCCCAGCCCCAGAAGCAGGATGAACACCGGATAGAGCGCCAGCGCCGAGGTCTGCCGGAAAACCTGCAGGATGGGATCGAGCGCGGTTTCGACCGCGCGCACCTGGCCCATGAACAGGCCAAGCGGGATGGCGACCAGCACGGCGGCGGCGAAGGCGAAACCGGCGCGCTGCAGGCTGATGGCTATGTCGCCGAGCAAGGTGCCGCCGGCCAGCCCCTTCCAAAGTGCCGCGGCAATCGTGTCGATCGGCGGCAGCACCGCCGCGTTGACCCATCCGGCGCTGCTCGACACCTGCCAGAGTGCGAGGAAAGCTATGAGGACGCCGTAGCGCGCGAGGAAGCGAGCACCCGCCCGGCCGCCGAGGCGCAGGAAATCCGTGCCGATGCTGGTGTTGCGATCACGCGTGCCGATGCCGGCGGCCTGTTCGATGTGCTGCAAAGTCATCGTCTTTGCCTTTTGCTTCGAGGGCTTATCGGGCGCTTAGGGAGCTATTCGGCGGCCAGCACGGCCGGCCGGGCGGCGGTCCAGGGATTTTCCGGCCGCCTGAGGCCGAGGTTCTCCCGCAGCGTCCTGCCTTCATAGGCGGTGCGGAACAGGCCGCGGCGCTGCAGTTCGGGGATCACCAGCTCAACGAAATCGTCAAGCGCGCCGGGCAACCAGGGCGGCAGGATGTTGAAGCCGTCGGCGGCCTCGTTGCCGAACCATTCCTCCAGCTGGTCGGCGACCTGAGTGGCACTGCCGATGACGGTGTAATGGCCGCGCGCCGTTGCCACCCATTGGTAGAGCTGGCGGATGGTGAAGTTGTGCTCGTCGGCAATCTGGCGGATCAGCGCCTGGCGGCTCTTCATGCCTTCGGTTTCCCTGCTCGGCGGCAGCGGCCCGTCAAGCGGATAACCGGTGATGTCGAGCGTCTGGCCGGCCAGCCCGTTGAGCAGGGCGACGCCGTCCTCGGGCAGGATGAGATCGTTCAGCTGCTGGTATTTGGCGCGGGCTTCCTCTTCGGTGCGGCCGACGAAAGGTGCTACGCCGGGCATGATCAGCACCTGCTCGGGATCGCGGCCGGCGGCGATCACGCGCGCCTTGATGTCGCGGTAGAATTCCTGCGCCGACGCCAGGTTCTGATGGGCGGTGAAAATGACTTCCGCAGAATGGGCGGCGAGCTTGCGGCCGTCCTCCGACTGCCCCGCTTGCACCACCACCGGGTGCCCCTGCACGGGACGCGGCACGTTCAGCGGGCCCTTGACGCTGAAATGCGCACCCTTGTGATCGATGTCGTGGAGCTTGTCCTTGTCGTAGAAGCGGCCCGATTTCTTGTCGCGGATGAAGGCGTCGTCCTCCCAGCTGTCCCACAGCGCCTTGACCGTCTCGACATGCTCATGGGCGCGCGCATAGCGCTCGGCATGGTTCGGCTGGATGTCGCGATTGAAGTTGCGCGCGGTGTCGTCGCCGGCCGAGGTGACGACATTCCAGCCGGCGCGGCCATTCGACAGCAGGTCGAGCGAGGCGAACTTGCGGGCGAGGGTGTAGGGTTCCTCATAGGTGGTCGAGGCGGTGGCGATGAAGCCGAGATGCGTGGTGAGCGGCGCAAGGGCGGCAAACAGCGTCACCGGCTCGAAGCCGGCGATCTTGGCGTTGCCGCCTTCGCGGGCGCCGAGGCCGACGGTCAGATTATCGGCGAGGAAATAGGCGTCGAACAGGCCGCGCTCAGCGGTCAGCGCAAGCTGCTTGTGAAACTCGAAATTGGTCGCGCCGTCGGCCGGCGCCTCGGGATGGCGCCAGGCGGCGATGTGCTGGCCGCCGCCGGGCAGGAAAGCGCCAAGTTTGATTTGCCTGGATTTTTTGGATCGGGTCATTGCGGCGTGCTCCTGGATGGATCGGGACGGGGATCTCGGATCAGCGGCGTGTTTCAGGCGGCAAGCCCGACGCCGTAAGGCACTCCGGTTACCCGGCACGCCTCGGCCACCGCCTGCCGGGCACGGGCGTGGATGGCATCCGACGTCAGCACGCCATTGGCGAAGTCCTTGTCGGAGGCGTAGATCGCGGTCGGCATGGTCAGCGCCTCGAAGAAGCCGAAGAGCGGCCGCAGCTGGTGCTCGACGATCAGCGAATGGCGCTCGCCACCGCCGGTCGCGCCGAGGATGACCGGCTTGCCCCTCAGCGAGGACGGGTCGAGCAGGTCGAAGAAGTGCTTGAAAAGCCCGGTATAACTGCCTTTGAAAGTAGGCGAGCCGGCCACCAGGATGTCGGCGACCAGCAGCCGTTCGACGATGTTGCGGGCCGCCGGCTCGAGGTCGCCAAGGCGCCTTGCCTGCGGCAGGGACGCGCCGAGATCATCGATGTCGAAGACCGCCGAGGCCGCGCCGATGCTTTCGGCGGCTTGCCCGACAATGTGGCTGACGAACGCCTTGGTCTTTGAGGGCCGGGTCAAATTGCCCGACAGTCCCACCACGAGCTTTTTCGACATTCCCGGCTCCTCTCAAGCGCTCGATTTCAAGTCTGGTGATCATGGAAGTCTAGAGAGTTTGTAGAATTAAAAGAGCGAGAAAATTTCAAAAGCAGCGCGGTGAGCGGACAGAGTTTGCGGAACACCGCCCGTAATTGGTTCATTCAACGCGGTGTACCATGTCCTGGCGCCACCATCCCGGACGGCCTCGCGGTGCTGGGGGAAGGTGCGGGCGAAGCACAGGTCAAGGTGCTGGAGTGGCTCGGCGGCATGCGGTAGTTCGGTCAATCTTGATTCAAATCCGGCTGTGGATATTTGCTTTTGGGTAAATCCGGGCGGTCATCTTGCCGGCCGGCCGGTGGGCAAAAAGGAGAAGCCTATGACGAGCGACTTTGCCGCCGCACACCTGCACCTTGAACGAGCCTGCCATTATTTGCGCGGCGACGACGAGACGAGCCGCACGGCTCGTGCGGCTCTGGATCTCCTGGTCGATGCAATTGTCGCGGCCCAGTACACGCGTCCGCCTGCGGACGTTGTGGAATTTCCAAGATCGGCAAGGTTGCGATAGTTCCGCAAGCGGCAGAGGCAATCCAACCGGCGGGACAGCGCGCCTTTGTTCCGCCGGATCACAAGAACCAGGTCGCCACCAGGCCGATCGTCGCCGAGAAGATGGCGGCGGTTGTTGCCCAACCGAGTATGTTGGTGCTCCGGCTGTTCACCTGGTCGCCCATGATCCTGCGGCTGTTCGTCATCAGCATGATGAGCAGCAGCAAGGGCGGCGTCGAAAAGCCTTGAACGATGCCGGACCAGACCAGCGCCTTCATCGGATTGAAGCCGAGGAAGTTGAGGCCGGCCGCGATCGCCGTAAAGAAGCCGATGGTGAGATAGAATTTGGGCGCCTCTCGAGCACGGGCGTGCAGGCTGTTTTTCCAGCCGATGGCCTGTGCCACGTCATAGGCGGCGCCGGTGGTCATGACAGGAACGGCAAGGAAACCCACGCCGATCACGCCTGCGGCGAACAGAATGCTTGCGGCCTGGCCGGCGAGCGGACGCAGCGCCTCCGCGGCCTGTGCCGCTGTGTCGATGTCGTGGTGGCCCGCTTCGTAGAGCGTCGCGCCTGTCGACAGGATGATGAAGTACATGATGAGATTTGAAAACATCATGCCGATGAGGATGTCCCGGCGAGAGCGCCGCAGTTCACCCTCGGTGGCGCCCTTCCTTTCCTTGAGCGTCGCTCGCCCTTGGGCAATCTCCTCCTCGACCTCCTCGTTGGACTGCCACGTATAGAGATAGGCGGACAGCGTCGTGCCGATGATGGCGACCAGAATCGACAGGAACTCACGGTTGAATTCGATCCTGGGAAGCAGCGTTCCGCGTAGCACCGCCGCGGCATCCGGCTTGGCCAGAATGGCGGCACCGACATAAGCGAGCAGCGCCAGCGCCAGCCAGCGGAAAACGTTGCGGATCAAGGTATAGGAGCCGAAGACCTGAAGGGCGAAGATGAGGGCGGCGACGAACAGCACGATCACCGGAATGGGAAGCGGCACGAATATGTTGATCGCGGCGGCCATTCCGCCAAGATCCGCCGCCGCCTCGATGGTATTCCCGATGAGCACACCCAACAGCACGGACCAGAGCAGCCACCGCGGATAGAAGTCCTTGATGACGTGGAACAATCCGCGCCCGGATACCTGGCCGAGCTTCGACGACAGGTAGACGACCGCGTACATCATCGGCAAGGTCACCGGAGCCGTCCAGAGCAGGTCGGGTCCGAAGCGGGCGCCGGCGCTGGCATAGGTGCCTATCGCCGAACAATCGTCGTCGGCCGCCCCTGTTATCAGGCCAAGGCCGAGTGCTCGTCCTATGCCGCCATTCCTCTCCTCCGGTGAGTTGGAACGGTCAGAACCGGCCTGCCTCATTGCGATCGGACCGGGTTGGGATGGAAGGGCGTGGGCACGGCCTTCCATGCCACGATCGTAAGGATCGGTCGCGCCGCTGATCTCATTTTGCTTCCTCAACAACTTTGCCCAAACCCGGCGCGCCATGACTTGTTCCGTGGCCTGGCGGAGCAGAGGCTTGCCCCAGATCCTTCCCTCCGGGGGGTAAGCCTGAAAGTTCGGGTTGACCGCTTGTGAAGGCGAAGCGACTATCTGTGCGAGGTGAATTCCGTAGGAGGAAATACGATGGACGAGCCCGATCGGTGGCGCCACATGTCGAGTGCGCCAAGGGACGGCAGCAGAATCCTTGTCACGGTTCGGCCATCCGAACAGGGGCCGGCCGAAGTCGACATGGCTTTCTGGGCCCGGGCCGATCAGTTCGGCAGCGAAGGCTGGAGGGCTTCCGACTCTTCTCCGGGACGCATCGTCGAATATGCCGAACCGGAGCTGAAGTGCTGGATGCCGCTGCCGTCGGCCAATCTGAGCAAGGGTTCGATGCCGAGCCCCTGGGAGGAGGATGATGTCCCGCTGCTGGATGGCTCGGGGATCTGAGGTGAGCTGTCGCGGTCGCTATAGGACCGCGTTGGGGCCGAAGCTGCCGATCTCCCCCCTCGTGGGGGAGATGTCCGGCAGGACAGAGGGGGGCGCCGTAGAACGCCGACCTCGATCGCCAAAGAGCGTTGACAATGCCTTACACGCCATTGCCTCCACGACACCGCGCAAATGCCAAATCGATGCCCAAGGCCAGCACATTGGCATTGTGACTGGGCTCGCCGCTGCATCCTGAATGGGTGGCCAAAGCGCGAGTTCCGTGAGCGACGGATGGGCAGCAGAACCCTGGCAAGACCGGCGGGACAGCGCCCCCCTTGTAACTTGGAAACGACCACTTCTCTGTCCTGCCGGACATCTCCCCCACGAGGGGGGAGATTGGCTCTCATCTCGGCTTTTCGCTAGTCTCCAACGTTGCAAGAACGGCGCTCCCGTTGAAGCTGCCAATCTCCCCCGGGGGGAGATGCCAAGTGGTGCCAAAGAGGGCAGGACACAGGGGTCGCAAAGGAATGCCAACGCCGCGGTGATGCCCGCCTTCGTCAGAACAGGAACGCGGCGGTGGCGGGGTTCGGGCCGGTGCGGCCGTCGGGCGAATCCATGCCCCGGATGAGCTCGAGGTCCTTCGCTTCCAATTCGAAATCGAAGACATCGAAATTGGCGGCGATCCGGTCCTGGTGGATCGATTTCGGGATGACGATCAGCCCTTCCTGAAGGTGCCACCTGATAATCACCTGCGCCACCGACTTGCCGTGTTTCCTGGCGATGCTTTCGAGCGTCGGGTCGCTCAACAGCCGGCCGCTGCCCAGCGGGCTCCAGCTTTCGATGCGGATGTTGTGCCTGTCGTGAAATTCGCGTTTGTCGCGCTGCTGGAAACGGGGATGGAGCTCGATCTGGTTGACTGTCGGCGAGACGCCGGTCTCGCCGATGATCCGCTCGAGATGGTCCTGATTGAAGTTCGAAACGCCGATCGACTTGATCCGGCCCGATTGCCTGAGCTCGATCAGCGTCTTCCAGGCCTCGACATATCTGTCCTGGCCGGGCACCGGCCAGTGGATCAGGAACAGGTCGAGCTGCTCGATGCCGAGCTTGCTCATCGTCTCGTCGAAAGCGCGCAGGGCGGCGTCGCGCTGATGGGCGCCGTTGCGAAGTTTCGAGGTGATGAACAGCTCGCTTCTCGGCACGCCGGCCGAGCGGATCGCCTGCCCGACGCCTTCCTCGTTCTGGTAGCCTTCGGCGGTGTCGATCAGTTTGTAGCCGGCCTCGATCCCCCAGCCCACCACCTTGGCCGTGATGGCTGGATCGACCTGCCACACGCCAAGGCCGATTTGCGGAAT
The DNA here is from genome assembly GCF_040322275.1 of Mesorhizobium sp. M0174. Classification (NCBI taxonomy): domain Bacteria; kingdom Pseudomonadati; phylum Pseudomonadota; class Alphaproteobacteria; order Hyphomicrobiales; family Phyllobacteriaceae; genus Mesorhizobium; species Mesorhizobium sp. M0174. Next base: position 189,283 of record NZ_JAMYTB010000009.1, read on the forward strand.
GGCGGAGCCGTCGTTCAATCTGATTTGTTCAGGTCTATCTAGGGTAATCTGTTCAGCCATGTTCAGGTCCTTCTGCATCATTCCGCCCGGCGCACGCTCTATCTAGTCTGGATGGCCGCCAAAGCCAGTCGATATCATGAGAATGTGAGGAGACGGACGTGAAGCGCTGATCTTCCGCTTCGGGCCGACAGCTCTCTGTGACCCACGGAGTCCAGGGAACTCCATTCAGGACGATCCCGCTGTCGCGGATTCTGTGGTATTCTGTGGACTATCCGAGGAGGCGACTGCGTTGACCAACAGCTTGGAAGGCGAAGGAGCAAGAGACTGGTCGCCCCTGCTGGTCGCGGCAGAACAAGGCGATGCGGATGCGGTTCGATCGGAATTGGCGGCTGGCGCCGAGATCAATCAGTCGGACGACGGCGGCTGGTCTGCACTTCACCTTTCAGCCCTCAATGACCGCACAGCGGTGGTCGAGGTGCTGATCGAAGACCCGGAAATCGATGTGAATGCCAGAAACAAGTGGAAGAGCACGCCCTTGAGCCTTGCGTCGGCCAAGGGACATTACGCGTGTATCTCAGGCCTCGTGAGACACCCCCAAATAGAGATCAACGCGCGAGCTGACTACTACGGTAGAACGGCTCTTATCGAGGCGGCGAAGAACGGGCATCTCGAAGTCGTCAAGTTGCTCGTGGAGAATGGCGCGGAAGTAAATCTGACCGACAAGACGGGGAGAAACAACGCGCTCATCGAGGCTATCAAAGGGCGGCACTACGAGATCGCGGAATACCTGCTGGATTCTGGGAAAGTGAGCTTTATCAACAAAGAAATAAGGCTAAACGCCCTGATCTGGGCTGGCAGCTGCCACAACCCTCAGCTTATCGAAAGGCTGGAAGCCGCGATCCACAGTTTCTTCAACGGCAAATAAGGGCCTCGCCCTTACTGTCGCGGGCCGTCCGTATCTCCCGTCACGTCGATGCGCTCGATGGCGCAAACGGCCCTGCGGCGCTTCACATAATTTATTCAACCAAACGGTTGACTATCTCAAAGCGTGCGTCTATATTCAACTACATGGTTGAATTACAAACACCTCAGATGGATGCGGTCTTTCACGCCCTTGGCGACGCCACGCGCCGGCACATGCTTCGCGATCTCGCCCATGGCGAGAAAACGGTAAGCCAGCTGGCGGAACCCTTCGCGATGTCGCTCGCGGCGGCCTCCAAGCACATCAAGGCGCTGGAGAACGCAGGGCTTATTCGTCGAGAGGTGAGGGGCCGCACGCATCTGTGCCGACTATCCCCCGGACCGCTGGCCAGCGCCCATCAGTGGCTCAGCTTCTACGAGCGCTTCTGGACCGGTCGTCTCGATGTTCTCGAACGCCTTCTTCGCGAAGAGGACGCACGCAAAGCCCAGGATGAGCCCAGGAAATCGCCCAATCCGAAAGAAGGAGACGAGCAATGAACCAGATGAGAAGCATCGACGCCTATGGCGCGCTAAGCGAGCCCGCCACGTTCACTATCCAACGCCTTTTGCCCGGACCCATCGAGCGCGTCTGGGCCTATCTCACCGAGAGTGACCTGCGCCGGCAGTGGATGGCAGCGGGGCAGATGGAAATGAAGGCGGGCAGCTCGTTCGAATTGGTCTGGCGTAACGACGAGCTGACGGACCCGCCTGGCCAGCGCCCCGCGGGCTTTCCCGAAGAGCATCGGATGGAGGGCCGGATCACCGACCTCGATCCGCCGCGCAAGCTTTCCATCACCTGGGGAAATACCGGCGGCGTCTCCTTCTTGCTGGAGGCGAAGGGTAGCGATGTGCTGCTCACCGTCGTCCATCGCCGCCTGCCGGAACGTGCAATCCAGCTCAACATCACGGCCGGCTGGCACATACACCTCGACCTGCTGGCCGCCCGCCTGGCTGGCAAGACGCCGACCTCGTTCTGGGACGGCTGGAGCCGCCTGCGGGAAGAATACGATCGCCGCCTGCCGGCCTGATGTAACTCGCGGCGTCCATCCCTGAGGTCGCCGCCAGCAACACGAAGCAACGATGAAACGTGCTTGCATCCCGCAAGCCTGATGGAGGAAGTCATGCGCAAATTGATCGCTGGGATGAAAATCTCCGTCGACGGCAAGATGGAGGGGCCCGAGGGTTACGCCGATTGGGTCGACGCGTGGTCGGACGAATATGGCCTGACGCCGCAAATCGACGCCTGCCTGCTTGGCAGCGTCATGTATGCCGGCTACGAGCGCTACTGGAGCGCCATCCAGAACGAGCCCGACAAGCCGCTGCCGATGACCGGCAAATTGCCGAAGCCGGCCGAGCTCGAATGGGCCCGATTCGCCGCGCAGACCCCGCATTATGTGCTGTCGAACACAATGACTTCGGCCGCCTGGCCAAAGACGCGCTTCGTGCGGAATTTCGAGGATATCGCTGCGCTTAAACAGAAGCCCGGCAAAGACATCTACCTTATGGGCGGCGCCCGAATTACCGCGAGCCTTATCGATGCCGGGCTGGTCGATGAGCTCAGGCTGATCGTCTATCCGCTGCTCGCCGGTGAAGGAAAGGCGCTGTTTGGGACGGCGAAAAATCGTCGTGGGCTCGAACTGCGCAAAGTGGAGCAGCTTTCGGACGGCCGCGTCAGGCTGGTCTACGGGATCGGCTAATGCAGCCACCCTTGGCGGATCTAGCGGGGCCGAAGCGGAGGCCGTCCCGTCAACAGCGGGACAAGCCGGCGCGAGGAGAGCGATGCTTCCTATGCGAAGAATGCATCCCGGCTGCCGGCCGGTCAGGCAACGATACCGCGGCAGGCCCAGGCGACATTCGCAAAGGATCTCGGGCCGTCGGGCCGGCCGGCCTCATAGGCGTCGCGCATGGCGGCGTCGACGCGCGCCCGCTCTTCTGGATCGAGCGTGGCCACATACTTGCCGAGCGGCCCTTCGCCGGCGGCTATCGGCGCCCAGTAATCGTCGAAGTTTTGATAGTCCATGCGGATCATCAGCTCGGTCTCCGTAACGTCGCGGAGACCCTGCTCGACAAAGGTCCGTTTCATTTCACCCGGCTGCATCATCGGCTGCGTGCAATAGCGGGCGCGCAGCTGGCGTCCGCCTTCGCTGAGCACCGCCACCGTGTCGATCATCATGCGCATCCCCGGCATGCCGCCGAGATGGTCCCATACCGTCGCCGCGACCACGCCGCCCGGCCGCACGACGCGGCGCATCTCGGCGACTGCCTTGCCGGCTTCGGGCACGAAATGGAGCACGAGCAGGGCCAGGGCACGGTCGAACGCGCCGTCCTCAAAGGGCAGGGCGCAGGCATCCGCCTGACGGATTTTTATCCGCGGATCGGAGTTGCGCCGGATTGCCTCCTCGACAAAAACGCCTGAAAAGTCGATCGCGGCGACCTCACGGAGGTCAGCGGCCTTGACGAGCGCGAAGGTCAGGCTGCCGGTGCCGCAACCGACGTCGAGGATCTTTTCGCCGTCTTTAAGGCCCGCAAAGTCGATGAACAGCGGCGCGAGCCTTTGGCTCCAGCGGCCCATGAGCTGCTCATAGCCGGCAGCATGGTGAACATTGAAACTTGAAGTCATCGAAGCCTCCTCCCAAAGCCGTATGCTAGACTTCGGCGGCCACTGACGAAAGCCATTTTTGGCGCGTGTTGGTTCGGTCACTCGGGCCGCGCGAAGACATCGCCGGCCGGATTTGATGGCGCCGGACAGCCGGCCTCCGTGGCCTTGACCACCTATTCGGCGGGCAACCCGCGGCGCTTCCATTCACTGCGCGGCACCGGATTTCCAACACGGAAGGCGAACGACACGACTTTCGTTGCGTCCGGATCGACCTCACAACGAAAGCTCAGATCGTACCACTGCCCGTTTGCGGGGAACGGCGCACTGGCGACGTTCATGACCGTGCCGGCCTTCAGCCGATACTCAAGCAAGCTGTCTGGGAAATAGGGGGGCGACGCGTGCACCAATTGCTGCGCGAGCTCCGTGTTGCAGAGCTGACCGATTCGTACTGCGCGCGGCACGTTTCTCATGGCGGTTGTCGCGATTGGATCATCGGTTGCTGCTTGCGAGAACAATCTTTTCGCTTCTTCAAGCTTCAACGGCTTTTGCACGTTAGCGACATCCGCCGGCTTGGGCTTTGGCGGCTGTGATGCGCCAGGCGGCGGAGCCTGGTCTTTCCCGTCGACCGCAGTCACGGCAGGTGGCTGTGCAAGATCCTGGTTATTGGGATCTTGCGGCGCGGGCGGTTGTTCCGAACCATCCTCCGCACTGTTGCCGTCCAGAGACTTGCGAGGACCGGCGTCCTTCTCACCGAATTGGAAGACAGGTCTCTGCGCGGCGACCTCACGGCTCGCCGGGGTCTCGACCTTTGCTTCCGGCGGCTTTTCCGGCTTGGGCGGTTCAGCGGGGGACGGAGGTTTGGTTTTTTCCGGCGGTTTGGGCGGCGGCACGATATCCACCGCAATGGCCTGCTCCTTCCCTGGCTGCGAGAGCGTTGCCGGCAGTCCGAACAACAAAAACGCGACGATGAGCAGATGCAGGGCAATCGAAGTGGGCAAGGCCCACCCGAATACCCGGCGCTGATCCCGTATGTCGTTTCTCATCGTGGCCGGTGTGTGGAATGAAATATTGGCGGCATCAAGCATCGATGCCGCCAGACGTCGAAATAACCCGTTGCGAATCGAGAGTCGGCGGCTGCAATACGGCGCGCCATCCAATCGTGTGGCGTCTGCGTCCGCGCAGGGGGACCGGGCCAGCAGCACATGCAGCAAGTCGTTTCAGGCGGCTAGCAGGCACGCCCTGTCGGCACGGTGTCGCCGGTTGAAATCACAGGGAAACCGATAGCCCGCCGTCAACGGCCAGCACGTGCCCGTTGACGTAAGCGGCAGCGTCGGAGGCGAGAAACACCACGGCTCCGCCGAGTTCCTCAGGCTGGGCCCAGCGGCCCGCGGGGGTTCGTGCCTCGACCCATTTGGTGAAGGCCTCGTCGTGCATAAGTGCGGTGTTGAGCTCGGTGGCGAAATAGCCTGGGGCGATCGCGTTGACGGTGATGCCGTGGCGGCCCAGCTCAGCGGCAGTTGAGCGTGTCAGCCCGTGCAGCCCCGCCTTTGCCGCCACATAGGCGTGAATGGTGGGACGGCCAAGGATCGCAGCGACCGATCCGGTGTTTATTATGCGCCCGAACTTGTTTGGCAGCATCAGGCGCACCGCGTCGCGCATCATGCGGAAGCAAGCCGACAGATTGACGGCAACCACGTGGTTGAAATCCTCGTCCTGCCATTCGACCAGCGGCTTACGATGCTGGATGCCGGCGTTGTTGACCAGAATGTCGAGGCGGCCGTGGCGTTCGACGATTCCTTCGAGCGACGCCCTTGAGATCGCCGCGTCGGTGACATCGAACGGCAGGGCTTCTGCACCTATCCTGTCCGCCGCGGCGGAAAGGGCGGCCACGTCGCGGGCGTTGACGACCACCGTCGCGCCGTTCTCCGCAAGTGCCTTGGCCATGGCAAAACCAAGGCCACGCGAGGCGCCCGTGACCAATGCGACACGGCCCTTGAGCGAGAACAATTCCGGCATTGAGATCCCCTATGGAAAAGGGCGGGAGTTTCCTCCCGCCCAAAAGCACTATTTAGCGACGCAGGTGTCGGCTGTCTCCGGAGTGCAGACATCGAGGCCCGTGTAGGTCGGGTCGGCCGGCGGAGCCTTGCCATCCTTCATGTCCTTCAGCGCCATCATCGTCTTGTAGCCCATCTCGAACGGCCGCTGGCCGACCTGGCCAAGCGAGAAACCTTCCTTCATCTGGTCGATCTGTACCGGAAGCGTGTCGGCGACGACAAGGGCCAGGGCCTTCGAGGCGATCTTGTCCTTGTACGGTGCGACGGCGGCGCGGTTGGCATCAGGGATGAACTGCGGGAAGCCACCGGTTGGGACAAACGCGTCGAGGTTCGGGTTTTTCGCCATGATATCCTCGAACTGTTGCACCGAAAGCGGGAAATCATCGTTGGTGTAGAGCGGACAGCCTTCGATTTCGGTCCAGCCGTTCTGGCCTGTCAGCCGATCTCCGGGCGAGGCCGCCGATTTGGTGCCCGAAAGCGTATCGCGAATGCCCTGCATGCGCTCGTTGTGGTTGGCCGCCGCGGCGCCGCCGGACTGGATGCAGATCGTGCCGCCTTTGGGCTTGATCTGCATGACAAGCTTGGCGAGGTTCACACCGATCTCGTAATTGTGGGTGCCGATGTAGGCAACGCGCAGATCCTTGTTTTCGGGCAGGAGATCGGAGTCCCAGGTGAGAACCGGGATACCGGCCTCCTTGGCGGCCTGCAGCGCAACCGCCATCGCTGCGGCGTTCGAAGGCGACACGGCGATGCCGTCCACCTTCTTGGCTACGAGGTCCTGCACGATCTGCACCTGCTCGTCGCCGCCGCCATGTTCGCCGGGGCCGATATACATGCACTCTACAGCGCCATTGGATTCGGCCTCGGCCTTCTTGCAGCCGTCGCGTGCCTGGTCGAAGAAAGGATTGTTCATGTTCTTCGGCACCAGGGCGAAGGTGTATTTCGCCTGGGCGCCGGAAACGGCGAGCACCATTGCGCCAAGCGCGACGGCGGCCGTGAGCAGATGTTTTTTCATGTGACGTTCTCCTCCTTGGTGTGATGTCCCGCAAGCCTCCCGCCGGCGGGTTTCTAGCGGCGTTTTTTGGGCATCAAGACTGCCAGCGACGCGGCGAGAATCGATTTGCCGCCGGTTTGCATGCCCAAGAGAACCGCAAGAACGATGAAGGCGCCGACGAAGGCACCCTGCCAGTTTGAATCGATGCCGGCCATCAGCAGCGCGTTCCTGATCACCTCGAGGAAGGCGGAACCGATGATCGCACCGAAGGCCGTGCCGGCGCCGCCCATGAGGCTGGCGCCGCCAATGACTGTCGCGGCGATAACGCGCAGCTCATAGCCTTGGCCCATGGCATTGATGGCCGAGCCGTTATAGCCGAGGAGCAGGAGCGAGGCGAGCGCGGCGGTGAAAGCCGAGAAGACATAGGCCTGGAATTTGATCCAGTTGACCGGAACGCCGGTGAGCCGTGCCGCCTCCTCATTGCCGCCGATGGCGAAGAGATGCCGGGCCCAGGCAGTGAAGTTAAACACGAAGCCGACAATCAGGGCCAGGATCACCATGGTCCAGAATTGTGACGACAGTTCTGGTATCCAATGCGGTGCCCAGTCGTCCAGACCATGCCGCGGCCATTTCCCCTGACCGATTGCCTTTACGATCGGGGCATCGGGCCCGAACTGGTAGAGCATCTGGTTGGCCGAGAATACGACCGCCAGCGAGCGCGCGACGGACAGCATGCCGAGGGTGACCACAAAGGACGGCATCCCGACATAGGCGACAAAGAATCCATTGACCGCGCCACACGCCAGACCGGAGAAAAGGCCCATGGCGAAGGCGACGTACCAGGGATAATGCCAGGTGAGGAACAGGCCGGCGACGATGACCACGAGACCCATGACGGAGCCGACCGACAGATCTATGCCGCCGGTGATGATGACGATCGTCATGCCAAGTGCCATGATGCCGAAAGGTGCGAAATTGCGCGTCACATTGGCGACGTTTTCAGAGGTGCCGAAGCTCGGCTCCATCGCAGTCATCAACATGACGAGCGCAATGAGCGCGATCGTCACCCAGAAGGGCTGACTTGAAATCACACGTTGGAGAACTGTTTTTTCCTTGGTCGGAACGAAATCCGACATGGCCGGCCGGCCATGTTCTTCGACTGAGCCCTGAACGCCAACTGACTCCTGAACACTATTCGCCACGGATGGCCCCCGTTATCAGTCCAGTGATTTCCTCGGGCGACGTTTTGTCGGCTGGCTTGTCGGCAACTTTTGAGCCCCGCCTGAGGACGATAATACGATCTGCCACGGCGAACACATCAGGCATTCGGTGACTGATCAGCATGACGCCGACTCCTTGTGCTTTGAGGCGCCGGATCAGTTCGAGTACTTCCGCCACCTGGCGCACTGAGATGGCGGCCGTTGGTTCGTCCATCAGCACCAGCTTGGCATTTGAAAGTCGGGTCCGCGCGATGGCGACCGCCTGGCGCTGCCCACCCGACATCTTTCTGACGAGGTCGCGCGGCCGGGTTTCCGATTTGAGTTCCTTGAACAGCGCAGCCGAGCGATCGATCATCGCCTGCTTGTCAAGAATCCTGATCGGCCAGAAGCCTTTCTTGATCTCGCGCCCCAGAAAGACGTTCTGCGCGGCTGTCAAGTTATCGGCGAGCGCCAGGTCCTGATAAACAACTTCGATCCCTTTGGCGCGGGCCTGCACAGGCTGGTGGAAGTGGCACACCTCGCCCTCGACTACAATTTCGCCGTCGCTCGGAGGAAAATTCCCGGCCACCGTCTTGACTATCGTCGACTTGCCGGCGCCGTTATCCCCCATGAGACCAACGACTTCGCCTCGCTCCACCTGGAAGCTGACGTCGGTCAGGGCCTGGATAGCCCCGAAATTCTTGGAGACGTGGCGAACCTCAAGCACCGGCATCGCGGTCCTCCCGGGACAACATTTTGTCGGTCTTGTCCCTGGTCTATTCACAGCAGCTAATCAGCGAAACGTATTCAACACAATCATTTATTAGGTCAGGCCTCTCGGCAGTGACACGCGTCGTCCTAGGCCGTGACCTTGTAGCTGCTGCAGAACACCGAGGCGCTCGGCCGGTCCTTAAGACAATTACCAGGCGATTCTCAGGCTTGCGCCGCTTCATATCCGTCTCGGGTGAAATGAGTGGCATTTTGCGAGCGGTGCCAACGCCTCGGGTATGGAGCGCGGCAGAACACGGCTTTACGTCATTCAAACACACGAGGACAGTGGCCAAGCCTGTCCCTAGCCTGCGTCGGCCAGAGCGCACGTCAGGAGATGAACCCCGTATTCGGGGAGGCGAGGTCAAGAGTTGAAAGTCCGCTCCTTAACGGCGCTGCACGAGAGGGATATTCGGTCATGAATTTCAAAGGTTTGATCAAGCGTGCCGAGACTGTGGAAAGAGCGTTCAAGGAGCTCGAAACCGATTTGGCGGATGCGTTTAGCGAATGTCTCAACGTGGACGATCAGCCGCCGCTGAACGACGTCACTGTGCCGGATGAGACGGTATCGGATGAGAATCTCGGGGCAACGGATGACAGCTCGCAGATCGAGGCCAATGCGGACGCCTTCGAGACCGCACGACGGCTGTCCCCCCATACGCAAACCCGGCTGGCTGCCTTAAGCGCGGTCGATGGGCTCTTTCACGACGCGCAGGAGTATCTGGGGGAGATCAATGCGAAACTGTCGGAGATCGCGACCTCGCATCATCTGACGGGCGAATTTCTAAAACTGCTCCACGGCGACATTCTTCGCGCCAACGAATTGGAGCTGGCAAATACTGGCCTGACCGCGCAGCAAAGGGTGCTGTCCGAACAGCTCCACGATGCAACCAGAAAGCAGCGCGAGCGCGACAGCGCTATCGAGGCCCTGCAGCAGCACGAGGCAAGCCTGGTCGAGGACAAGGAAGCACTTCGCGGCGCGCTGGCTGCGGCAAGGCTGGAACTTGTCGTGGCAGGCAATGCGAGCGCAAAACGCGAGGCCGAGTTCGGCGAGCTTGTCAAAACACTCTCAGCCAGAGCCGTCGAGGCCAACAGACGCTCGCGCGAGAACGAAATGCTGCGGGAGAAACATGTCAGCTTGTCGATCGACCTCGACAAGGCGCTGAAACGGGAAGCCGAGGCCCGGCACAGGCTGGACGAACTCTCGACTGTCCATGCCAATGATGCCGCGCAGCTTTCGGAACTGCTGGCCGCGCTTGGCAAGAGCGAGAAAGAGGAGATGCGGCTGCAGAAATCGCTCGATATGGCGCAGGCGAAGCTATCGGAAATAACGGAAGCAGCCCGCCTCAGGGACGGTGACAGGGAAGCCGAGCTTGCACGCAGTGTCGCGGAGATGACCGGCTTGCGTTCTGAAATCGAGGACCTTCGATCGCGGCTGGAGGCCGCCTCCAACCAGAACAGCGAAGCCGCCAGCGAGATCGCCAGGCTCAAGGCCCAAGCGAGCGACGCGGTGGCCGAAAGGCAAATTGTCGAGCAAAAATTGTCTGCTCTCATGAAAGAGAGCGAAAACGACAAGATGAACCTTTCCGCAATCAGCGCAAATTTTTCGCAGCTTTCTCTGCAACAGGCATCCGAACAGATACAGTTCGACGTCCAGAGGCAGGAATGCGAGGATCTGCGAGCCGAAGTCGCGTCGCTTCAAGCCCGGGTCAAGGAACTGTTGCCCTATGAGCGGCTCCACAAGGTCACCAACGCCAGACCGCGTGAAGACGGCGTGGTCGAGATCACCGCCGCGGTGGCGGAGAAGGCCCGCGCCGGCAGGCGGCGCCTCCGCCTGCGCGCTGCATCCTAGCTCAGGCGCGGCTGTCTGAATTTCGACTGGTGTGATGCGGACATCCGTCAATGGATGGCGGGTCGAGGGTGAGGCTGGCCTTCCCTGCGTCGGCCTGCAATAGTGCACGCCGGTGAAGCGGAGGGGCTGAGCATGCGGCTGTTCATAAACCGGAATCACCTCCGGTGGAGGATGTTGGCCTTCATCGCAATCATGACGCTTTTGCCGAAGGCGGCGTCGGCCGATACCATCCCACCCGACAGGATCGCCGCCGCTCTGTCGAAGCTCGAATTGCTTGCCGAAGGCGTCGTCGCGGATGGTAGCGTGCCCGGTCTGGCCATCGGCGTCGTGCACGGCGACGAGGTGATCTTCCTCAAGGGGTTCGGGCATCGCGAAGCCGGAAAACCGGAGATCGTCGATGCCGACACGGTCTTCCAGATTGCCTCGCTCTCCAAGCCGGTCTCCGCCACCGTCGTGGCGGCGCTGGTCAGCGACGGGATCGCTTCGTGGGATTCCAAGATCGCCGACCTCGATCCGGCTTTCCGGCTCGCTCAGCCCTATCCGACCAGCGAACTCACGGTCCGCGATCTGTTTGCACACCGCAGCGGGCTTCCCGGCACCGCCGGCGACGACCTCGAGGACATCGGCTATGACCGCGCGGAGATCCTGCGCCGCCTGCGGTTCGTGTCGCCGTCATCCAGCTTTCGCGCGGGCTATTCCTACAGCAATTTCGGACTGACCGAGGGTGCCGTCGCGGCCGCGAAGCCGACAGGCAAATCATGGGAAGAGGTCGCCGAAGAGAAGCTCTACCGTCCGCTTGGAATGGCCTCGACCAGTTCCCGTCATTCGGACTTCATCAAGCACGCCAACCGCGCCGAGCTCCACGCCAAAATCGATGGCGCGTGGACCGCCAAGGTCCAGCGCTATCCGGATGCGCAGGCGCCAGCAGGCGGCGTCAGTTCCACCGCACGCGACCTCTCGCAATGGATGCGCCTTGTGCTCGGCAACGGGGACTACGCCGGCAAGAGACTCATTGCCGCCGATGCGCTGGACCAGACACATATTCCCTTGATGGTTCGCGGCAAGAACCCCGTCTCCGGAGGCGAGGCCTTCTACGGCCTCGGCTGGAATGTCGAATTCGGCCGGCACGGACCGATCTGGGGTCATGCGGGCGCCTTCAGCGCCGGCGCCCGCAGTCTGGTGATGCTCTTTCCCGAGGAGAAGCTTGGCATCGTCGTCATCGCCAACGCCTTTCCGACAGGCGTGCCGGAGGGACTGTCCGACAGCTTCGCCGATCTCGTCTTCGACGGAACGCTGGGAAAGGACAAGGTAAAGGCTTGGAATGATATCTATGCAGGCATGTTCGGCCCGGTGATTGCGGCGGCCAAGGCTACCTATGCCGCGCCGCCCTCTCCAGCAAGTCCGGCGGCGCCGGCCAGCGCCTATGCGGGCCGTTACTTCAACGACTTCATCGGCGATGCTATTGTGTCAGGCGAAGGAGACGCTCTTGTCCTCAAGGTCGGGCCTGCCGGTGCGCGGTCCTATCCACTGAAGCATTTCAACCGCGACCTCTTCGTGACCTTCCCCGATGCCGAGATGCCGGACAGGCCTTCGGCCGTCAGCTTTGCCCTCGGCCCCGACGGCAAGGCGTCGGCCATGACCGTCGAATTTCTCGACGACAATCGTCTCGGCACGCTGCAACGCGTGGGGGATTAGCCGCCGCCGGGCGGGCGATGCTTGCCGGTTCAGGATGCCGGGCCGAACTGGAGCAATTTGAAGCAATCGCCGCTTCCCGACTTCAACTGCGTCAGGAAGCCTTTTGACCGATCGATCCATTCCTGGTGCGACGTGGCATCGGCTTCGATCTCATTGGCCGGTGCAAGCTTGACGAAGTCGCGCCCCTTGCTGAAAAGCCAGCACGCGCGGCCGAGAAACCGCCTGCTGCGCTGGCGCAGGAGGTCGGCATCATAAAACACGTCGAGCACCTCCTGCTTGATCTTCCGCTCCTTTTCGGGCTTGGCGATCGCAACCTCGATAGGCTCGCCGCCGATCGCATCCTGCAGGTCCTTGTAATCAAGGGCCATCTGGGTGGTGGCATATTTGATGTCGCTCTCGTCCCGGACGACGTTGAACCATAGCGTTGGGTTGAGCTCGTTGACGACGAACGATGCTTCGAAATCGCGCGACAGATTCAGGATATCGAACCCCTGAACATCGACGTCGCGCTCGACCAGAAGGATCTGGGAAACCTGCTTGGCGAGCGCCGTTCCGTGGGCGCTGACAGCGGCGTTGTCACCGCCGTGTTCCGGACTGACATAAGCACCACCATCATCCAGCAGCGCGTCGAATTCGCCGAGGGCCTCCACGACAGCGCTGCCGCGGGCAACACGTGCCGCCAGTTTGGCGAGAACCTGCTGGAGCTCCGCTTCGCGTTTGCGCTGGTCCTGATAATTCTGCTGGAAAAAGAAGATGAACAGGGACACGCCAATCCCGATCATGATCACGCCCAGCTGCGAAAAGATGTTGCGATAATATTCCAGCAGCTTTTCACGATGGCGTACGTCGTCGCGCACGCTGTGCGCCACGCGAAGATTGACGATCAGCGAAAGGACCAGCAGCCCGGCACCGACCAGGATAAGGCCGCCGATCAGGAGGTAGCCATGCCGTGAGTTGAAATCCATTCCTTTGCCGCGCTCCCGAAACCCCAGGACAGCGCAGACTAATACCATTCCGCCTCAACACCTACGATCATCCCCACCATCAGTCATGTTCTTACAGCCAGGACTACGCTCGCCATCCGCCTCGTTTCGTAGCGGTCTTCTCGCAGCCGGATTCAGGCCGCGTGCTTGGAACCAATGACGGGCGAGACTGTTCAGCTATGACTTTGATACGGCGCCGACGTGCCCGGCCGGCTGGGCATGCGGCGATCTTGAGGAGTTCTCATCATGAAGATTTCGTCCAGATTTCGTTCAGTCGCGGTTGCCGTCATAACTGCGGCGGCAGTTAGCTTTGCCAGCGTCGCACATGCCGACAGCGGTACGATCCGCTTCGCCATCTACAAGGCGGCCTTCTTCATCGGCGGCGCCGGAGGCGAGGGCACACTGACCTTCCATGGTCGCCGGTATCCCATCTCGGTCGGCGGCATCTCGGGCGGCCTCGCCTTCGGTGCCTCCAAGACCTATTTCAAAGGTACCGTGCGCCACATACGGCGCGCCCGGGATGTGACGGGGGTTTACGGCGCAGCGGGCGGTGGCGGCGCGCTCGGCAAAGGAGCCCAGGTGATCGTCATGACCAATGACAAGGGTGCCCAACTCGAACTCACAGGCAGGCAGGTAGGCCTGCAAGTCAATGCCGATCTCAGCGGTATGAGCATCTCGCTGAAATAAGGACAGTCACTGCATTCGTTATTCCTTGGATGGGCGGGATTTGGCCGCTCCAAACCGCAGCCCATCCATCAGCAGCGACACCAATCGGCGCGAGCGGTCGCGCCAGTCCTTGGTGTCCGGGGCCGAATAGATGCCGCCCAGCGCATGCAGCACGTCGGAGGCATCGACGTCGCTGCGGATCGAGCCGTCGGCGACCGCGGCATCGATCAGCCGCCGCAAGGCGAGCGTCACCCTGCCCGAAACGTCGGAGAACAGGGTGGAGTTGGTCGTGAGCAGGATGCGCAGGCTTGTCGACAGCCCGCGCTTGGTGGCGATGTAGTCGACGAAGCGCTGCATCCATTGTTCAAGCGCCACGTCGGGCGAATGATCGTGGGCGAGTTCGTCGGCCGCCTGGCACAGCCCTTCCACTTCGCGCCGATAAACCACCTCGACCAGATGCTCGCGGGTTGGGAAATGCCGGTAGAGCGTGCCGATGCCGACGCCGGCCTGGCGCGCAATCTCCTCCAGCGAGGCGTCGACGCCATGCGCGGCAAAGGCCTTTGCCGCGACCTCGACCAGCGCGTCGCGGTTGCGCTGCGCGTCGGCGCGCAGCGGTTTTGCAACGGCGGTTTCGGTTTTGTCTCCAGGTATGACGGGCGGCTCCGCGGCCAATTTCTTCTCCAGTGCTGATCCGAAGCATAACCGGATAGGCAGGCCCCGTTTCAAGAACGCAGACTCTTCCACCTTCGTTACGTCTCCGACAAATATAATCGCAAGTAACTATAATCACAGGATCGAGTTTGGGCCGGCGTTCCGGCAGGCGAGGCATCTTGCCCGCCTCCGGTGCACGGCGGGTGACGACGGAGGATATTTCCTCGCGGCCGGCACTCCTCATCTGTTCGGCCGATGCCGTGGGGCAAAAATGAGCCCACGTTGAGCGCGATCCCCTCAGGATCATTGGACTGTCCTGCCCCTACAGACAGTCCAGAGAGCACCACCGGCTTGGGCCGGTGGTGCTTTTTTGTCTCCCGGCATGACGGCTGGCTGCCCGCCCCCAATTTTCTCCAATTTCGATCAATTTCGATCCGGGGCTTGAACAGGGCGGAGCAGGCCCCTAGTTAATAAACGGAGGCGCCTCCGATTTGTGGAGCGCCTTTATCATGTAATCACGGGATCATGTAATCACGGGATCGGGTATGTCACGTCTTTCAACCTCGCAAACCGCGGCCCTCCCGGAGGTCGCATCAAGCCAAGCGGACCCCCGCTGCCCTGCCGGGCATCTCCCCGCAAGGGGAGATTAGCCTTCACCTAGCCATAAGCTGACCTTGCCGCTCGCTGGCCGGGCGCCAGATCATCCCCTCTCGCGTCAAGCAACTGGAGCCAGACGCCCCATGACAAGCAAAACCCGAACTCCGATCCAACTTCAAATCAACGGACATCGACATGAGCTCGAGGCAGAGCCGCGTGTTACCCTGCTCGACGCCTTGCGCGATCATCTCGGCCTGACCGGCACCAAGAAGGGCTGCGACCAAGGCCAGTGCGGCGCCTGCACCGTCCATATCGACGGCCAGCGCGTGCTGGCCTGCCTGACTCTTGCCGCGCAGGCCGAAGGACGTGCCATCACCACCATCGAAGGGCTTGCCGGGGAGGATGGCGCGCTACATGCGGTGCAGGCCGCCTTCCTCGAACAGGATGCCTTCCAGTGCGGCTATTGCACGCCGGGCCAGATCATGTCGGCGGTCGCCTGCATTCGCGAAGGCCATGCCGGCTCCGATGAGGAGATCCGCGAATACATGGCCGGCAATCTCTGCCGCTGCGGCGCATATCCGCATATCGTCGCCGCCGTGCGCCAGGCAGCCGTGGAGGCCACATCATGAGGGACTTTTCGTATCTCCGTGCCGGCTCGGTCGACGCAGCGCGTGAGGCAGCAGCACTGCCCGGCGCCATGCTGCTCGCCGGCGGCACGACGCTTGTCGATCTCGCCAAATGCGGCGTTGCCGAACCCGAGATCGTGGTCGACATCACCCATCTCACCGGACTGGACACGATCGTGATCGATGACCGGGGCGCCACGGTCGGGGCGCTGGCCAGGATGAGCACCGTGGCCGACCATGCCGGTATCAAGAGCGGGTTCCCTGCCGTCTCAGAGGCGCTGTGGCAGGCGGCATCGGCGCAGCTGCGCAACATGGCGACGATCGGCGGCAATCTGATGCAGCGTACGCGCTGCCCCTATTTCCGCGACCCGGCGAATTTTCCCGCCTGCAACAAGCGCTCGCCCGGCAGCGGCTGCTCGGCTATCGGCGGCGTCACCCGCGGCCATGCCGTGCTCGGGACCAGCGAGGCCTGCATCGCCACCTATCCCGGCGACCTGGCGGTTGCACTCGCCGCTTTCGACGCAATCGTCCATCTCGGTGACCGCCAAATCGCCGTCGATAACTTTTTTCTGCTGCCGGGCAGCACGCCCGACAACGAACATGCGATCGAGCCCGGCGAGATGATCACCGCGATCGGCATTCCCGCTTCGGCCGCCGCCCGCCGCTCGACCTATCTCAAAGTCCGTGACCGCCAGTCCTATGAATTCGCCGCGGCAAGTGCCGTGGTCGGTATCGAGTTCGAGGCCGACGGAAGGACGATCCGCGATCTTCGCGTCGCGCTTGGCGGCGTCGCCACCAAGCCATGGCGCGCCCGCGCCGTCGAAGAGGCGCTGAAAGGCAAAGTGCTCGAGCCGGAGGTCGTCAGGCAAGCCAGCCTGCTCGCCGTCGAGGGCGCCGTCGACCATGGCGCCAACCACCACAAGATCCAACTGGCGCCGCGCGTCGTCACCCGCGCCATCCTAAAAATGGGAGAAACGGCATGACCGTTCACGAGTTGAGAGCAAGACCCGGCGATGCCAAACACGGCGACGCTTCGGACGGTGCCGTCCTCGCCGATCAGGTCGGCGGCCGGCTGTCTCGCGTCGACGGCCCGGCCAAGATCACCGGTGCCGCCAAATATGCCGTCGAGCAGCAGCTCGAGGGACTTACCCATGCGGTGCTGGTCGAGAGCACCATTGCCGCCGGCCGGGTGCGTTCGATCGACACGGCCGCGGCCGAAGCGTCGCCCGGCGTGCTGCTGGTGCTGACGCCTGACAATATCCTGCCGCTGAGAACCGCAACGGACTGGCTGGGCACGCCGCCGCCGGATGTCGCCTATTGCCCGCTGGCGCGCGACATCACCTTCAGCGGCCAGCATGTCGCGGCGGTGGTGGCCGAGAGTTTCGAGCAGGCGGCAGCGGCCGCGGCGCTGGTCAAGATCGCCTATGACGAGGCGCCGGCGATCGTCGACCTCAGCGATCCGAAGGCCGGCGACGGCATCCCGGTCGACGCCATGACCAAGGAATGGGGCGAGGCGGAGACAGCGTTCGCCTCGGCTCCGGTCAGGATCTGCAACGCTTACAACACGCCGCGCGAATACCAGGCGCCGATGGAGCCGCATGGCCTGATCGCAAAGTGGCAGGGCGACCAGCTGACGGTCTGGGAGCCGAGTCAATGGGTCGACGGCATGGCGCGGACCTATGCCGAATGGTTTGGCGTGCCGTTCGAGAATGTGCGCCTTGTCTCGCCCTATATTGGCGGCGGCTTCGGGTCCAAGGCGTTCGCCTATGGCTACGGCGCGGTGGCGGCAGCGGCCGCGAAAATGCTGGGACGGCCGGTGAAGCTGGCGGTCACCAGGCCGCAGACCTTCACCGCCTATGGCGGACGGGCGGCGACGCGCCAGACGGTAGCGCTCGGCGCCGATCGCGACGGCAAAATCCAGTCGATCGTGCATCGCGGCGTCAACGAGACCTCTGTCGACGGCATGTGGGTCGAGCCGCTCGGCTCGGTCACCTCGGTCATGTACGCGACGCCGAATTTCTCGTCGCGGCAGAACGTCGTGCGGGTCAACACGGTGGTGCCGGGGGCATTGCGCGCGCCGGGCGAGAACCCGAGCGCCTTCGGCATCGAAAGCGCCATTGACGAGCTCGCTTACGAGGCCGGCATCGATCCGCTGGAAATCCGGCTCAGGAACTATGCCGAGCAGGACCCGCATGCCAAGAAGCCGTGGTCGACACGGCAGCTGCGTGAGGCCTTCGCCGCCGGCGCCGAAGCCTTTGGCTGGTCGAAGCGGAACCCCCGGCCGCGTTCGATGCGCGACGGCAACCAGCTGATCGGCTGGGGTGTCGCCGCCGGCACCTATCCGGTGCGGCGCGCCTATGGCGAGGCCATGGTGCGCATCCTGGCCGACGGCTCGGTCGAGGTCGAAAGCTCATCGATCGACATGGGGCAAGGCACCTACACGATCCTGGCGCAGACCGCCGCCGAGGTGGTGGGCGTGCCGGCGGAAAACGTCGTCGTCAAGCTTGGCGATTCCCGCTATGCGCGAGCCGGCGTCACCGGCGGTTCGCGGCTGGCCGGGGTGATGACCGGCGCCGTCCACAAGGCGACGAGTGCCGCGCTCGACCAACTGATCGGGCTCGCCATCAGCGATCCGGCTTCGCCGTTCCATGCGCTGCAGGCCAACACGCTCGTCGTCGCCAATGGCCGCATCGCTTCACCGCGCGGCAACGGCCCTGAAGTTTCCATCGCCGAACTGCTCAGGAGCGTCGGGCGCGAGCATATCGAGGCGAAGGGCGACACCATGCCGGCCAATTCGACGGTCGAGGACCGCTACAAGAACTACACCACCATAGCCATGGCGCTGCCACACACCGAGGGCGACTATTCCCGCTACAGCTGGTGCGCGCATTTCATCGAAGTGCGCGTCGACGAGGACTTTGGCACGGTTCGTGTGTCGCGTGTGGTGTCGGCGCTGGATTCGGGCCGGCTCTACAACCCCAAGCTCGCCGAAAGCCAGTGGAAGGGCGGTATCATCATGGGCATCGGCCAGGCGCTGCTCGAGGAAGGCATCGTCGACCGCCGGCATGGGCGCATCGTCAACAACAATCTCGCCGACTATCTCATCGCCACGAATGCCGACATTCCCGATATCGAGGTGATCTCGGTCGGTATTCCCGATCCGCACTCCTCGGTGCTTGGCGGCAAGGGGGTCGGCGAACTGGGCATTGTTGGCGTGGCGCCGGCGATCGCCAACGCGGTGTTCCACGCCACCGGGAAAAGGGTGCGGGACCTGCCGATCACGCTGGAGAAGCTGATTTAAGAGCAGACAGCGAAGCTGCCAATCTCCCCCCTTGTGGGGGAGAT